>NZ_JBQQBR010000045.1:0-98746 GCF_052245935.1 Nonomuraea sp. 3N208 | reverse complement strand
ACACCGCCCGATCTACCCGGTCCCGTGTGGATCAACAAGCCCAAGAACGAGGACCAGAAGGAGACCACAGAGAAGCCGACACAGAATTAGCCCAGCTCAACTGCCTTGATCAAATTGACAGGTTCCGGAGCGCCGATTAGCAGTCTCGACGTCCAATCGAGTGGCGCTGTTTAGACCCATGGTGATGGGTCGGGGACTACACCGTTCGCGGAGCCCTGTGAGTGCACTGCGGCACTGTGGGAGATGGTTCTCCCGAAGCACACCGACCACGAGTTCGCCCCGACCCCAGAGCGCGGGCATTCCCAATAGCCCATGTTGTGCGACCCCACCAGAACCATTCCTGCCGTGACGAGGTGGAGGCTGGATCGGTTGTTACGCACGATCACCGCCCCCTGTACGGAGCCCCCACTGGGCGACCTGATGGCGCAAACCTGCGCGCTCACATTGGCGACGATCGCTTTCGTGCTGCCGCACTTCCACGTACTGGAGCTGGAGGTGATCGGGTTTGTGTTGCCGTAAGGACGCCAGCTGCCATCGCCGAGGGCAGCAGAAGCAGCAGGTGCCGTTGTCAGACTGACGGTTGCCACTGCGATCGTAGCGATCCCCATACCCATTGCACGGCGTACGATCTTTCGCATCGCTGCTCCTTAGATCTTTGTCAAGGTCGTCTCAACACTAGGGAGACGCGGTATGTCGCTGGTATGTCGCCAGTATCAAGGCTTGCGTCAGACAGCCGTGCTCCTACGTAAGCCAGGACAAGAGCTCCCGAGCCTGCCCGTCTGCCGTCGTCCACCCGAAGAGGTAGCGGGCCAGCCGCGGGGCTGCCCGGCCGCGCGCCCGGTGTCCAGGGCTGTGATGGAACGGAGGCGGCCCCGCGGCTGGTCTGCTAGGGCTTGCCTCAGGATTGATCAAGGCCATTCTCAACCCCAAGGTGATCCAAACCCGGCTTGGCCACGCCACCATTGCGGAGACGATGGACACCTACGGCCATCTCTTCCCGGACCAAGACGACCTTGGACGTGGCGCGATTGACGCTCTCCTCCTCCCTAGTATCACGGAACAGGGACGGAACAGACAATCTTGAAAGGTGCTCCGCCCCTGGTCAAAGGGGCGGAGAGTGACGAGTCGGCCTGTAGGCCGGGTTCTGTCCTTCGTGTGAAGGGGCGACCATCCATCTAGGACCGCCGTTGCCGGCGGTCTCGAGCGGTCTACCCGCGCGGCTCGGGCGGGCCGCCCTCGAACGTCGCGCGCGGAACGCTCCGAAGAGCGTCCCTTCTTGACCTTGCTCCGGGTGGGGTTTACCTAGCCGCCCACGTCACCGTGGGCGCTGGTGGTCTCTTACACCACCCTTTCACCCTTACCTCCCGGGTATCGGGAGGCGGTCTGCTTTCTGTGGCACTGTCCCGCGGGTCACCCCGGGTCGGCGTTACCGACCACCCTGCCCTGTGGAGCCCGGACCTTCCTCGGCGAGCCCTTGCGGGCTCGACGCGGTCGCCTGGCCGACTCGTCTGCAGAACTCTATCAAGTCCCAAGCAACTCCCAACCCAGCTACAAGATCGAACTGCTGGAATGGGCACGTCATCGCCTGAGGGGGGCGATGCGTCCGCGGCCGTGCCGGGTGCTCCTGGCGGAACCCGGCACGACCGCGACACCTCAGTGCAGGTGCGAGGTGTCGTTGAACGACTTCACCACGGCCGGGCCGTCCGCGTAGTACTCGATCAGCGACAGGCACGCCAGGTCGAGGTGCATGCGGTAAATCGACTCCAGTGGAGCCATGAGGGCGAGTCTCAGCAGCATCTTGATGGGGGTCACGTGTGAGACCGCCAGCACGGTCTTGCCCTCGTACCGCTCCACCAGCCGCTCCCCAGCCGCCTGGACGCGTTGTGCGGCCGTGGCGAAGCTCTCTCCGCCGGGCGGGGCGGTGGCGGGGTCGGCGAGCCAGGCGGCGAGCTCGGCCGGCCACTTCCGCTGGACCTCGGTGAACGTGTGGCCCTCCCAGGCGCCGAAGTCGGCCTCCCTGAGGTCCTCGGCCACCTCGACGTCGAGGCCGGTCCGCCCGGCGACGGCGGCCGCGGTCTGGCGGGCCCGTGTGAGCGGGGAGGTGACGATCACATCCGGCCGGTACGGCTCCCGCGACAGCCGGTCCGCGGCGGCCGACGCCTGCGCGAGGCCGTTGGGCGTGAGCTCGGCGTCGCCCAGGCCGGAGAACCTGCGTTCCAGGGACAGCTCGGTCTCGCCGTGCCTCAGCAGGAGCAGCGAGGTGGCCACGCGGGTGGGCGGGGCCCAGCCGGTGCCGGTGCCCGTGCCGGTCCTGGTGACGCGCTGCTGGGCCGCGGCGATGGAGGCCGCTGGGGCGGATATTTCGGAAATGTCGCCGGCGTCGAGGAGGTCCGTCTGGCGGGTGGCCGGGGTGCGCACCCCCTCCTGCGCGTGGGAGTCGGTGGCGCCGCCCGCCTTCCAGGTCAGACCCTTGGCTGCGGCGTCCATGGCCTCGTTGGCCAGGCGGTCGGCGTGCTTGTTGCGTTCGCGCGGGATCCAGGTCCACTCGGTCACCCGCAGCCGCCGGCCCAGCGCCGCCGCCTCCAGCGCGAGCGGGCGCAGCCCTTCGTTCTTGACCTTCCAGCGGCCCGCCATCTGCTCGATGACCAGCTTCGAGTCCATCCGCACGGCCACCTGCGCGCCCTCGCCGCCCAGCCGGAGCACGGCCTCGAGGCCGGCGATCAGCCCGCGGTATTCGGCGACGTTGTTGGTGGTGACGCCGATGGCCTCGGCCGACTCCGCCAGCACCTGGCCGTCCGCGGCGTCCATGACGACCGCGCCGTAGCCGGCGGGGCCCGGATTGCCGCGCGAGCCGCCGTCGGCCTCGATGACGTAGTGCGTCACAGCCCTGACTCTGCCGTCCGTACGAGGATGCGGCGGCACTCGTCGCAGCGGAGCACCTCATCGTGGGGTGCGGCCTTGATGCGGTTCATCTCGGCGATGGACAGGGCCACCTTGCAGCCCTGGCACCGGCCGCCGCGCAGCATGGCGGCGCCCACGCCATACTGGTCCCTGAGCTTCACGTAGAGCGCCATCAGGTCGGCGGGGATGTAGCCGGCGACGGCGGAGCGGCGGCCCTGGACCTCGGCCGCCTCCTTGTCGATCTCCTTGAGCGCGGCGTCGCGCCGGCTCTCGGCGGCGGCCACGGCGGCGGCCACCTCGTCGCGCTGCGCCACCAGGTCGGTCACCTTGGTGTCCGCGGCCTCGCGGCGCTCCATGATCTCCAAGACGATCTCCTCCAGATCGCCCTGGCGCTTCTGCAGTGAGGCGATCTCGGACTGGAGGCTCGCCAGATCGCGCGGCGAGGTCACGGCGCCGGAGTCGAGACGCTTCTGGTCGCGGTCGGCGCGCGTGCGGACGGCGTCCACGTCGCTCTCCGCCTTGGTCTGCTCGCGGGCCAGGTCGCCGGCCTCGGTCTCGGCCTCGATGACCTGCGTGGCGAGCCTGGCGTACTGCTTCGACCTCTCGTCGATCTCGGCCAGCTCGGGAAGGGTGCGGCGGCGGTGGGCCAGCCGATCAATCACGGAGTCGAGCTCTGCCAGGTCGAGCAGTCTCTTCTGGGCCTCAGGGGCTGCTTTCATGATCAATATCCTCTTGTCCAAGCATCGGTGACCGTGGCGGAGACACGCGTTTCAACGTTAACGCCACTGGCGTGCAGGATGGACGCCGCGCTGTCGAGCCACGGCCACTCGGTCGCCCAGTGCGCGGCGTCGATCAGCGCAGGCCCGCCCGCCTCGATGAACTCACTCGACGGGTGGTGGCGCAGGTCGGCGGTGAGGAAGACGTCGACCCCGGCGGCCGCGGCCGTGCCGAGGAGCGAGTCGCCCGCGCCGCCGCTGACCGCCACACGGCGCACGGGCCTGGACAGATCGCCTGCCACCCGGATCCCCCACGATGTCCGCGGCAGCCCCTTGGCGGCCTCGGACGCGAACTCGCCCAGCGTCGCCGGCTCCGGCAGCTCCCCTACGCGGCCCAGCCCGCGCCACGGGTCGTCGGGGAAGGGCTGGAGCGGCACCAGGTCGCCGGTCAGCCCGACGGCTCTGGCCAGCGCGTCCGACACGCCGGGGTTGGCGACGTCGGCGTTGGTGTGGGCGGTGTAGAGGGCGACGTCGTTCTTGATCAGGGTGTGGACGAGCCGGCCCTTGGGGGTGGTCGCGGCCACGCTCGTGGTGCCGCGCAGGTAGAGGGGATGGTGGGTGACGATCAGGTCAGCGCCCCACTCCAGGGCCTCGTCGGCCACGGCCGCGACCGGATCGACCGCGAACAGCACCCGCCGCACCTCCAGGGCCGGGTCCCCGCAGACCAGCCCCACCGCGTCCCATGACTCGGCCCGGGCGGGCGGGTAGGCCGCCTCGAGCACCTCGATCACGTCCGTCAACGTCACAGCAGCCACCTGCGAAGACTATCTGCACGCGGGAGGGGTTCGCGGGGCTCTGGAAGGGGTGTCGCCGGTACGGGGGTTCGGCGTAGTGTAAGCGGATACTGACATGCGGAGGACGGCATGGCACCAAACGTCGCGATCGTTGGAGCGGGGTTCGGCGGACTGTGCATGGCGATCCAGCTCGAACGGGCCGGGATCCGCTCCTACACCGTGTTCGAGAAGGCAGGGGAGCTCGGCGGCACGTGGCGTGACAACAGTTATCCAGGGGCGGGCTGCGACATTCCATCGCATTTGTACTCCTACTCGTTCGAGAAGTACGCGAGCTGGACCCGTCGCTACCCGGCACGGCCGGAAATTCTCGGATATCTAGAGCATTGCGCCGATAAATATGACGTCAGGCGAAAAATCCGCTTCGAGACCGAGGTCCGCCGAGCCGTCTTCCACGACTCCCAGTGGCGGATCGCCACCGCCTCAGGCGCCGGCGAGGAGCGTACAGAGGCGTTCGACGTGATGGTCATGGGCGTCGGGCAGCTCAACCGCCCCCGCCTGCCGGACATTCCGGGATTGTCGGACTTCGCGGGTGTCTCCTTCCACTCCGCCCGCTGGAACCACGACCACGACCTCACGGGCAGGCGCGTCGCCGTGATCGGGAACGGATCGTCGGCGGCCCAGCTCATCCCGCGCCTCGCCGAGCAGGCCGAGCGGCTGCACGTCTTCCAGCGCACCCCCAACTGGGTGATCCCCAAGCCGGACGCCACGTTCGGACCGCTGACCACGCGCGCGCTCCGCTTCGTCCCCGGCCTTCAGCGGGCCTACCGCGAGTGGATCTACCGGTACGCCGAGGCCACCCTCTACCCCGCGCTCGCCCAGGGCTGGAGCGCCGGGCTCCTGAAGAAGCGGGCGCTGCGGCACCTGCGCGACCAGGTGCCCGACCCTGACCTGCGGGCCAAGCTCACGCCCGACTACCCGCCCGGCTGCAAGCGGGTCGTCATCGACAGCACCTTCTATCCGGCGCTGACCAGGGACAACGTCGAAGTGGTCACCGAAAAGATCGCCCGGATCGCGCCTGAGGGCGTCGAGACCACGGAGGGCCTGCGCGGCGTCGACACGATCGTGTACGCGACCGGCTTCATGAGCACCGAGTTCCTGGCCCCGATGGAGATCACCGGGCGCGGCGGCCGGGCGCTGCGGGAGCAGTGGGCCGACGGGGCTGAGGCGTACCTGGGCATCTCCGTGCCGAACTTCCCGAACCTGTTCCTGCTGTACGGCCCGAACACGAACCTCGGGCACAACTCCATCGTCTTCATGATCGAATGCCAGGTGAACCACATCATGGGGTGCCTGCCGCACCTGTCGGCACACGGCCCGATCGAGGTGCGGCCCGCGGCGATGGCGGCGTGGAGCAGGCAACTCGACGCGGCGATGAGCCGGATGGTGTGGGGCGAAGGCTGTCACAGCTGGTACAAGACGCCGCAGGGCCGCGTCACGAACAATTGGCCCGGCCCCACGACGCTCTACCGCAGGCTGACGGCCAAGCCGCCGCTCCCCGCCTACCAGCCGGCACCCGCGGGCTAGGCGATCACGGGCTCGGGCCGCCGGCTATGAGCACGCCGGCACCCGCGATAACGTCCACATATGACGCTTGCCCTCCACCAGCGCGCCGTCGTGGCCGACACACACAACGATCTGCTGATGGCCGTCTCCGCCCGGCCCCCGCAGCAGTGGGCCTCGTTCTTCCGTGAGCGATGGTTGCCCCAGCTCGTCGAGGGCGGGGTCGATCTGCAGGTGCTGCCCGTCTTCATCGACGACCAATACCGGCCGGAGGGCGCGCTGCGGCAGACGCTGCGGATGATCGAGTGCGCGCACGTGCTCGCCGAGGGCAACGCCGACCACGTCCGCATCTGCTTCGACGCGGGCGAGATCGACAGAACGCTCGCCGACGGCAAGATCGCCCTGCTGCTGGCGCTGGAGAGCATGCCGGGGCTGGATGCGAACGTCGAGCTGATCTCGACCATGCATCGCCTCGGCGTACGGGTGGCCTCCATCGCGCACTTCGGCCGCACGCCGCTGGCCGACGGCAGCGGCGAGGACGCCACGGGCAGCGGGCTGACCTCCCACGGCGTCGCCGCCCTGGCGGAGATGGAGCGGCTCGGCATCGTCTTCGACGTCTCCCACTTGGGCGCCTCCGGCGTCGCGCATGTCCTGGAGCTGGCCGCCAAACCGGTGATGGCCACCCACTCCGCCGCCCGCGCGCTCCGCGACCACCACCGCAACCTCACCGACGAGCAACTGCGCGGGGTGGCCGCCACCGGAGGCGTGGTCTGCGTCAACTTCTTCGCCCCCTTCCTCGCCGACCGGGAGGAGGACATGACGCTCGACCGCCTGCTCGACCACATCGAGCACATCGCCGAAGTCGCCGGCATCGACCACGTGGGCCTCGGCCCTGACTTCATCCGCGAGGTCATGGAGGACCTGACGCCACCGTGCTGCGAGGGTGTGTTCTCCAGAGGGGTGAACCCGAAGTCCGCGGTGCCCGGCCTGGAGGGGCCCTCCGGCCTGCCCATGGTCACCCAGGGCCTGCTCGCCCGCGGCCTGCAGGAGAAGGACGTCGTGAAGATCATCGGCGGGAACGTGCACCGGTTCTTCGGTGAGCGGCTGGCCTGATCGGCGGCGGAGCCTCCGACCAGGCCGGGACGCGCACGCGGCTAGACGAGCGGGCTGAGCGCCCTGTCCATCACACAGGTGTTGGAGAACACCTTCTGGTACGCGATCGGCCGGCCGTACCAGGCCCCGTCCACCTTCACCTCGACCGGTAGATGGACCATCGGGCAGGCACCGGGATTGGCGTCCAGGTGCTCGATGTGCCCGTCGACCGCACGCAACGCATCACACACCGCCGTCGGACGCGGGTGGCCCCCTCGGTCTGGATCACACATGAGCCGCAGCGCGTACGCGCCGCCACCGGCGTCGGGAGTGACGGAGATGTGCATCCTCGCGCCCGCGACGGCGGCGCCGGCGGGCAGCGTGCCGAACGGCGCGGCCAGGATCGCGGCGACGCAGATCCCGAGCGCGGCTGTCCTGCGGGTGGCATTGAGTCCGACCTTCATGAAACCCCCCTGATCGAAGGCGACTACATGGAGTAATTGGACCACGACCGAGAGTGGATGGTCCATCTCATCACGGCGACACGGTCACAATGGGGGGCATGACCAGGCAGAGCAGCGAGGAAGCGGCGGCCAAGGCCGGCGTGGTGGTCAGGGAATTGCGGGAGATCGACGAGTTCCGCGAGGTCTACCGGCTCTTCGACCAGATATGGCATCCGGATCCGCACAACGCGCCCGTCTCCGTGGAGCTGATGATCGGGTTCGCGCACACGGGCAACTACGTGGCCGGCGCCTTCGAAGGGACCACGCTCGTCGGCGCGTCCGTCGGGTTCCTGGCCGAAGGAGGGGCGTTGCACTCGCATGTGACCGGCGCCCTCATGAGCCGGGGCATCGGGTACGCGTTGAAGCTGCACCAGCGGGACTGGTGCCTGGAGCGCGGGCTGAAGAAGATCACGTGGACGTTCGATCCGCTCGTGCGGAGGAACGCCCGGTTCAACCTGGTCAAACTGGGCGCCATGCCAAAGGCGTACCTGGAGGACTTCTACGGGGCGATGACGGATGCGATCAACGAGGGGGACGTGTCCGACCGGCTGCTCGCGGTGTGGCAGGTGGCCCAGGAAGATCAGGGCCGGCGTGACGTGCAGGTCGAGACCCTGCCTGTCCTGCTGGGCTCCGAGGATGAGCGGCCCGTCGTCACAGGAGTGCAGGGGGACGTGGTTCTGGTGGGGACGCCGCACGACATCGAGGCATTGCGACGAACGAATCCGGCGGCTGCGAAGGAGTGGCGTACGGCACTGCGAACCGTGCTCGGCGGCCTGATGGGCGGGGGTGGACGAGTGGTGGGATTCACCGACCGCGGTGAATACATGGTGGTGGTTAACTAGCTATTCCACCAGCGTTTCGGGTCTCTGTAATGTGGCGGATAGGTAAGTCGAACAAGGAGATCCGCATGGCGGAGTTCACCCCCACTGTTCCTGCGCGTGTCCTGCCCCCCGTTACCCTCCGCGACCTCCCCGACCCGCCCTCCTCGAAGTGGCGCATCATCGGCCCCGGCCTGGTGGGCGCCGGGGTGGGGCTGGCATCGGGCGAATTCATCCTCTGGCCCTACATCGCCTCCCAAGTCGGGCTCATCTTCGTCTGGGGAGCCGCGATCGGAATCATCACCCAGTGGTTCCTCAACATGGAGATCGAGCGCTACACGCTGGCCACCGGCGAGACCGCGCTGACCGGTTTCAGCCGGATGTGGCGGCACTGGGGACTCGTCTTCGTGCTGATGACGCTCGCCTCCAACCTGTGGCCGGGATGGGTGACCAGCTCGGCGACCATGGTCACCTATCTGACCGGCTCCAACGCGGACAGCGTGCGGTGGATCGCCATCGGCATGCTCATCGTGATCGCGCTCGGGCTGACGCTGGCGCCGGTGATCTACACAGCGCTCGAACGGGTGATCTTCGTGAAGATCGCACTGGTCGCGACGCTGATCGTGGTATCGATCATTTTCGCGATCAACGCCGACAGCTGGGTCGAGCTCGGCAAGGGGCTCACCGTCGGGGCCAGGTTCCCGGTGCCGCCGCTGGAGTTCGCGCTGCTGATGGGCGCCATCGCGTACGCCGGCGCGGGCGGTGGCCAGAACCTGTGCCAGAGCAACTGGATCCGCGACAAGGGCTTCGGCATGGGCGCGTACGTGCCGCGCCTGGTCAGCCCCGTGACCGGGCACGAGGAAGCGGCCGCGTCGACCGGCTTCCAGTTCGCGCCCACCAAGGAGAACCTGGCGCGGTGGCGGCAGTGGTGGCGCTTCGCGAACGTAGAGCAGGCGTCGACGTTCGCGATGGTGTCCTTCGTGACGATCGCGCTCATGTCGATGCTGGCGTACTCCACCGTCTTCGGTAAGGAAGGGCTGGCCAACAGCATCGGCTTCCTGAAGGTCGAGGGCGAGGCGCTGCAGAGCGTCGTCGGCCCCTGGTTCGGGGTGCTGTTCTGGGTGATCGGGGCGCTGGCCCTGTTCGCCTCGGCCATGGGCATCGTCGACTACACCTCGCGGCTGGCCTCTGACACGATCAAGACGGTCTACCTGCGCGACAAGCCGGCGTCCGTGAACACGATCTACTTCTACACCGTCTGGGCGATGGTGCTGATCGGGATCGGGATCCTGCTGCTGGGCTTCGACCAGCCGCTGATCCTGCTGGTGTTCTCAGCGTCCTTCGCGGCCGTGATGATGTTCGTGTACTCGATCCTGCTGATCATCCTGAACCGGCGGGCGCTGCCCGAGGCCATCAAGGTGCGCTCGTACCGGCTGGGGGCGCTGATCTGGTCGGTGGCCTTCTTCGGCACGCTGACCGTGATCGTCGTCATCCAGCAGGCGCAGCGGATATTCGGCGGGTCGTGACGGTCCTCTGACCCGGGGGCGTATTGTGGTCAGATGATCAACGGAGCGCATCTGATCATGTACACCCGGGACGCGGATGCCGATCGCACATTCCTCCGCGACGTGCTCGGCTATCCGAACGTCGACGCGGGCGGCGGCTGGCTGATCTTCAAGCTGCCGCCCGCCGAGGTCGCCGTGCATCCCACGGACGCGGCCGAGGCCCACGAGCTCTACCTGATGTGCGACGACCTGGAGCGCACGATGGAGGAGCTCAGGGCCAAGGGGGTGGAGTTCGCCGATCCGGTCAGCGACCAGGGATGGGGGCTGCTCACGGCGATCACGCTGCCCGGAGGCGGGCGGCTCGGCCTGTACGAGCCGCGCCACCAGACGGCGTACGACCTGAGCTTACGAGAGCTCGAATGCGGAAGAAATCCTTCCGCATGAGCAGGCAGACTGGGTGCCATGCTGGAAACCTCGGCCCGCCTGCTCAAACTGCTCTCCCTCCTCCAAGCCCACCGCGAATGGTCAGGTCCCGAGTTGTCGGCCAAGCTCGGCGTCTCGACCAGGACGATTCGCAACGACATCGAGCGCCTGCGCTCGCTGGGGTATCCGGTGCACGCCACGCCGGGCGTCGCGGGCGGCTACCGGCTGGGCGCGGGGGCGGCCCTGCCGCCGCTGCTGCTCGACGACGAGGAAGCCGTGGCGGTCGCGGTCGGGCTCGGCAGGGCGGCGGGCGGCGGCGTCGAGGGCATCGAGGAGACGTCGCTACGCGCCCTCGCCAAGCTGGAGCAGGTGCTTCCGTCCCGGCTGCGCCGCAGGGTGAACGCGCTCAATACCTACACCGTGCAGATCGCCGGCAGCGGCCCGTCGGTGCACCCTGAGGTGCTGACGACGATCGCGAACGCGGCCCGCGACCACGAGCGGCTCCGCTTCGACTACACGGGCCACGACGGCGAACCCACGGTCAGGAACGTCGAGCCGCACCGCCTGGTGCACCGGCGCGGCCGCTGGTACCTCGTGGGATACGACGTCGAGCGGCGGGACTGGCGGACGTTCCGGGTGGACCGGGTGCTCCTGCGCACGCCGGGCGGGCCCCGGTTCGTCCCCCGCGAGCTGCCGGAGAACGGCGACGTGGCGGCGTACGTGGAGAAGGGCGTCAGCACGGCCATGTGGCGTTACCGCGGCAGCGTGCTGCTGCACGCCCCGGCCGAGCAGGTCACCGCGCTGCCGCTCGGGCTGGAGGTGGAGCCGGTCGACGACTCGACCTGCCTGCTCAAGCTGGGCGGCGACGACCTCAACGGCATGGCCGTGTGGATCGGGTTCATCGGCGTGGACTTCGAGGTGCTCGACCCGCCGGAGCTGGCCGAGCACGTGCTGCGGCTGTCGGAGCGTTACCGGCGGGCGGTCAGCGGCCGGTAAGGAGCCGGTCAGCGCCCACCCGCAGGCTCAGGGGCATGAAGAACATGACGCAGGTCGCCGGCGGCACAGGCGACTTCCAGCTCGTCCACCACCTCACGCTCACCGGGAGCCAGTTCGAGATCGGCCAGGCGCTCACCGAGGAGGCCCGCAGGCTCGGCTGGTCCCCCATGCACGTCGATCCGGTCGTGGGCCGGGCCCGCAGGACCTGGTTCGAGCGGCACTGGCCGCAGCAGCACGCCCGCATGGACGGCGCGGCGGCGGCCCTCGGCCTCGACCCCGACCAGGACGCGCTGGCCCTGGACGGGCTGAGCTTCATCCCGGAGGGCTCGGGCTGCTCGGCCCTGTGGATCCCGCCGTCGGCGGCCGTGGACGGCCACGGCCGGGTGGGCCGCAACTACGACTTCTTCCCATGGACCACGAGCGAGATCATGGGCGGGACCCCGCGGCCCAACGAGCTGCCGATGGCCTCGCGCCCCTACGTGATCACGACGGTGCCCGACGAGGGGCTGTCCACGACCGTGATCACCATGAACGAGTTCGACGGCTGCATGGACGGCATCAACTCGGCGGGCCTGGCGGTCATGCTGCTGATCGCCGACTTCGAGACCGCGGCCCCGCCGGAGAGCGTGTTGCCACAGGTCGGGCTGGCCAGCGTGCAGCTGCCCCGGTTCCTGGTCGAGACGTGCGAGAACGTCGACCAGGCCAAGCAGGCACTGTTGGGCGCCAAGCACTACGACTACGGCACGCCCCTGCACTTCCTGGTGGCCGACGCGGGCGGGCAGGCGTTCGTGTGGGAGCGCGGCAGGGACGGCAGCGAGCACATCGTCGAGTTCGGCGACGGCCCGCTGTGCGTCACCAACCACCTGCTGCACCGCAACCCGGACCCGATGAACCTGCCCGCGGACAGCGAGGCGTCGTTCGGCAGCTTCGGCCGGCTGCGCACGTTGTACGAGCGCAGCAAGGGCGCCACGCTGTCAGCGCAGGACCTGCGTGACAGCCTGCGCGCGGTCGCGCAGGCCGAGGATCCCGCCGTGCCGTTCCGCACGTTGTGGAGCACCGTCTTCGACACCGCCGACCGCACCCTGTCGACCCGCTTCTACCTGGGCGACGGCGGGCGCTACAGCGAGGAGCTGGTGTTCTCCGCGAGGTAGGCGGCACGCACCTTGGAGCGCGACAGCTTGCCGGTGGGCGTGCGCGGCAGCCGCTCGCGGTACTCGACCACCTTCGGGTGCTTGAACCTGGCGATGCGGGGCCCGCAGTGCTCCAGCAGCTCGGCGGTGAGCTCGGGCCCCGGCGTGACGCCCTCGGCGGGCTGCACGAGCGCGACCACGTTGTGACCCCACTCCACGTCGGGCACCCCGATGACGGCCACGTCCGCCACCGCGGGGTGCTCGAGCAGGGCCGCCTCGATCTCGGCAGGGTAGATGTTCACCCCGCCGGAGACGATCAGGTCCGTGCGCCGGTCACACAGGAACAGGTAGCCGTCCGCGTCCAGGTAGCCGATGTCGCCCGGCGTGTACCACTCCCCACGCATGCTGGCGGCCGTCTTCGCCGGGTCCTTGCGGTACTCGAACGTGCCGAGGCTGGACTTGACGTAGATCATGCCGGGCTCGCCCGGCGGCAGCTCCTCGCCTGCCTCGTCGAGGATCCTGACCTCGAACGTGGGCGCGGGCCGGCCCACGGTGCCCGGCTTGGCCAGCCACTCCTGCGGCTTGACGGCGAACGCGATCGCCGACTCGGTCGAGCCGTAGTACTCGTAGAGCACCGGCCCCCACCAGTCCATGATGCGCTGCTTGACCGCGACCGGGCAGGCCGCGGCCGTGTGGATCACCTGGCGCAGGCTGGAGACGTCGTATTTGGCACGGACGTCCTCCGGCAGCTGCAGCATGCGGTGGAACATGGTCGGCACCATCATCGCGTTGGACACCCGGTGCCGCTCGACGAGCTCCAGGATGTTGATCGGGTCGAACCGCGGCGTGATCACCACGGTGTGCCCGAGGTGCAGCGCGAACTGGGTGTGCGCGCACGGCGCCGAGTGGTACATCGGCGAGGTCACCAGGTGCACCTCGTCGCCCGGCTTGAGGTCCACGACCTCACCGAGGAACCACGTGTACAGCGGCACGATCGCCTCCGGCGGGGCACCCGGCAGGGGCCGTTGCACGCCCTTGGGGAAGCCGGTGGTGCCCGAGGTGTACCACATGACCGCCCCGGAGGTGCGGTCCGCCGGCGCGTCCGCAGGCTGCCCTTCGGCCAGCTCCGCCGTGCCGATCTCCTCGGTGACGACGACTTTGGCGTCGCAGTCCTGGATGATGTACGCCACCTCGGACGCGGTCAGATGCCAGTTGATCGGCACGTAGTAGAGGCCGATCTGGCCGGTCGCCATGAGCATGATGACCGCGTCGATCCCGTTGGGCAGCACACCCGCCACCACGTCCCCGGTGCCGAGTCCGCGGGCTCTGAGCCCGTGCGAGACCTGGTTG
Organism: Nonomuraea sp. 3N208; assembly: GCF_052245935.1. Classification (NCBI taxonomy): domain Bacteria; kingdom Bacillati; phylum Actinomycetota; class Actinomycetes; order Streptosporangiales; family Streptosporangiaceae; genus Nonomuraea; species Nonomuraea sp. 3N208. The sequence continues at coordinate 84,958 of NZ_JBQQBR010000045.1, read as the reverse complement.
ACCCGGGCGAGCAGCTGTCCGTACGTGGTGTGGGAGCCGTCGGTGTCGATCACCGCGAGGCGGTCGGGGTCGGCGGCGGCGATGGCGTAGAAACCGGGCGTCTCGCTCGGGTCAGCGCCTGATTGCCGAGCTCCGCTCGGAGGGCTGTGATCGATGGCCTCGCTCCGCTGCGGATCCATCACAGCAGCTCCAAAAGCTCAGCCAGACGGGCGCGGTGGATGCGGGGCGGGCCCATCAGTACCTCGTCGGCCTTGGCCCGCTTGTAGAACAGGTGCGCGTCGTGCTCCCAGGTGAAGCCGATGCCGCCGTGCAGCAGCAGGTGGTCGCGGGCCACCTCGAAGCAGGCGCGTCCCACGTACGCCTGGGCGAGCGCGGCGGCGCCGGGCAGCTCGGCGGGCGACTCGTCGGCGGCCCAGGCGGCGTACCTGACGATGGACTCTGCCTGTTCGAGCTTGCAGTGCATGTCGGCGAGCTTGTGCTTGACGCCCTGATACGAGCCGATGTAGCGGCCGAAGGCGACGCGGATCTTGGCGTACGCGACGATGGCGTCCAGCGCCGCCCGCATCACGCCGAGCTGCTCGGCCGCCAGCGCCACGCACAGCCGGTCGGCAATGCTCGTTCCTGGGCCGGTCTCCGGCCGCGGCCCGAGCACCCGGCAAGGCGCGCCGTCCATGACCACCTCGGCCTGGCCGCGGGTGAGGTCGAGCGTCTCCAGGGCGGTCCTGGTGACGCCGGGCCCGGCCAGATCCACGGCGACCATCACGATGCCGTCGGCGGTTCGCGCCGGCGCCACCAGCACGTCGGCCTCCATGCCGCTGAGGACCTGAGCCAGCCTCCCGCGCACGGCAACGCCGTCGTAAGCGATCTCGTCACCGGCGAGCGTGGCCGCGATCCGGCCCTCGGCGATGCCGGTCAACAGTTCCTTGTCGGGCACCCTGGTCAGGGCGATCGTGGCGAACGTGGTGGCGAGGAACGGCCCCGGCAGCAGGGCCGCGCCCGTCTCCTCCAGCGCGACGGCCAGCTCGGCCAGGCCCGCGCCGGCGCCGCCGTACTCCTCGGGAACGATCAGGCCCGACAGGCCGAGCTCGCCGTTGAGCCGGGCGTACACCTGCGGGTCGTAGCCCTGGCGGACCTTGGGCAGCGGTGAGGCCGCGCGCAGGAAGGACCGCACGGACTCGCGCAGCTGCTGCTGTTCCTGGCTGAGTGTGAGCTTCACGCCTGCGTCCCCACCTTCAGGTCCTTGAACGGCACGGTCTTGTCCACGCGAGGCTCGGGCGGCAGGCCGAGCACCCGGTCGCCCACGATGTTGCGCATGATCTCGTTCGTGCCGCCGCCCAGCGCCATGCCCGGAGCCAGGGAGATCGCTTGGGCGAGCGGATGATCGGCCAGCACGGACTCCGGCCCAACCAGCTGTGTGGCGAGGTCCGCCTGGAACAGTGTCAGCTCGGCCAGCAGCAGCTTGGCCGCGCTGCCGCGGGCGCCGGGGAATTGCCCGGCCTCGGTCTCCTGGGCCAGGCGCTGGTTGAACAGCGCGAGCGCGCGGCTGCGGATGTGCAGCTCGACGAGTTGGTCGCGGACCAGCGGATCGCCGGTGTCCACGGCCCGGCGCAGCGCTTCGAGCGAGGCCGGATTGTCCTTTTGCCCGCCCATGCCGACGCCGGCCGAGATCGACAGCCGCTCGTGCAGCAGGGTCGTGACGGCCACGCTCCAGCCGTCGTTGACCTCGCCCACGCGGTGCTCGTCTGGAATCGTCACGTTGTCAAAGAAGATCTCATTGAAATTGGCTCTGCCCGACATGTCCTTGAGCGGCCTGACCGTCACGCCCGGGTGGTGCATGTCCACCACGAACATGGTGAGGCCCTTGTGCTTGGGCACCTCCACGTCGGTGCGGGCCAGCAGCAGGCCCCAGTCGGCGTGGTGGGCGACGGAGGTCCACACCTTCTGGCCGTTGATGACCCACTGGTCGCCGTCACGGACCGCCCTGGTCTGCAGGCTGGCGACGTCGCTGCCCGCACCCGGCTCGGAGAACAGCTGGCACCAGATCTCCTCGCCGCGCAGCAGCGGCCTGAGGAAACGCTCGCGCTGCGCGTCAGTGCCCCGGTCCACCAGCGTCGGGCCGGTCATGCCGAGGCCGATCGAGAAGACGTACGTGGGGAGGGTGAAGTCGCGTGCCTCGACGGCGAACGCGCGCTCCTCCGCCTGCGTCAGCCCCTGGCCGCCCCATCGCTCAGGCCAGGTGATGCCTGAATAACCGGCGTCGTAGAGCTTGGCCATGAATTCCTTGGCCCGCGCGATGCCGCCCGCTTCAGGGGATTCGTCCGTCGGGGTGTTTTCCTGGAGCCAGGCCCTGGCGGCACGCCGATACTCAGCAAGGTCCACGTCGCCTCCTTGGTATCAGTGTCCACTTACTCTAATCAGACGACCGCATCACGCATAGAGCAGTGTTCTGTTGGTCTTTTAACCTGATTTATCCCGGAATCTCCGCTAATTCGAGGCCAAGCCACCTAGTGTGATCACCTGATTACTGGAGGATAGGTGTGATCGCACGGCTGGGCCGCTCCATTCGCGCACGGCTGGCGTTGTTCGCCGGCGTGGCAACGGCACTGCTCTGCCTGGTGACGAGCACGCTGCTGCTGTCGGCGGCGCACAGCACGGCCGTCGACATCCGCAGGAACGAGGTGATCAGCGCCGCGCTGCGGGTGGTCCACTTGGTCAAGACCGACGACCTCCCCGGCCTGCTCGCCACGGACCTGGAGGGACTCCAGGTCGTCGATGTGAACGGCAGCGTGGTGGCTTCGACGCCGAACCTTGCCGGCGCGCCCCGCCTGACCACGGTGACCCCCGACAAGGACAACACCAACAGGGTGAACACGATTTGCGGCCTGCCCCAGTTCTCCGGCGACTGCCACATCATGATCGCCTTGCGGGTGTACGAGCCGGAGGGCGACTGGCTGGTCTACGCCTTCGGCTCCATGGTGCCCTGGTACGTCCATCCGGTCCTGTTCGCCTTCCTGGCCGGCGGCTCCGTGGCGCTGGTCGCGCTGGCCTGGTTCGGGGTGTCCAGAGTGGTGGCCAGGACGCTCGCGCCGGTGAACGTGATCACCGACCGGCTCGCCGAGATCACCGCCGGCGACGAGCGGATGCGTGTGCCCGTGCCCGAGAACGCCGACGAGATCAAGGCGCTCGCCGAGACCGCGAACCGGACGCTCGCCCGGCTCGAGGACTCGATGGAGCGGCAGCGCAGGTTCGCCTCCGACGCCTCGCACGACCTGCGCAGCCCGATCACCGCGATGCGCACCGAGCTGGAGGAGGCCATGCTCGCCCCGGACGAGACCGACTGGCAGGTGGCCGGCGCCAAGCTGCTGATCAGCCTCGACCGGCTGCAGAACATCGTCACCGACCTGCTGACGCTGGCCAAGCTCGACGCCCACGCACCCGGCGTACGCGACCCCGTGGACCTGGCCGAGCTGGTCGCCGCCGAGACCGCCAGGCCGCGCATGAAGCGCGTCGTCACCTCCCTGCAGTCCGATGTGATCGTCATGGGCGACCGGCTCAGGCTGGCCCGCCTGCTGACGAACCTGCTCGACAACGCCGAGCGGCACGCCGAGAGCACGATCACCGTGGCCGTGCGGCGGGACGGCGAGGCCATGCTGGAAGTCGTCGACGACGGGGCGGGCATCGCGCCGGAACACCGTGAGGACGTCTTCAGACGCTTCACCCGGCTGGACGCCGCACGCAACCGCGACGCCGGCGGCACCGGGCTCGGGCTGCCCATCGCCCGCCAGATCGCGGAGGCCCACGGGGGCACGCTCACGATCGAGGACTCCGAGACGGGTGCCCGTTTCGTACTACGAATGCCGACCAGAAAGGACTGACGGGACCCAGGAGCGGGTAATGAAAGGTTTTCCGACGGTGTCGTTACCATGATCACTATGAAGTCCAGAAGGAGGAGCGGACCGGCCGACACGGAGGCGCTCGACGCCCGGTTTGTCCCACAAAAACCAATGATCAGAAGCAAGAGCTACTCGCAGTGACATCAGGTTTCAGCCGCTTAAGGCGTGAGGATCTTCTCAAGACGGCCTGCGAGGTGATCGCGGAGCAAGGGTTCGGCCATACCAGGACCATCGACATCGCCAGAGCCGCCGGCGTCAGCCAGGCCTTGCTTTTCTACCATTTCGAGAACAAGGAACGACTGTTCGCGCAGGCCTTCACGTACGCGGCCCGCCTCCACATGAACGCGCTCGACGACGTGGAACACTCCGCGGGCACACCGCTCGAACGCTTGGTCTCCCTGCTCAGGCTCTGCTCCCCGGCCATCCCCACTGAGGGCTGGCGGTTGTGGATCGACGCCTGGGCGGAGGCGATGCGCAGCGCGGAACTGGAGGAGATCTCGCGGCGGATCGACACGCGGGGGCGCCTGCTGCTGCGCGCGATCATCGAGGCCGGGGTCGAGTGCGGCGAGTTCGACTGCCGCGACCCCGATGGGGCTGCCTGGCGGATCCTCGCGCTCATCGACGGGTTCGCGATCCAGACGCACGTGCATCCCAAGGCGCTGTCGCGGCGCCGTGTCAACGTGCTCATCCGCGAGGCCGCGGCGAACGAGCTCGGGGTGTCGCCAGAAAAGCTGTGACACCACTCTTCCCGAGTTATTGGACGCTTCGTACAATTACTGGGCGAGGAGAGGAGTGCACGCGATGACACCTGCACCGAGCTCTACCACCGCCCACGAGCGCGACGAGCGGGTCGCGAGCCGCAGCGCCTACGAAGCGGTCATCGAACGACTCTCGAAGGCGTCGGTCGACAAACACTGGGAGCCGTACCGGGACATCCCGTGGGACGACCCAGAGTTCCTGGTGGACCCCGCCGACCCGCGGTGGGAGCTACCCGAGGTGGACAAGCTGGGCGGCCATCCCTGGTACCGCAGCCGTCCCCCCGAGGTGCGTGCCACGATCGGGCTGTGGCGGGTGGCCACCGCCATGAAGATCGGGCTGCAGTTCGAGAACCTGCTCAAGCGCGGCCTGCTCAACTACGCCTACCGGCTGCCGAACGGGTCGCCGGAGTTCCGGTACGTCTACCACGAGACCATCGAAGAGGGACATCACGGGATGATGTTCCAGGAGTTCGTGAACCGTACCGGTCTGCCGATCCGCGGCATGCCCGGGCCGCTGTCGGCGGTCGCCCAGGTCGCGCCGTGGATCCCGCTGATCTCGACCGAGCTGTTCTTCGTGTTCGTGCTGGGCGGCGAGGACCCGATCGACCACGTGCAGCGCAAGGTGCTGAAGGACGGGCGGGCGCATCACCCGCTCGAAGAGACGATCATGCGCATCCACATCGCGGAGGAGGCCAGGCACATCTCGTTCGCCCGGCACTACCTGCGTAACCGGGTGCCCCGGATGCCCGCGTACCGGCGTCTCATGCTCGGCATCGCCGCGCCGATCATCCTCGGGGTGATGGCCCGCATCATGCTGTCGCCTCCGATGGCGATGATCAGGCACTTCAGGATCCCCTCGAACGTGGTGTCCGAGGTCTACCTGCGCAACGCGGCCGCCAAGGACGAGATCCGCGACTCGGTCGGCAAGACGCGGGAGCTGTGCGCCGAGCTCGGGCTGGTCAACGCCGTCACCCGGCGGATCTGGCGGGCCATGGGCATCTGGGCGGACCCGCGCTGACCGGCCTCAGGCGGGGGCGCGCCTGGCGGCGAGAACCTCTGTCTCCGTCACGTACTCCCACCTGCCTGAGGGGTTGCTCGCCAGCAGCGCCTTCCTCGCCACGTCGGTGAACGCCTCCAGCCGGTCGCCGAGGCGGGCGGGGGAGCTGTAGGAGTAGGACAGCTGCAGGCCGATCACGGCTTCCAGGTCGTAGACGAGGCGGCGTTCGTACATGATCGAGCTCAAGTCTGAGAAGGACGAGGTCGCCAGCACGTCGTGGGGGTGCTCGCCGGTCGCCTCCCAGGAGTTCGTGGCCGTCATCGCGCCCAGGCCGAACTCCTCGCGTACCCGCCGCATCGCGGGCTCCCACGGCTCTTCGCCGGGGTCGCGGGTCGGGCCGGCGAGCGCCACGACGCCGTCCGGCGGGAGCAGCTCGTCCAGCTCGGCCAGCACCGTGCGGCGATCCATCCAGTGGAACGACCTGCCCATGACGACGTGGTCGAACGGTGGGAACTCGCGCAGCATCGTGGAGTCGCCGCGCAGCCAGCGGATATTGGGGATGTTCGCGGCCAGGCGCCTGCCCTCGGCGAGCATCTCCTCGTCCGGGTCGGCGGCCGTGACCTCGCGGACCCGGCCGGCGAGCGGGATCGCCACCGTTCCAGGGCCGCAGCCGAGGTCGAGGATGCTGCTGTCCGGGCCGAACGTGGTGGCCAGGTGCTCGATGGCCTGGTCGCCGTAGTCGGCCCGGTATCTGGCGTAGTACGGCGCCGCGCCGCCGAACAGGTCCTTCATGGATGCGACCATATACAGGTTCGGGACATGTCCGATGTCCTTGACGCGTTCGGTTCGGAAGTTCGACGGAAGGCTTCAAGCTCTTGAGGCGGCTACTTACAGTCCTGCTGCTCGCCTGCGTGGCGGTGGGGGTCGTCCCGCCCGCGGCTCAGGCACACAACGTGCTGATAGGCAGCGATCCCCGGGACGGAGCCACGCTGACGGCCTCACCCGAGCGGGTGACGCTGGTGTTCGACCAGGCGGTGCGGCAGGGGTACGCGCAGGTGGGCGTGACGGGGGCGGACGGGTCCGCGTGGGCCGACGGGGCGGCCGTGGTCGCTGCCGAGCGGGTGTCGGTGAAGGTCAAGCCGTTGCCGGCCGGAGGGTCGTACGTGGTGGGGTACCGAATCCTGTCGGCCGACGGGCATCCGGTGACCGGGAAGATCATCTTCAAGCTGGCCGCGAACGCTTCTGGGGCCGCCGCCGGCCGGCCGGCCCAGGGGCCCGGCGCGGACGCTGCCGATCAGCCGGCCCAGGGCTCCAGCGCCGATGCTCCCGGAGCCGGCGCCGGTGAGACCACCCGAGGCTCCAGTGCGACAGCCGCCGAGGCGGCGGCGAACGGCGGGGCCGGGATGGCCGTGGTGTGGATCGTGGGCGCGTTGCTGGTGCTGGCCGCGGGCACGGCCGTGGCCCTCCGCCGCTCCGCAGCGGCCGGCGGGCCCGGCGCGGCGTCCGGCCCGGTGGGGGCTCGGACTACGGCCGAACCGGCCGACGTCCACGTGCCCGGGGACGAGAGGGCGCGGTCGTGACTGTCGAGGCTCCGCCTCTCCCCCGCCGGCGCGTCGGCGGGCGGCTGGTGGCCGGCGGGTTCGGTGTGTGCGCGGTGGTCGCGGCCGTGGCGGCGAGCTCGTTCACGGGTCAGGACCCGGTGCCCGGCATTGCCATGCCGAGTCCCATCGTGTCCGTTGGGCTGCCGATCGTCCGGGTCTTGCTCGACGTGGCCGCCGTGGTGGTGGTCGGGTTGAGCCTGCTGCCCAAGCTGCTCGGCTTCGATGACCCGGAGCGCACGGAGCCGGTGCTGCTCAGGGTGCGGCCGCTGGCCGTGATGGCCGCCTGGGCGTGGGCGATCTGCGCACTGCTCACGATCGTGTTCCAGACGGCGGAGCTCAACCCGGGCGGCGTGCCGACGTTCGGGATGATCGCCGCATATGTCGGCGATGTCGGCACGGGCCAGGGCCTGCTGTTCAGCGCGGCGTGCGCACTGGCGGCGGCGGGCATCGGGCTCATGGCGGTGCGGTTCGGCGAGAAGGTGCCGGCCGAGCTGCGGGTGATCGTGGCGTTGTTCGGGCTGCTGCCCATCCCAGTCACCGGGCACGCCGTGAACTCGGTCTGGCACGACCCCCTCATGGTCTCGATGGAGATCCATGTGATGGGCGCGGCGGCGTGGACGGGCGGGCTGGTGGCGACGGCCGTGTTCGTGGCGCCGCACAAGGAGCTCCTGGCCGTGGTGCTGCCGAAGTTCTCCAGGATGGCGACGGTGTGCCTGCTCCTGGTAGGCCTGTCCGGTCTGATCACCGGGCTGGGCACGATGGCGCTGACGCCGGGTGTGACGTTGCCCGGCGCGATCGTGACCAGCCCCTACGGAGTCCTGGTCGTCGTCAAGACACTGCTGATGGCGTCGCTGGTGCCGCTGGCCGCGCACATCCGCTTCCGCCTGCTGCCCGCCGTACGCCGGGGCCGGGCCACCGCCCTGGTGGGGTGGGCGGCGGCCGAGGTGTCGGTGATGGGCCTGGCTTACGGGGTGGCGGTGGCGATCACGCGGGCCTCGATCGGCTGAAGGTCGCGTTTGCCGGCGATCCACTCGACGGCCAGCCAGGCGGCCAGCAGGCCGAGCCCGGCCCAGACGGCGGACGACGTGGCCAGGGGCGGCGCGCCCAGCAGCCCTTCCTGGCCCTTGACGGCGCCGTACACCTGGCCCATGATCGCGCTCTGCGCCACCAGCGTGCCGTACGCGGCGGCGGTCGCGCCGGCGGCCCCCAGCACGGCGCGTGCCACCGGCACCCGCACCAGGAACGCGACGTCCACCAAGAGCCCGGCCACGACCAAGAAGAACGGCACCGCCGACGGCGGGAACCCGGTGAACGTCAGCAGCGGCCAGACCAGCGTCCTGAAGCCCACGTAGGCGGCGGCCACGAGAGTGGCCGCGCCGAATCTGCCGATGAGTAACCGCGCCACCACCAGCACCGACAGCCCGACCACCACGGCGTAGACCGGGTAGAGGAAGTCCGGCACGGGCAGGGCGAACCCGGTCATCATCGTCCGGTCCACCGGCCGTTCCATCTGGTCGGCGGCGAACTGGAGCAGGATCGGCTCGGCGTAGACGGCCTTGTTGTCCCAGGCGCCGATCGACAGGATGCCGTATTCCTGATGTTGCTCGGGGAAGTGCACGTTCTCCAGGAAGAACGCGAAGAGCGCGCCCAGCACGACCGTGCGTTCCCTGCCGGGGGGCCGAGCTCCGGCGCCCATGAACCAGCCGCGGATCACGCCGGCGATCATGAAGAACGTTCCAACGTACAACATGATGTGCGACGGGCTCCACGAGGTGATGTCGAGCCCGTTGACCCGGTGGTTGATCAGGTCGAGCGGGACCGCGACGAGGAAGATCCCGGTGCCCCACTGGATCGTCCTGAGCGCCACCTTGTCGACGCCGTAGCCGGTATAGCCGTGGATGATCGTCAGCGCGAGGGCGAGGGCCGTGCCGGCGGAGTTGAGCAGGTGCGGCGGGGCGAGGTCGTCGCGCAGCCACTTGAAGTGCCACGAGACGTCCCAGGCCGAGCCGAGCACCTTGAGCGTGAACGCCGCCAGCCAGCCGAAGTAGAGCACCCTGAACAGTTCCTGCGGCGTCTCACGCCCCGCCTGGCCTCTGGTCCAGTACGGCAAGGCCCACTCTGCGGCCCTCTTGAACGATGCTGGAGACTTCACGGGAAGGAATCTTACGGTCATCGCGGGGCGGGTCCGCGCCTGCCGCGTCAGGCAGGGGCGGCGGCGCGCAACGAGTACATGAGGGGGATCTTGGGCGCGCCTTCCGGCAGGCGGTAGCCGGTGCCGTCGTTCGACAGCGTGGCGAAGCGGCGGAAGAGCGTGTGGTCGTGCTCGTGCACGAACTCCACCCGCAGGCCGGCCGCCGCCACTGCGCTGACGACCTCGCCGAGGCCGTGCTGGAACTGCACAGAGGTGCGGTGCTCGGTCAGCTCGCCGCCGGTGTAGGTGTACGGCTCGTCCCAGACGTGCGGGCCGCGGGCGAAGTAGTCGTGGGTGACTGTGGTGCCGGTCTCGTCGTCCAGGATGTCGGCGAACGGGTGGAATTCCGCGAGATACAGGAATCCGCCCGGGTTGAGCAGCGCGGCGACCGTCTCGGCCCACCGGGTGAGGTCGGGCAGCCACACGAGGGCGCCGATGCCGGTGTAGACGATGTCGTAGGTCTCGCCGAGCGCCTCGGCCGCGGCGTACACGTCGGCGGTGACGAACCTCGCCTGGATGCCGCAGCCGGCCGCGATGTCCCTGGCCTGGTGGATTGCGGCGGCCGAGAAGTCCAAGCCGGTCACCTCGGCGCCGAGCCTGGCCCAGGAGAGCGTGTCCAGGCCGAGGTGGCACTGTAGATGCGCCAGGCGGCGGCCGGACACCTCGCCCACCTCCGCTACCTCGAACGGCCTCAGAACGCTCCGGCCGCTCGTCCTGAAGCCGTCGACGTCGTAGAAGTCGCTGCCGACGTGGAGGGGGACGCGCGCGTTCCAGTTGGCCCTGTTCATCTCCAGGTAGTCCATGGCGACCGAGCGTAGAGGGAGCGTGGATCACGGCGCCTGTGGTTTTCATCGGGGGCGCAGGCGTATGGGGAGGTGTTTGAGCCCGTTCTGGAAGTTGGACGTCAGGCGGCTTGGGGCGCCCGCGAGCTCGACGTCCCAGGAGAGCAGCTCACGGAAGATCGCGCGGAACTGGGCGCGGGCCAGATGGGCGCCGAGGCAGAAGTGCGGGCCGAAGCCGAAGCTGACGTGGTCGTTCGGGGCGCGGGCGATGTCGAAGCGGTCGGGGTCGGGGAAGACGGACGGGGCGCGGTTGGCGGCGGCGTGGTAGACGACCACCTTGTCGCCCGCCCTGATGAGTCGGCCGGCGAGGGTGAGGTCGCGGATGGCCGTACGGCGGAAGTAGATGACGGGCGGCCAGAAGCGGAGCATCTCCTCGATGGCGGAGTCCAGCAAGGAGGAGTCCTCGCGCAGGCGGGCCAGCTCGGCTGGGTGCTGAAGGAGGGTGAGCAGACCCCCTTCTCGACACTTACCCGCGCCTCGTCCGCAAGCGACTTATCCACAGGACCGTTGCTCGGCGTCCCGCCCGGACGGCCGGGCGTGCATGATGAGCGCGTGACTCCCGAAGACGCAGAGGCGATACTCCAGGAACACTTCGCCCCCTGGATCCAGCAGCTCGGACTGCAGGTGGAGGAGGTGGGCGAGCGCCATGCGGTCGTGCGGCTGCCGTGGTCCGACGATCTGGCCCGAGAGGGCGGCGGGCTGTCCGGCCAGGCGATGATGGCGGCCGCCGACACGGCCACGGCACTCGCCATCTCCTCGGCGCGGGGCGAGTTCGTGCCGATGACCACGGTGCAGCAGTCCACCACGTTCCAGCGGCCGGTGATGGGCAAGGACGTGCTGATCGACGTCCGCATCACGAAGCTGGGCCGCACGCTGGCCTTCTCGGAGATCACGCTCACGGCCGAGGGCAGCGCGGAGACGGCCGCCCATGCCACGACGGTCTACGCCGTCCTGGGCTGACGAGCCGACTTTTTGATCTCCGCGTATTCGCAGCTCAGCGGCATCTGACAACACGCGGGAGAGCCGGCGGTGAACGCCGTCTCAGGGTTCTCTCAGGTGCGGAAAGTAAGCTCCTCGTCATGAAGCGTGTGGCCGCGCTGGTGACGGCACTCGCACTCATCGGGGTGACGACGTGGCTGGTGTGGCCGTCGGCTCCGGAAGTGCGGGCCCAGGACCAGAAGATAACCGTCGTCGACGGACCAGCCGACGACCAACGGGTCGAGCTCGATGCGACGTTCTTCCCGCCGCCAGGTGGCGGGAAGGCGCCTGCCGTGCTGATCGGCCACGGTTTCGGCGGCAGCAAGCAGAGTGTCCGGCAGCAGGCGACGCGCGTCGCCCAGGACGGCTACGCGGTGCTGACCTGGTCGGCGCGCGGCTTCGGCCGCTCGACCGGTGAGATCGCGCTCAACTCGCCCGACTACGAGGTCAAGGACGTCAAGCAGCTGATCGACTGGCTGGCCAAGCGTCCGGAGGTCCTGCTCGACGCCTCGGGCGACCCGCGTGTCGGCATCGTGGGCGGCTCGTACGGCGGCGCCATCGCCCTGATGACGGCGGCCCACGACCAGCGGGTCGACGCCATCGTCCCGCAGATCACCTGGTCCGACCTGGCCGACGCGCTCTTCCCCAACGCGGCCGCCGCCACCGGTCAGCAAACGGCGACCGGCCTGGGGCAGCCTGAGAGCGGCGTGTTCAAGCGCATGTGGGCAGGCATCTTCTTCGGTCAGGGCGTCTCGCTGGAGAGCTTCGCGCTGCAGGGCCAGGGGCAGCGGCAGGCGGCCGGGGCGCTGACGCCCCAGCAGGCACGCTGCGGCAGGTTCCTGCCCGCGATCTGCGACATGTACCAGCAGGTCGCCACGGATGGAAAGGCCACGCCGGAGGCCGTCGCCCTGCTGCGCAAGTCGAGCCCGATCACCGTGGCCGGCCAGATCAAGGCGCCCACGCTGCTTCTCCAGGGCCAGCGCGACTCGTTGTTCCCGCTCAGCCACGCCGACGCCAACGCCAAGGCGATCGCCGCCGCCGGCACCCCGGTCAGCATGGCGTGGTTCGACGGCGGGCACGACGGCGGCAACGGCGAGGCCGACTGGCTCTTCGAGCAGTCCTCGGCCTGGTTCGCCCGCTACCTGAAGGGTGACGGCTCGGCTCAGACGGCGCCGCCGGTCAGCGCGTTCACGGTGACGCGCGACGGCGGGCGCGACCCCGGCACCCGCCAGCGCATCCGCCTGCACCCGGAGGCGGCCTCCTACCCCGGTATCACAGGCACCGACACCACGACCGTGGAGCTGAGCGGCCCCGAGCAGAACATCGTCAACCCTCCCGGCGGCGCCCCTGCCTCGATCTCGACGGTGCCCGGCATCGGCGGCCTGCTGGGCGGCCAGAACACCGCCGGCGTGTCGATCGACATGCCCGGCCAGAGCGCCGCGTTCGAGTCGCGGCCCCTGACGGCTCCGCTCCAGCTCACCGGCAGCACCACAACCACGATCAAGGTGTCGGGCAAGGGTGAGGCGACGCTGTTCGCGAAGCTGTACGACGTTGCCGACACCACACAGCCGCCGACCTTGCCCGCCGGGCTGGTGGCGCCGATCCGAGTGACGATCCCGGAGGGCGCGGGCAGCGTGGAGGCCACGATCACCTTGCCCGCCGTGGACCACCGCTTCGCCGTCGGACACCGGCTCCGCCTGGTGGTGGCCACGACGGACATGGGCTTCGCGACTCCTGCCGAGCCCGCCACGTACCAGGTGTCGCTGGCCTCACCCACCCTCGCCGTCCCGACGGTGCGCACGCTCGCGGCACCGCCGACCGGGGTCGCGTGGTGGGTGTGGGCGATGCCGCTGGCCGCCGTGGTGATCGCCGCCGCCCTGTTGGCGACCGGCCGTACCTCGTCCCTCGTACCGGCGGGCGCCAGGGCGCGCCGCCGGCCCGTGCCCGCGATGGAGGGCCGCCAAGACTCGGCGCCCGCACCGGCTCCCGATGGGCAGCCGCATGACGCACCTGCCCTGGCTCCCAACGGGCAGACGCATGACGCACCAGCCCTGACTCCCAACGGGCAAGCACATGACGTACCGGCCATCACCCTGAACGGTCAGGCTCACGACACGCCGGCCACCAGCCCGAACGGCAACGCGCCAGAGGCGCACCACGCCAGCCCGAACGGCCAGGCACACGACGCTGCTGCCGCCGTTGTGCCTGACTCCGAGCCGGCGGACGTGTCCGCCGGCGCGTACGGTCTCGCGGGCAACGACGGCCACGTGGCGAGTGACAGTATGGGCGGGGGCGCCGGACAGGCGGGTGTGCGCGAGGCCGCGCCGAGCGCCCACAACGCCTCACTCGAACCCGAACAGGACGGCGAGCCGGTGCCGCTGGAGATCAGCGGGCTGACGAAGGCGTACAGGAACGGGGAGCTGGCCGTCGACGGTCTGTCGTTCCGGGTCGAGAAGGGCCAGGTGCTGGGCCTGCTCGGACCGAACGGCGCAGGCAAGACGACCACGATGCGGATGATGATGGGACTCATCCGGCCGGACGACGGCGAGATCCGGATCTTCGGCGACCGCGTGACGCCGGGGGCGCCGGTGCTCTCCAGGCTCGGGTCGTTCGTCGAAGGCCCCGGCTTCCTGCCGCACCTGTCCGGACGGGACAACATCCAGCTCTACTGGGCCGCCACCGGCCGCCCGGCCGCCGACGCCCATTTCGACGAGGCGCTGGAGATCGCCGGCCTGGGCAAGGCGCTGGAACGTGCCGTACGCACCTACTCCCAGGGCATGCGGCAGCGGCTGGCCATCGCGCAGGCCATGCTCGGGCTGCCGGACCTGCTCGTGCTCGACGAGCCCACGAACGGTCTCGACCCACCCCAGATCAGGGAGATGCGCGAGGTGCTCAAGCGCTACGCGCTCGACGGCCGTACCGTGATCGTCTCCAGTCACATGCTCGCCGAGGTGGAGCAGACCTGCAGCCACGTCGTCGTCATGCACCGGGGCCGGCTGGTCTCCGCCGGGCCGGTGTCGCGGCTGCTCACCTCTGCCGCCACCGGCAACGGGCACGGGCCGCGGCTGGAAGACGTGTTCCTCGACCTCATTGGAGACAAGTCATGACCGCCGCGCCGGGCTATGCGCCCCGCCGCACGCTGCCGCTGCGGGTGGAGATCATCAGGCAGTTCAAGCGGCGGCGGACGATGGTCATGTTCGGGCTGCTGCTGGCGCTGCCGTGGATCCTGGTGATCGCGTTCCAGTTCGGGCCGCAGTCCAGTGCGCCGCAGCAGTCGTCGCTCCGCATCTCCGACCTGGCGACCGAGAGCGGACTCAACTTCGCCGCGTTCGCCCTGTCGGTGTCGGCCAGCTTCCTGCTGGTGGTCGCGGTCGCCCTGTTCTGCGGCGACACCGTGGCCAGCGAGGCCAACTGGTCGTCGCTGCGTTATCTGCTGGCCGCCCCGATCCCCCGGGACCGGCTGCTGCGGCAGAAGCTGATCGTGGCGCTGGGCTACTCGGCGGCGGCCGTGATCTGCCTGCCGCTGATGGCGCTGCTGGCGGGCACGCTGGCGTTCGGGTGGAACGACATCCAGGTGCCCGGCACGGGTGAGACGATCCCGGCGTTCGACGTGCTGCCGCGCTTCGGCATCGTGATCGGGTACGCCCTGGTGAGCCAGCTCGTGGTGGCCGCGCTGGCGTTCTTCATCTCGACCGTCACCGACTCCCCACTCGGTGCGGTCGGCGGGGCGGTCGGGCTCTGGATCGTCTGCAACATCCTGCAGGCGGTCGAGGCGCTGGGCGTGCTGCGCGAGTTCCTGCCCACGTTCTGGAACAACTCCTGGGTCGATGCCCTGGTGCCGGAGCTGGACTGGAGCGGCATGGCGAAGGGCGCTTCGGTGTCGATCACGTACGCGGCCATCCTGATCGCGGTGGCCTTCCGCCGCTTCCGGCGCAAGGACGTGGTCAGCTAGCGGCCGAGGCCCGCGTCGCGGGCGCGGATGATGGCCTCGGCGCGGGAGGCGACCTGGAGCTTGGCGAAGATGCTGGAGATGTGGTTGCCGACCGTCTTGGGCGCCAGTGACAACCGGGTCCCGATGGAGGCGTTGCCGTGGCCGGCGGCGATCAGGTCGAGCACCTCCCGCTCCCGCCGCGTGAGCTCCGGGAAGGGCTCTCCCGGGGGTTGAGGGGCCGTGAGGTGGCCGAGTACGCGGCGGGCCACACCGGGACCGAAGATCGCTTCGCCGGCGGCCACGGCGCGGATCGCGCGGACGATCTCATCCTGTTCCGCGCCCTTGAGCACATATCCGCGTGCCCCGGCCCGCATGGCCGCGAACACGGACTCGTCGTCCTCGTACATCGTCAGCATCAGGACCGCCACCCCCGGCGCGGCCGCGGCCACCTCGCGGGCAGCGTCGATGCCCGACATTTCGGGCATCTGGATGTCGAGGACGAGGACGTCAGGCGCCAGGGTGACCGCCGCCCGCACGGCTTCCCGTCCGCTGGACGCGGTCCCGGCCACGTTCATGCCCGGCACGGTGGACAGCAGGGCCGCGAGCCCGTCGCGGACGATGGGATGGTCGTCGGCGATGACGACGCGCAGGCTACTCATGACGCCACCGCCAGCGGCAGCAGTGCCACCACCCGTCCCCCGCCGACGTCTCCCGGGCCCGCCTGGCAAGTGCCGCCGAGTTCCTCGGCGCGCTCGCGCATGGACCGCAGGCCCACCCCCGGCCGCCAAGCGCCGCCGCCCTCACCGTCGTCGCTCACCTCCACGTGGAGGCGGTCCCCGAGCTTGAGGTCGATGCGGGCGGTCGCGGTACGGGCATGGCGGGCGACATTGTTCAGCGCCTCCGTGACAATGCGGTACGCGGCGACCTCCACGGCGGCGGGCAGCGAGGCCAGGTTGCGGGACGCGCGGATGCTGACGTCGAGCGACAGCCGCTCGGCCTGTTGCCGCAGCGCACCCACCAGGCCGAGATCGTCGAGCGCGGGCGGGCGCAGACCGTACACCAGCCGCCTGATGTCCTCGATGGCCGACGTCACCTCGGCACGCAGCCTGAGGAGCAGCTCCTTGGCGCGGGCGGGGTCGTCGGTGAGCACGTTGCCCGCCGCATCGGCCTGGTACACCACACCGGTGAGGGTCGGGCCGAGCCCGTCGTGCAGGTCGCGGCGCAGCCGGCGGCGCTCATCCTCCCGGGCCACCACGATGTGCTCGCGGATGCGCTGCAGCTCTTCGGACAGGCCGGTGGCGTGCACGGCCACCGCCAGCGGCACGGCCAGCAGCTCCAGGACCCGGGCGTCGGCCACGGAGATCGCCTTCTCCCCCGGACGCAGGCCGACGATCAGCTCGCCCACGCGGTCGCCGCCGTAGACGAGGGGAACGGTGTGAAGGCGTTCGGGGGCCGTGCCGTACGAGGTGCGTTCCACGGCCGCGCCGGCACCACCGATGCCGGCCGCCGCACCGCCTCCGACGCCGGCCGTCGGGACGCCACCGAAGTCGGTCGAGCGGAGCGCGGCGAAGGGCAGACGCAGGACTGTGCACAGTGCGGCCACTGCTCCCGCCAGGCCGGGGGCGGGATCGGCCAGGCGGCGTCCGATGCGCGACAGGGCGCGGGCCGGGTCGTCGCGGTCGCCGTACATGAGCCGGTCGACGATGCGCTGCAGGCGTACCCGCACCGGGTTGAACCCGACGGCGATCAGCACGGTGGCGAGCACCGAGTCGCCGGGCCCGGCACGGCCCAGCACGGTCACCAGGACGGCGTAGACGACGATCACGCCCGAGGTGAGGAGCGTGTACAGCACCGTCCGCGAAACGATCAGGCGGATGTCGAGCAGGCCGTGGCGCAGGATGGCGACGGTGATCGCGATCGGGACGAGCGGGATGGCCAGCAGCATCAGCACCGGCCCGGTCCGGAACACCCCCCACACGACCATGATCGCCACGAGCAGGAGCACGGCGAGCAGGAGCCACAGGAGCTGGCGGCGCTCACGCTCGCCGCCCCGGCGGTAGCGCAGCCCCAGGCCGGCGAGGGCGACCAGGACGAGAACGGCGCCGCGCACCTCGGTCGCCGTCCAGAGGACGGCCAGGTCGTCATGGAACGGGATGGTGAGGTAGCCGACGACGTCCGTGCCGATCGACAGGCTGGTCGGAGAGGCGCCCATCTCCAGGACGAAGAGCGGCGCGGTCAGGACCGTCACAGGGACCAGCCACCTCCACCCGGGGCCCGGCGGGCGGCCGTCCGGGAAGAGCAGGAGGACGAGCGGTAAGCACAACGCGATCGACCACGGCCAGGCGTAGGCGGCGAACGTGGCGAGGGTCCGCAACGCGGCGGTGGACCAGCCGTGCGCCTCGCCGGTCGCCAGCAGTCCCGCCCCGGCGGCGGTGCCGGCCTGGGTGACGGCGGCGGCGAGCAGCAGCCAGCCGATGGGGTTGCGCGGGCGCTGCCAGGCGAGCAGGACGCCCGCGCAGCCGAGGGAGAGACCGATGGCGGAGTTCGTGACGATGAAGCTCTCGGTGGCGGCCTCGAAGGTCATTCCCGCTGCTACGGCGGCGGTCACGCCGGTGATCGCCTCGGTCACCGCCACCGCGAACAGGCCCCAGGCCAGCACCTTCATACGGTCATGATGGGCGTTCGCGGAGCCCGGCGCATAGGGGCGTGCCCCCAGAGCGGCCGGGAAGATCGCCCGGCCCGGGCGGGGGCGTGCGCCGTGCCGCGACGACCCGTCAACGACCGAGCATGAGCCTGCCCGGACGGCCGTGGCGCCGGGTCCGACCCCGGACGGCCAAACCACCGGACCCGGACCTACTCGATTGGGAGACATCATGACCATCGGCTCCGCCACCGTGCGGGTGCGTGACACACGTGCCTTCCGCCGCCGCTCTCTCGCCGTGCTCCTGCCGCTCGGCCCGCTGTGCGTGGCCGTCATCCGCGCCATCCTCCCCTACGGCACGACCGACGACGCCGCCGCCCAGCTGGCCGCGGTGGCGGCCGGGCAGGGGGCGCAGGGCGCGGTGCTCTGGCTCATTCCGCTCGCCGTCCTCACGCTGGTCCCCGCCTTGTTCGTGCTGACGCGGCTGGCGCTGCGCGGTGCGCCGGTGCTGGCGATCGCGGCGATCACGCTCGCCCTGCCCGGTTACCTGGGGATGGCCGCGCTCGGCGTCTCGGACGCCGCCGCCCTGGCCGCGGTGACGGCCGGGCTGAGCCCTTCGGACGGCACGGCGGTGCTGGAGGCGCTGGCCGCCCAGCCCGCCCTCTCGCTCTCCGTCGGCCTCTTCGTGCTCGGCCACGTGCTGGGGACCGTGCTGCTGGGCGCCGCCCTGTGGCGGGCGCGGATGATCCCCGCCTGGGCGGGCGCGGCGCTGGTCGCCTCGCAGCCGCTGCACCTGGTCTTCGTGCTCACCGGCGCCCCCAAGCTCCTGGACGGGGGCGCGTGGGTGCTGACCGCGCTCGGGTTCGCCGCCGCGGCGCTCACGCTGGCCAGGATGAGCGACGAGGACTACGAACCGCGTGGGTGAGCGGACGCCCGGCACCAGAGGACTTCCTGGGGCCGGGCCACCTCCTGGACCCGGTCCGGCGTGTCAGAGGGCGCGTGCGAAGGTGACCAGGTGTGTGCCGGGGCCGTTGTAGTCAGGGACCGGGTCGCTCGCCGTGAAGCCCATGCGCCGGTGGAAGGCGATGGACGCCTCGTTGACCGGCGAGGTGATGGCTTTGACCACGTGCCGGTCGTGGGCGCGGGCCAGGGCGAAGAAACGCTCGTACATCGCCCGCGCCACACCCCCGCCCCGTGCGGCGGGAGAGACGCCGACGAAATGGATGTACGCCTCGTCCGCCGCCGACGGCGAGAGGAAACCGACGAGGAAGCCCGCCATGCCCTCGGGGCCCTCCGCGACCAGGCTCGTGCCATGGAAGTGGTCGAGGAAGAGCCTGGGCAGGGAGGCCAGGACGGGACGACCCCACCACTCGTCGACCACGGCCGCCACGGCGTCGTAGTCGGCGGGCGTGGCGGGGCGCAGCACGTGCCCGGTCAACGGAGTCACTCCCAGTGCGGCGGCCGGTTCTCCACGAAGAAGTCGTCCGGGTCCTCTTCCGGCAGGTCGTCGCCCCAGCCCAGGTCCCTGTCGTCCGCCGTCTGCTCGGGGTAGAAATCTTCCACGGGTGACATGCTACCCAGATGGACAAACCAACACCCGGTGTGTCCGCAGGTCCAGGGACATGTCGCGGCCGCGGCGGTACGATGCGGGGGCAGGTGTCGCCTACCCCTCGTGAGGCTGCCCCATGGCCACCCCTACAGGCTGGCGGCGAGAAGGCAATCTGCCGGCGGAGCTCACCAGCTTCATCGGTCGTACGCGTCTCCTTGCCAACCTCAAAAGGTACCTCGGCGAATCACGCCTGGTGACCGTCACGGGCATCGGAGGTGTCGGCAAGTCGCGCACGGTGCTTCGGCTGGCCCACCAGGTGCGCGCCCAATACCCCGACGGCGTCTGGTTCGCCGACCTCGCCCGGCTGCAGGACACGGGCATGGTCAAGCACACCATCGCCTCGGCTCTGCGCATCGCCGACCAGTCCACGCGCGCGGAGTCCGAGACGCTGTCGGAGTGGGTGGGCGAGCGGGACATGCTGCTCATCATCGACACCTGCGACCGCGTGGTGCAGGGAGCCGCGGAGCTGGTGCAGGAGCTGCTCGAGGCCGCGCCCAATCTCAAGGTGCTGGCCACCAGCCGGCAGTCGCTCAACCTGCCCTACGAACACGTGCTCCCCGTGCCACCGCTGCAGATTCCGGGAGAGGACCCGGCCGAGACCTATTTCGTCAACGAGTCCGTGCAGCTGTTCGCGGCCAGGGCCGGGGCGAGCGTGCCCGACTTCCACCTGGACGAGGACAACATCAACGCGGTGGCCGAGCTGTGCCGGCGGCTCGACGGCATCCCGCTGGCGATCGAACTGGCGGCGGTGCGGCTGCGGGCGCTGTCGGTGGAGCAGATCCTGGGGCTGCTGGCCGACCGGTTCAGCCTGCTGGCCGGCGCCAGCCGTACGGCGCTGCCGCGGCACCAGACGCTGCGTGCGGCCATCGGCTGGAGCCACGAGCTGTGCGAGCCGGCCGAGCGGCTGCTGTGGGCGCGGTTGTCGGTGTTCGCCAACGACTTCGAGCTCGACGCGGCGCGCTTCGTGTGCTCGGACGCGCGACTGCCGTCCGGGCGGATCACCGACCTCGTCACCGGCCTGGTGGAGAAGTCGATCCTGCTGATCAGGAGCAACCACGCCGGGGTCAGATACAAGTTGATCGACACCCTGGCGGACTACGGCGACGAGTGGCTGGACAAGCTCGGGGAGAAGGACCGGATGCGCCAGCGCCATCTGGAGTACTACCTGAGCCTGGCCCAGCGCAGCGAGGACGCCTGGTCGGGGCCGCGGCAGATCTACTGGTTCGTCCGCATGCGCCAGGAACACGACAACGTGCGGGTGGCCCTGGAGCATGCGCTCAAGACGCCGGGCAAGGAGGTCCTGGCGCTGACCCTGCTGTCGTCGTTGTGGTTCATGTGGGTGTGCTGCGGCTTCGCCCGCGAGGGCCGCCTCTACCTCGAGCGGGCGCTGGAGGCCAACCCGGATCTCAGCAGGGAACGCTGCAAGGCGCTGTGGGTGCTCTCCTACGTGCGCAGCGCCCAGGGCGACAGCGTTGGCGCGCGGGAGGCGGCCGAGACGTGCAGCACCGAGGCCGTCCGGGTCGGGGACTCCCGGGCCGTGATCCTGGCCTCCAAGATGCAAGGCACGGCCGCGATGCTGCAAGGCGACCTCCAGAAGGCCAGCGCCCTGCTGGGCGTGGCGATCGAGTTCAACCCCGACAACAAGGAGCTCAACCCGGGGCTGCTCCCCGCCATTGTCGAACTGTCCATCGTCCTCACCACCCAAGGGGAGCTGAATGAGGCCGAGTCGCTGCTGCAGGACTGCCTCCAGGTCTGCCGCGAGCGCGGCGAGCTCTGGCTGAGCTCGTACGCGCATTGGGCGCTGTCGCTGCCGATGCTGGCGATGGGCAGGGCGGACGAGGCGTTGCGCACCGCCCTGGAGGGGTTGCGGATCAAGCGTCACTTCCACGACACCGTCGGCACGCTCATGGTGCTCGAGACGGTCGCCAAGATCTACTCGACTCAGGGCCAGATCGAGCGCGCCTCGCGGCTGCTCGGGGCGCTGCATCAGAACTGGCGCTCCTCCGGCCTGCCCATGCTGGGCGCTCCTTTCCTCACGGCCGAGCACGAGAAGTGCGTCCAAGAGTGCAAGAGGACTCTCGGCGAGGACGGCTACAAACTGGAATTCGAGGCGGGCACAAAACTAGACCTGGACGAAGCCGTCACTCTTGCACAGGAAGAGTTCGACGATCTCCAGGGCCCAGACCGCAATACTTTCGGCCCATAGCCCGTAAATAGGTGAGCGATTGGGCAAATTCGGCTCCGGGTACGCCCCACGAGAACGACATCTTGTCCCGATGAGGGGGCATTTGCCACTGTTTCTCATGGGGAGGCTGCGCACCCATGCCCGAAATCCCACCTATATCCCTACCTGACCTTTTCATCCCGTACCCGGCCAAGCTCAACCCCTTCGAGGCTGTAGTGGCCGAGCACACCATCGCCTGGGCTCGGAAGTTGAAGCTCATCGAAGACGAGACCGCAACCTCGCGCTTCGCAGGCGAGTCCTACTCCCGGCTCGTCGCAAGGCTCTACCCGGAGGCCTCGGTGCCGGTGCTCGCGCTGGCCGCCGATCTGAACAGCTGGTTCCACGTCTACGACGACCAGTTCGAGCTCGCCGAGGTGGGCTCAGACCCGGATCTGGCGCGGCGCATGGCCGACAAGTTCCGCGCGGTCCTGGACGGCGCGCCGCTCGACACCACCGCAGGCCCGATATTGCACGGGCTGGCCGACATCCGCGACCGCATGCGTCTGCACGCCGGTGCGCAGTGGTGGCACCGCTTCGCCACCCACCTCCAGGACTGCTTCGAGACCGCCCAGTGGGAGGTGGACAACCGCACGACGGGCCGGATCCCCGACCCCGACAGCTATGTCGAGCACAAGCTCAACATCGCCTACGTCCCGCCCTCGTTCGACCTCATCGAGCTCGCCGAGCAGTTCGAGGTGCCGGACGAGATCCGCGCATCGGCCGCGTACCGCACTCTCGTCCACGAGGCCGGGCACGTGGTCGTCTGCACCAACGACCTCATCGGCCTGCGGCGCGAGCTGCTGCAGGGCGAGTTCCACAACCTCGTCATCGTCTACTGGAAGGCCTTGAGCTGCCCCCTCCAGGAGGCCGTCGAGATGGTCAACCAGAAGATCTCCGAGCGCATCGGCGTCTTCGAGGGGGCCAAGGCAGACCTCCTGCGCGTCTTCGACGAGCTCGGCACCGACCGCAACCGGCGACACGGGACCCTGCGCTGCGTCATGGGGCTCGAGAACTGGATGCGCGGCTACCTCGACTGGGCCAAGGAGACGCGCCGCTTCGCCGACCCGGTGCTGCGAGGCCAGGTCACCGGCTTCCAGCGCGAGTTAGTCGACTAGACCCCGTTCGACTGGAACAAGCCCCGTTCGATTAGAACAAGCCCTCTATCCCGAACATGCGGGCGGTGTCCACGGCCGAGGGCACGCCCGCATGGGGGTCGGCGCCCGCGTCTACCAGCGCTTTGACCACCTCGAGCTCCTTCTTGAAGACCGCTCCGGCCAAGGGGGTCTGGCCGCGGTCGTTGGGCCGGTCGACCTCGGCGCCCAGCTCGATGAGCATCCGCACCGTCGGCGCGTGACCGTAGTAAGCCGCCAGCATCAGCAAAGTGTCACCTTTGCCGTTGGTCAGGTTGACCGGCACGCCGGCCTCGACGTACGCGCGCAGCGTCTCGGTGTCGCCCACCCTGGCCAGGTCGAACATCCTGGTGGCGAACTCCTCCAGCTCCGGGTCCCCGTCCATGCACCCATTGTGCCCCGGTAGGGTTGCCCCCCACGGAATCGTTCCGCCCCACCATAGACGCGGAATCGTTCTGGCTCGCCATAGGTTCTGTGAGTGAAGTACCTACGGAAAGGCTGTCCAACCGTGTTCGACCCGAAGGATCTATACCAGCTCGCAGATGACGCGCCCGAGCTGCATGATCCGGTGTTGCTGTACCACTTCGACGGCTTTGTCGACGCGGGCGGCGCCGGACGTCTCGCACTGGGCCACCTGCTGGCCGAGCTGGAGCACCGGGTCGTGGCGACGTTCGACGTGGACCGGTTGCTCGACTACCGGTCACGCCGGCCCATCATGACCTTCGACACCGACCGCTGGGTCGAGTGTGAGAGCCCGGAGCTGGCCGTTCATGTCATGAGGGACTCGACGGGGACGCAGTTCCTGGTGATGAGCGGGCCCGAGCCCGACAGGGAGTGGGAGCTGTTCGCCAAGGCCGTGGGGACGCTGGTGGCGCGGCTGGGGGTGAGCAAGCTGGTGACGATGCACGGCATCCCGATGGCGGTGCCGCACACCCGGCCGCTGGGTCTCACGATGCACGCGAGCAGGCCCGAGCTAATAAATTCGCAAACGAGCGCGTTCGGGCGTGTCCAGGTGCCGGGGAGCGTGGCGGCGGTGATCGAGTTCCGGCTCGGGGCAGAGGGGCACGACGCGCTGGGGTACGCGGTGCACGTGCCGCACTACCTGTCCCAGGCCGAGTACCCGACGGCCGCCGTGGCCGCGTTGGAGGCCGTGACGCGGGGGACGGGGCTGGTGTTCCCGATGGACGCGCTGCGTGACGCGGCACAGCGTACGAACGTGGAGATCGAGGAGCAGATCCAGGCCTCCGCCGAGCTGTCCACGGCGATCAAGGGGCTCGAGCAGCAGTACGACGCCTTCGCCGGGGGCACCGACCGCGAAAACCTCATCGCCGAATCGACCCCGATGCCGACGGGGGATGAACTCGCTGCCCAGTTCGAGCGCTTCCTCGCAGAACGTGACGACCCCCAAAACCCATAAAACCTTTCTTCCTTTACGGCGGTGCCACGTGGGCCGCCGCTCGGCGTACTTCGGCTCAGGGCCCTCCAGGAACACGGCCTCTGAGCCCTTCACCGGCGGGCCGCCGTTACGGAGCGCATTCTGGGCCGACTACGTGGTTTCGATAGCCTGGGCCGATGAGTGAGATCCGGGTGGGGCTTGTCGGATATGGCGTTGCGGGGGCCTACTTTCACGCGCCCTTGATCCATGCCACGCCGGGGCTGTCGTTGGCTGCTGTCGTGACCAGGAATGTGGAGCGGCAGGCTGAAGTCGGTGCTCGATACGGGGCCTTTGGGCTGGCGGAGGTTGAGGAGCTTTGGGGGCGGTGTGATCTTGTAGTGGTTGCTTCGCCCAACAGGACGCATGTTTCCCTTGCCGCGGCGGCCATGGAGCGGGGACTGCCTGTCGTCGTGGACAAGCCGCTCGCCAGGACCGCCGAGGAAGGGTGGGGGCTGGTGCGGCTGGCCAAGGAGCGTGGGGTCATGCTCACCGTGTTCCAGAACCGGCGGTGGGACGGCGACTTCCTCACGGTGCGGCGGATGATCGGTGAGGGGGCGCTGGGTGGGGTGCGGCGGTTCGAGTCGCGGTTCGAGCGGTGGCGGCCGGTGCCCAAAGGCGGATGGCGGGAGTCCGGTGGCCAGGAGGAGGTCGGCGGGCTGCTCTACGACCTCGGGAGCCATCTCGTCGATCAGGCCCTGCAGGTGTTCGGGCCGGTGCGGGAGGTCTACTGCGAGAGTGACGTCCGGCGTGACGGGGTGGCCGCGGATGACGACACGTTCGTCGCGTTGACGCATGC
The DNA here is from genome assembly GCF_052245935.1 of Nonomuraea sp. 3N208. NCBI lineage: Bacteria > Bacillati > Actinomycetota > Actinomycetes > Streptosporangiales > Streptosporangiaceae > Nonomuraea > Nonomuraea sp. 3N208. The sequence goes on along the minus strand of NZ_JBQQBR010000045.1, from coordinate 59,932 downwards.
CGGTGGAGTGCGCTCGCATCTGTGGGTCAGTTCCGTGGCGGCGCAGCATGGGCCGCGCTTTCGGGTGCTGGGCTCGGCGGCGGCGTACGTGAAGTACGGGATGGATGTGCAGGAGGAGCGGTTGCGGGCGGGGGTCGCGCCCGACTCGACCGGGTTCGGGGAGGACGAGGAGGCACACTGGGGGATGCTGGGCACGGACGACGAGCACCGGGTCGTGCGTACCGAGCCGGGGGCGTACCTGGACTTCTACCGCGGCGTCGTGGCGGCCTTGCGGGACGGTGCCGCGCCGCCCGTGGATCCGGAGAGCGTCGTCGAGGCGCTCTCCGTCATCGAGGCGGCGCGGATGTCGGCCGAGCGGCGCGTCGTCGTCCGGCTGCCCTGAACCTGCCGAAGGTCAGTCCCGCAGGCGGGAGCGCAGAACCTCGCTGTCGGTGGTCGTCCAGCCGTGCTGGGTAAGCCAGCCCATCGGGCCGCCGAAGCGGTCGTCCAGGACGCCCAGGAACTGCTCGATGTACTTCGCCCGGGGCCTGTGGTCGTCGGCCGGCCTGGAGTCCAGGTCGCCGCGGTAGGTGTCGCTGCCCCGCAGCCGCTTGAGAATCAGCTCCAGCCGCTCCCCCGTGGCGACGTAGTCCTCCACGATGGCCTCCCTGGTGGCGCCGGCCACCTCGAGCGCCAGCGCCGACAGCACACCCGTGCGGTCTTTGCCCGCCGCGCAGTGCACCAGCGCCGCCCCGTCGTCCAGCGCCATCGTACGCAGGGCCGCCACCACCGCGGACGGGCGGTCACGCAGGTAGCCGAAGTAGAAGCCGGTCACCCGCAGCTCCTCGTCCAGCACCCGCTCCGCCCACGGCAGCACCCGGTCACCGTCGATGGTGCCAGGAGCGGTATCGGCCTCGACGTCGGTGTGCCGGCCGCCCTCGGCGAACAGCGTCAAATGGTGATGCCGCACCTCCGGCACCAGGGTCAGCGGACCCGGGCCCTCCAGCGAGACCTCCGCGTTGGAGCGGAGGTCCACGACGTGCCGCAGTTTCAGCTCGCCGACGAGCAGGCCCACGTCCCGGGGCGTGAGCCCCTGGAGATTGTCGGCGCGGTAGATCCGCCCGCGCTGCGTGACGCCGCCGTCACGTGTGGGAAGCCCGCCCAGGTCACGCGCGTTGACCGCGCCTTCAAGATCAATCCACCTTGTCATCTCGCTCATTATCTCGACCCTATATGTCCACCAAATATGAGCGGATTCGAGGTTCATAACGCAGCATGAACGTATGGATCCACGAGCTCTGCCTCCAAGGCTGGTGATCGATCCCTCGCTGCCCCCGGAGATCTCGGTAGAGCTGCGGTCGAGCCCGCACATCCTCCGCATGGCTCGAACCGGCAAGCGAATGGACACCACGTACAACCCCGCCCTGCTGTTCGTGCTCCCCGGCTTCCTCTTGATGATCTTCCTGGTGACCGACTGGAAGGGCGTTTTCGGGGCGAGTCTCGGCATCGGCATGATCGTGCTGCTCCGGTGGATGGCGTTGGACAGCTCCCATCGCACGACCAAACGAAGACTCCGGCTGGCGCAGACGCATGCCGAGCACTACATCATGGCCGAGGACCTCGACTATCCCTGCCAGATGTTGCTGCGCCGCGCGCAGAACGCGGTCGAGGCGATACTCAACTCCAAGGTGCACCGGGCGGGTCTGATCGACAGCATCGACAACCAGGTGACGCTGCCGGAGGAGGTCTGGCAGATCGCGCAGCGGCTCCGCAAGTTGTCGTCCATGCACGCCGAGCACGGCAAGCTCATCCCCCGCGAGCTGCCGCCCGGCATGGAGGACGCGTTCAAGCCGTACACGAGCGCGCTGGACGCCGCCTGGACGTCGTTGTCGCAGCGGGTGCGCCACCTGGAGAAGTACGCCAAGCAGGTGATCAAGGCCGACAAGGTCTACCACACGCACAAGCGGCTGGAGGCGCTGGCCGCCAAGACCCCGGAGTACCAGCAGCTGATCGCCGAGACCGTGCACGACCAACTGGCTCGCCAGCACATCAGGGAGCTCGCCGACCAGGCCGCGCATGCGCGCAAGATGTTCGAGGAGAGCATCACCCAGGCCAGGCTGGCGGCCGGAGAGCTGCTCAGGACCCCGCTCACCTAGCGGCTACGCCCTGCGCGCCTACACCTGGGGCACCGCGCGCCTGAGCAGCTCGAGGGTACGGCGCATGCCGGCCTCGTTGCCGAGGCTGCGGTAGATCTCCCTGGCCTGCTCCAGCGGCGCCACGGCGGCCTGACGCCCGCCCGCGTCCAGGTGCGCCTCGCCCAGGTAACGCAGGCTCCGCGCCATCCACCACCGGTCCTCCAGCTCCTCGAACGCCTGGACGGCACGGCGCAGCTCCGCCTCCGACTCCTCGATCCGCCCCAGCCGGGCCAGCCCCCGGCCGGCCGACACGGCGTTGCGGGCCACCCCCCACGAGTCGCCCAGGGCCACGAGGATCTCCTCGGCCCGCCGGACGTACTCCAGCTCGCGCAGCCCGTTGGCCGGGTCGCCGACCTCGCCGGCCGCCCGCAGGCAGCGGGCCTCTTCCCACAGCTCACCGCGCTGCCGGAACATCTCGGCCGCCCGGTCCAGGCTGAACCCCGCCCGGGTGAACAGGTGGGTCGCGGCCCGGTGGTCGCCCGCCGCCAGCTCGCCCCGCGCCTGCGCGGCCAGCACCTCACCGTAGACCCGCAGCGTCTGGGCCTCGGAATAACGGTTGCCGTCGCGCTTGAAGATATCCAGCGCGCCCTCCAGCAGCTCCCTGGCCTCCTCGGGCCGCCGCTCGGCCATCCGCATCTCGGCCAGGTTGCGCTGGGTGCGGGCCATCCACCACAGGTCCTCCTCACCCTTGAACGCGGTGATCGCCCCGATCAGGTAGTCCTGTGCCCGGTCCAGGTGGCCGTCGCTGTACAACGTCATCCCGATTCCGCGCATGCACCTGGCCGCCCACCACGACTCACCCACCTCGGTGAAGATCTCCAACGCCTGCTCGGCCTCCTCCAAAGCCCGCTCGCGCAGGCCGAGGCCGCCGTGCACGGAAGCGCTGTCGAGCAGGGCGATGGCCAGGGAACGCCGGTCCCCGGCCCGATCCGCGGCCTCGCAGCCGATCTCCGCGACCGCCTTCCAGTCGGCCCAGTAGGCACGCAGCGAGTGGCACAGCGAGCAGAACGCCCGGGCCAGGCCCCACGTCAGCTCCCACAGCTCCAGCTGCCTGGCCAGGTTGATCATGGCGAGCAGTGAGAGGCGCTCGGCGTTGAGCCAGTCGCCGGCCCGCAGCTGCCCGTCGGCGCTGGCGCGGCGGCCGCCCCGGCTCCAGTCCTGCGGCCAACGGTTCTGCGCGGCCTCCTCGGCGCGGCGGCGGTAACCGTAGAGCACCCGCTCGATCGCGGCCCTGCGCCGCCCGCCCTCGTCCTGCTCGGTCAGCTCCGCGGCGAACACCCGGACCAGATCGTGCAGCCGGTAACGCATGGCACCGGTCTGGTCGGTGCCCGAGCACTCCGCGAGCTGGGCGTCGATGAGCGCCTCCAGCTGGTCGGCGCCGTCGAGGCCGGAGATGTCGAGCAGCTCGCCGGCCACCCAGCCCGGCACGTCAGGGGCGGGCAGCGCGCTGAGCAGGCGCAGCAGGCGGCGCTGCACGCCGGTGCAGTCGTCGTAGCTGAGCTGCACCGACGCGCGCACGCTTTTGTCGACGGTCGGGGCCAGCTCCAGCTGGTCGAGGATGCGGCGCGTGTCGGCCAGCCGGCCGGCCATCTCGCGCAACGTCCACTGTTCCCGCGTGGCGAGCCGCCCGCCGCAGATGTTGATCGCCAGCGGCAGGTAGTCGCACAGGCGGACGATCTCCTTGGCGGACTCGAGGTCGTCGACGATCCTGGCGCCGCCGCTGAGCCTGGCCAGCAGCTCCACGCCATGTGCCTCGCTGAACACGCCGAGCCGCGTGTCGTGCGTGCCGTTCAGGAACAGCGGCGCGCGCGATGTCACCAGCACCGCGCACCCCGGCTCTGCCGGGATCAGCGGTTTGACCTGGTCGGCGTCGTGGGCGTTGTCCAGGCCGATGAGGATCCTGCGGCCCTTGGTCCAGGTCAGCCAGAGTTTGCGTAACTCGTCCAGGCCGCCGGGGTCGGTGGTCAGGCGCACGCCCAGCGCGCGCAGGAAGCCGATGAGGACCTCGTCGGGGCGTACCGGGGAGTCGACGCCGCCGCGCAGGTCGGCGTAGAGCCGGCCGTCGGGGAACCAGTCCGCGACCTCCTGCCCGAACCTGGTCATGAGCGCCGACTTGCCGACGCCGCCGCGCCCGTACACGGAGACGACGAGAGGCGGCGCGAAGCCCGTGGCCTTACGGCGGGCGGCGAAGACGTCACGCAGCTCGGCCAGGGCTTCGGCGCGGCCGGTGAAGTGCTCGGGGACGGGCGGCCATTGGTCGGGCGCGACACCGCCGCCGACGCCGCCGCTGATCTCCCGGCGTTTGGGCCGCGACTCGGTGGTGGCCCACGTGGTGAGTCCGACGAGGACGGCCGCCGCCAGGGTCACGCCGACCTTGGCGAGCGGCGGGATCTCCCACTCGACCGACGCCGCCAGGACGCTCGCCGCTGCCGCCGCCAGGCCCGCGGAGACGGACGCGGCCCACGGCACCTTTCTTCGGCGTCCCTGCGGCTTTTCTGGAAGATTGTCTGTCTTGTCGGGCAGGTCCCCGGTCAATGAACACCCCCTCTACGGGGGAGATTCAACCGAATGGGGTACGGCCCGCGCCAGCCGTACCCCAAGGCTTTCCGCTACAGGCCGATCACATGGCAGGTGGCGGTCATGGTCTTGGTCGGGTCGCTCTCCGAGGTGGCGGTGAGCTTGACCCTGGCCAGCCGGTCGCCGCCGGACTCGCGGACCGCGTTCACGGTCACGAGCGCCTGCTTGCCGAACGCGACGGAGGCGAGGGCGTTCGGGACCTGGGTGGTCCACCCCTTGCCCTGGACCTCGGCCTTGAGCCGGTAGATGTCGGAGTTGAGGTAGGCGCTGACGTCCTCCGGGTGCTGACCCTGCGCCAGGGCCGCCTTGCCGGTGTTGAACAGCGGGAACTTGCAGGAGGAGATGTTCTTGCCTGCCGGGACGCCGGCCGCGGGGAGCAGTTTGACCCCGCGCTGCTGCGGGCCTGCGCCGTCGAGCGAGCGCACGGCGACCGTGTAGGACAGCTCGCCCTCGCGGTTCCGCTTCACGTCGGTGACGTAGAAGTGCAGGCGGTTGGCCTCGTCGACGAATTCGTACTCGCTGCCCGAGTCGGTGCCCGCGTGGAAGAGGGCGTCGGACAGCTGCCGGTAGTCGCCGATCGTGATCGGCACCTTGGTGCCATCGGGCAGCACGTAGTCGGTCATGCCGATGTCCTGCGGGTTGGCGTCGATCACCCACTCGAACGGGGCCCGGTCCTGGTTCTTGGTCTTGGCCAGGAGCACGCCGGCGTCGGGGGTGAAGGAGTCGGTGCCCATGCGGTCCACGACCTCGACCGTGTAGTTCTCGTAGCCGCCGCCGTCACACAGCGGATCGGCCGTGTTGCACGAGCTCTTGTCGCCGGTGTCGAAGGAGACGTTGATCCCGGCGAGCTCGTCCTGGCCCGGCTGCACGGCTCGGGCCAGGACCTTGGCGGTGACCAGGCCGGACTCGTCCAATGCCTCGCGGGACAGGCGCAGGACGTTCTGCTCGTCGACCATCCCCAGCACGATCTTGTTGCGCAGCATGTGCTGGGCACCCATGGACGCGCCCCCGGTGGGCGGGATCAGCCAGCGCGAGTGCGGGCCGCCGGGTCCGTTGAAGCTCCCGCGGCTGAGCATCTCCCAGATGCCGGTGAACGCCCGTTTGGGCGGCTGGGCGTACGGGTTGTTGTAGTTGTCGGCGATGCCCATGATGTGGCTCAGCTCGTGGGCGTAGACCGCCATGCCGGAGCTCTCGGCCTGGACCGAGTCCACGCCGAAGCGGGCGTTGGGCCAGAAGTTGGAGCCGGCCTGCCAGGAGGTCCACTCGACGTAGCGGGTCCTGGACCAGTTGGTCAGGTTGGGGTCGGGCGGGCCCCACTCGTCGGTCACGGACTCCTTCGTCGGGAACTTCATCATCCCGAACTCCTGCCACGTGGACGACTCGTCCTGGCCGGCGCTCAGGTAGAAGACGAAGTCGAACTGCGCGGCCACGTCCGGGCCGACGGCGGCCAGCCAGGCGGCGTTGCCGTCGGTACGCAGGTTCCTGGTGCAGGTGTCGCCCGCCGGGCAGGCGTCCCGCTGGTACTCCATGGCGTACTCGTGGTCCTTGCCCGGCATCGTGTACGGGCCGAACCCCGTGAGCTCCACGCCGAAGCGGCCGCCGGAGTCCTCCATCCAGTACTCGTGGATGGTGTGGCCCTTGTTGAGGTCGTTCGGGGTGTTGAGGAAGTCCTGATAGAACTTCGCGACCTGGTCACGCGGGATGTCGTGGGCCTCGGCGCTCGGGTTGGCGTAGATCGTCGAGCCCTTGGGCTGGGTGACGACGAACTGCTGGTTGGGGTAGTCGAGCAGGATGAGAGCGCCCTTGAAGGTGCGCTTCGACCCCTTCACCGCGGGGTCGTTCCAGTTGGTGCCGGGCGGCTTCTTGTAGTCCGCCCACGTCATGTTGTCGGGATTTTCCCAGTTCTGTGGGTCGATGGGCTGGATGCCGCCTGCCGGGCGGCTGCGCAGCGTCTGGGCGTCGAGGGGTGTGTCGCTCTGCCAGGGCTGCGTTTGCGGCCAGTGGTCGCGCCGCCAGGGGTGCTCTGGATCGGTAGGGGGTGCTGCGGAAGCGGGGGTCGCCACGAGGCTCAGCGGGATCAGCACGATGGCCGCGAGTAAACCCTTCAGCAGCTTCTTCGGGACGTTCACGGATCGACGGTATAGACGTTGTTGACGGAGATCACCGAACAGTTGTAGGGAAGACCTGTAGCGGGCTGTCCTACAAATGTTGAAAAGTGCATGTAAAGGGGTGGCTGTGGCGGATCTTCAGCGGACCGTTGACGAGCTTGCCGCCCGTCTCGGCCGCCCCCTGTTGCTCGAGGATCGTGTGCAACGCGTCGTGGCCTACAGCGAGCAGAACGGCGCCATGGACGACATCCGCCGCGACTCGATCCTGCGCAGGCACACCACCCCCGAGGTACGCCAGTGGTTACGCGCGGCCGGCGTGCACGAGGCACCCGGCCCTATCCGTACGCTGGGCGCGCCGCGCCTGGGACTGCTGCCGCGCGTGTGCGTACCGGTGCGGCACGCCGACGGGCTGCTCGGCTTCCTCTGGTTCATCGACGCGGAGCCGGCCATGTCGGACGCGCAGGTCGCCGAGGCCGCGTCCGCCGCCCCAGGCCTGGCGCTGGCGTTGTTCCACGAGAGCCTGGCCAGCGGGCTCGCCTCACACCGGGAGCTGGAGGCGGTCACCGGAGTCCTGCTCGGCGAGCCGGACGCGGCCAGGCAGCTGATCGAGGCAGGCGCGTTCCCACAGGCGGAGGCGGTGACCGTGCAGGTGGCCAGGCCGCTGGCGGCCGAGCCGTCCGACTCCCTCCGGCTGGCGCTGGAGCAGGGGTTGCTGGCGCTGCGGCGGCGGCTCAGCGGGCACCATCCGCTGCACCTGGTCCGCTACGACCACGCCGTGCTGCTCACCGCCGGGCCGCCGGTCTCGCCGGAGGAGCTGCACGCGGCCATGCCGGTCCCGGTGGTCGTCGGGGTGGGGCGGGCCAAGCCGGCGCTGTCGGCCGCGGTGGGGTCGTACCAGGAGGCCAGGCACGCGGCCGAGGTGGCCGCCCGCGTGCCGGGGCTCGGGGGAACCGCGGAGTGGGCGCGGCTGGGCGTGTACCGCCTGCTCACCCACCTGCCGGATCAGGAGTTGCATCCGGGGCTGGAGGATCTGCTCGCGGACGCGCAGTACCTGCCGCTGCTGGAGACGTTGGAGACGTACCTGGACCTGGCGGGGAGTGCGGTCGCCACGTCCCGGGCGCTGCGACTGCACCGCACGTCGTTGTACTACCGGTTGCAGCGGGTGGAGGAACTTGCCCGTACGGACCTGAAGGACGGCGGCGAGCGGCTCGCCCTGCACCTGAGCCTGAAGCTGGCCCGGCTTTCCGGACGCTACTTACCTCGGGATTTGCCTGGTTCGACCTGATTGATTCCCTGGCGTCGCTCACGTTTAATGCCCTGAAGGGAAAATCCGACGGGAGTGCTGATGCCCTCTGGTGTGACGCGTGCTGGACCGACGGCAAGACGGACTGCCCGGCCGACCCCAGGGCGGCGCTCCGGAGCTCGCCCCGCGCCGGTCGTGCTCCACTCCGCGCCGCTGGTTCTGCCCGTCTGCGATGATCCCATCCGCGACGGCGCCGTGGTGATCAGGGGCGATCGCGTGCTCCAGGTGGGCACGCGGGCCGAGCTGCTCTCGTGTTTTCCCGTCAGCGAGGAGCGCCGGTGGCCCGGAATGATCGTGGCGGGGCCGGTCGACGCCTGCTCGGTCGTGCCGTCGGCGGCACTTGGGGTGACCGCGCGGGCGAGTGTGGTGTGCGACCTGGCCGAACTCACGGGGGTCCCCGGCATCACCTACATCGAGGTGAACGCCGACAGCGAGGAAGACTGGGAGGAACGCGAGCGCGACGCCGTCATCACGGCCATCCGGGAGATCGACCGGCCGTGCGCGGTAGGGATCGCGGCACGCACCAGGAACCCGCAGGTGCTGGAGGACGTGGCCGTGCTGGCCAGGACGTTCGGCCTGCGGCTGCTGGCCGACCTGGACCGGCACTCGCCCGCCGAACTGGACGAGGCCGGAGTGCTGGGGCCGCTGTGCCACGTCACCTGCACGCGGCCGCTCGATCCCGGCGAGCGCAAGCTGCTCCGGCTGCGCGAGACCGTCATAGCCCTGTGCCCCTCGGGGACCCCGCACGTGACCGACGTGCTCGCCCTGCTGGACGAGGGTAATTCCCTCGCCTTCGGCTCCGGCCGCGAGGCGCGTGCGGCCGGGCCGCTCGGGCCGGCGGCGACCATCAGGCGGCACGCGCGTGAGCTCGGGCTGCGGCCCCGCGGGCTGGATCGCAAGCTGGTCGAGGCGGCCACGCTGGGCGGGGCCAGGGCACTGGGCATGGATCGCGGGCCGGGTCGCATCGGGTCGCTGGGCCCAGGCGCCCGCGCCGATTTCGCGGTCTTCGACGCGCGGGGCCGCTACCCGTACGCCGCGCTCCTGGCGGGGCCGCCCTGCATCGGGACGGTCGTCGGCGGCGTGGAGCGCTGAAGGCAGCGCCCCCGTCGTAGTCACCTGAACTGGCCGTCCACCACGCTCAGCAGCTCCCCTAGCTCCTCGCGCTGCTCCTCCGACAACACCGCGAACAATTCCTCGCCGGCCTGCCTGCGCGCGTCGCGCGCCAGCCCGGCCGCGGCGCGCCCCTCAGGGGTGATGACGACCAGCGTCGAGCGGCGGTTGCCGGGATCGACCTGCCTGCGCGCCAGCCCCGCCCCCTCCAGCGCGTCCACGACGGGCGTGAGCGAGCGCGGCACGATCCGCAGCTCCTCGGCCAGTTGAACCATCCGCAGCGGCCGCTCGGGGTCGGCGTCATCGAGCACCCGCAAGGCCCGTGCCTGGCTCGGGCTGAGTCCGAGCGGGACCAGCCGCCGCACGTACCCATGCCTCAGCCGTCGGCTGACCAGGTGCAAGAGCTCCGCGAGCTCCTTCTCCGCCATGCCTTAAGCTTAGCCGGAACAAATATGAGTTAACCTCTGTTTGAGTGGCCATCTGAGAGGAGCACCACTTGGCGGAGGAACCACGGGCGCCGCTGCGGCGCATCATCAAGCTGTTCCGTGCCTACCGTGGCCGTCTGGCCTTGGTGGGCTCGCTCATCCTGCTCGCCTCGCTCGTGTCGCTCGCCCAGCCGTTCCTGCTGCGCGAGGTGCTGGACGTGGCGATCCCGTCCAGGGACGCCGGGCTGCTGGGGCTGCTCGCGCTCGGCATGATCGCGGTTGCGGTCACGACCAGCGTCTTCGACGTACTGCAGACGCTGATCTCCACCACGGTCGGCCAGCGGGTCATGCACGATCTGCGCATCGCTGTGTACACGCACTTGCAGCGCATGTCACTGGCCTTCTTCACCCGAACCAAAACCGGCGAGGTGCAGTCGCGCATCGCCAACGACATCGGCGGCATGCAGCAGGTGGTCACCTCGACCGCCTCCTCTCTCGTCTCGAACCTCACCACCGTGATCGCCACGATCGCCGCCATGCTCGCGCTCGACTGGCGGCTGACCGTGATCTCTCTCCTGCTGCTGCCGGTGTTCGTATGGATCAGCCGCAGGGTGGGCACGGAACGCAAGCGCATCACCGCCGAGCGGCAGCGCAAGCTGGCGAAGATCGCCTCGATGGTGCAGGAGTCGCTGTCGATCAGCGGCATCCTGCTGGGCCGGACGATGGGCCAGGCCGCCGGGCTGACCGAGCGCTTCGGCCGGGCCTCCGACGAGCTGGCCGACCTCGGGGTGCGCATGAGCATGGCGGGGCGCTGGCGGCAGTCGTCCATCCAGATCGTCATGGCCGCGATGCCCGCGATGATCTACTGGGCCGTTGGGCACACCGGCACGATCTCGGTCGGCACGCTGGTGGCGTTCACGACGTTGCAGACGAGCCTGTTCCGGCCGGCGGTGTCGCTGCTGCGGCTCGGCGTCGAGGTGCAGACCTCGCTGGCGCTGTTCGGCCGCATCTTCGAGTACCTGGACCTGCCGGTGGACATCCGCCCCGGCACCCGTACGCTCGAGCGCGTACGTGGCGAGGTGCGCTTCGAGAAGGTCGACTTCTCCTACGGCGAGACCCCCACGCTCGCCGGCGTGGACCTCGTCGTTCCCGCGGGCACGAGCCTGGCCGTCGTGGGCGAGACGGGCGCGGGCAAGACCACGCTCAGCTACCTGCCGCCCCGCCTCTACGACGTCACAGGCGGGCGGGTGACGATCGACGGGGAGGATGTGCGAGAGCTGACGTTCGAGACGCTGAGCGCTGCGGTCGGCGTGGTCTCGCAGGAGACGTACCTGTTCCACGCCTCGATCGCGGACAACCTGCGTTTCGCCCGCCCGGAGGCCACGGACGAGGAGCTGGAGGCGGCGGCGCGGGCCGCGCGCATCCACGACCACATCGCCGCGCTGCCCGACGGATACGACACGGTGGTGGGCGAGCGCGGCTACCGGTTCTCCGGCGGCGAGAAGCAACGCCTGGCCATCGCCCGCACGCTGCTGCGCGACCCGCCGGTGCTGATACTCGACGAAGCCACCAGCGCGCTGGACACGCAGACGGAGCGCGCCGTGCAGGAGGCGCTCGACGCGCTGGCGCGGGGCCGTACCACGATCACGATCGCGCACCGTCTGTCCACCGTGCGAGACGCGGACCAGATCGTCGTGCTCGACCGCGGGAGGCTCGTCGAGCGGGGGACTCACGAGGAGCTGATGGCCCGTGGAGGCCGCTACGCGGCGCTCGTGAGCAGGGACCATCCCGCAGAACTGGTTTGATGCAATATTAAACGTGTGTTGCCTCACATTCCGGCCAGACCGGAATCGCTTCGCCGGAAGAGCGTGTTGGATCCCCCGGCGAATCTCCAAGGCAAGGACATGTTTTGTCTCTGACTTCCTCCACTTTCAGAGCCCTGCGTCATCACAATTACCGGCTTTGGGCGGGAGCGGACATCATCTCCGTGACCGGCACCTGGATGCAGGTGCTCGGTCTCAACTGGCTCATCCTCGAGATGACGGGCTCGGCGGCCAGCGTCGGGCTCAGCCTCGTCATGCAGGCGCTGCCGACGTTGCTGCTGGGCATGTGGGGCGGGGCGCTGGCGGACCGGTTGCCGAGCCGTCCCGTCGTGATCGCCGCGCAGCTCGCGCAGGCGGCGCTGGCGGCCGTGCTCGCGACCATCGTCCTGACGGGCGTCGACTCCGTGGCGCCGATCTACGGAGTGGCGCTGGCCGGCGGCGTGGTGACCGCACTGGGCGGACCGGCGCTCGGCCGGTTCGGCGCCCAGGTCGTGCCCCCTGCCGACCTGTCGAACGCGATGGCGCTCGGATCCCTCCTGAGCTCGGCCGGCCGCATCCTGGGCATGAGCCTGGCCGGCGTGCTGCTGCCGTTCACGGGGAACGCGGGCCTGTTCGTCATCAACGCGGCCAGCTTCTTCGTGGTGATCGCGGCGGTGGCAGCCATGCGGCGCGCGGATTTCCACCGGCTGGCCGCCGCCGAGCGGCAGCCGGGCGCCGTGCTCGAAGGGCTGCGGTACGTCGTGCGCACCCCGTGGCTGCTCGTCGTGCTGGCTCTGTGGTTCGTCTCGGGCAGCGTCGGCCGCAACTACCAGGTCACCATGGCTGCCATGAGCGCCGGCCCCCTGGAGTCGGGTGCCGGCGGGTACGGCCTGCTGTCCACGGTCTTCGCCGTCGGCACGGTGCTCGGCGGCTTTCTCGTCGCCGCGAGGCCGCACTTGACGATCCGGCTGCTGCTGATCACAGCGTTCGCGATCGGAGTGGCGCAGGCGCTGAGCGGGCTGATGCCGGAGTTGTGGTCGTTCGCGGCGTTGATGTTGCCGATCGCGGCGGGCGCGGTGGCCGTCGACACCACCGTCTCGGCCCGCGCGCAGCTCGACAGCCCCGAGGCGATGCGGGGACGGGTCATCGCCGCGCTGTCCATCGTCAGCGCCGGATCGGGCGCGCTCGGCGGGCCGCTGCTGGGCTGGCTCAGCGACACGCTCGGGCCGCGGCTCGCACTGGAGATCGGCGGCGTGGCGTGCGTGGCTGCGTCGCTGCTCGCGGCCGTGGCGCTGGCCAGGCTCTCCGGCCGGACGGTCAGGCAGGCCGCCCGGCTCCGACCCCGCCTCGAGCAGGCCTGACCGCCCACGTACGGCTCGGCTGGTTCGAACGCAAGGCGTTCCAGGAGCGCAGGGCAAGGAAGAGTTGGCCGACGCACTAAGGCACGCCAAGTCCTAGGATTCCGGGCCGCTCCTTGGGTAGGGGGCGCGTATGACCGAAAAACCTCCGAACCGGCACGGCATGAGCGATGAGCAGGCGATCGAGGTCAGCGAGTGGACCGACGATCTCGGGCTTCATCATGAGGTCGTCGAGGACGACCCGCGGCGCAGGGACACGCTCGACGAACGGCTGCGACGCGAGGCCCCGGACCGGCTCCGCGAGCCCCGTCCCAAGCACCGGCTGACCCAGCCGGACGAGGGCCTGGAGCCCGACGTTGAGGACGAGGAGCTCGGCGAGGACTGGGGCGACGACGACTCGGACCTGTCGGCCGAGGAGCGGGCGGTCCGCATCGATCCCGGCGAAGGCCTCAGGTGAGCCGGCGCGCGGCGGGCAGGAGGGCATGCAGGTCGTCGACGACCACGTCGGCGGCGGCGGCTTCCGGGCGCGCGGCGTGCAGGTAGCCCCACGGGCCGCGGCGCAGCAACGCGGTGCGCATGCCCGCTCGCGCCGCCGGGAGCACGTCGTTGTCGAGCCGGTCGCCCACGTAAAGGATCTCTGCGGGCTCCCGGCCCGCGACCGCGGCCACCTTGGCGAAGAACTCCGGCTGGGGCTTCTCCACGCCCCAGCCCTCGGAGGTGTGCACGGAGTCGGCCGGCAGGTCCATCGCGACCAGCGCCTCATAGGCCCGGCGCGGCTGGTTGCCCGCAATGATCACCTGATACCCCGCCGCGCGGAGCTCGGACAGGGCCTCGCGCACGTCCGGATAGAGATCGTCGGCGTCGAAGCGGTTACGCAGGCCGTCCGGGTCGTCACGCTCCCAGGCGGCCTCCTCCGCGTCCAGGTCGAAGCCGGGCCGGATGAGCTCGAACGCGTCCGCGTGCGGACGGTCGAGTGCGGCCATGCCGCCGAGCGCGCCCATCAGCACCAAGCTGCTCACGCCCAGCCGCTCGGCCCAGCGCGACCAGATCCGCGTCTCGTCGATGAGCGTCTCCCCGACGTCGAACACCACAGCCTTGATCATCAATCCCCCAGCTCGAACTTGTTCCAGCTCAGTTATTCGGGCATCAGGTGAACGCCCGATAAACAACCGTAAGGGGGATTTTTTCATGCCACGAGAGCGTGATGCGAAGGACCGCCAGCTCGACGCCGGCCGCGTGCCGCTGGACGATCGCCATATGACCACGGACCAGGGTATCCCGGTCGACGACACCGACAACTCGCTGAAGGCGGGCACCCGGGGTCCCACGCTCATGGAGGACTTCCACTTCCGCGAGAAGCTCACCCGCTTCGACCACGAGCGCATCCCCGAGCGCGTGGTCCATGCCAGGGGTGCCGGCGCGTACGGGATCTTCGAGTTGTACGAGCCGCTCGGCCACCTGACCACGGCCGCGTTCCTCAACGACACGTCGGTCACGACGCCGACCTTCGTGCGCTTCTCGACCGTGGCCGGCTCGCGCGGCTCGGCCGACACCGTCAGGGACGTGCGCGGGTTCGCCACCAAGTTCTACACCACGCAGGGCAACTACGACCTCGTCGGCAACAACTTCCCGGTCTTCTTCATCCAGGACGGCGTCAAGTTCCCCGACTTCGTGCACGCCGTCAAGCCCGAGCCGCACAACGAGATCCCGCAGGCGCAGTCGGCGCACGACACGTTCTGGGATTTCGTGCAGCTCCAGCCCGAGTCGCTGCACATGGTCATGTGGCTGATGTCCGATCGTGCGATCCCGCGTAGCTTCCGGATGATGCAGGGGTTCGGGGTGCACACGTTCCGGCTGGTGAACGCCTCGGGCGAGGGCACGTTCGTCAAGTTTCACTGGCGGCCGGTGCTGGGGACGTACTCGCTGGTGTGGGACGAGGTGCTGCGCATCCAGGGCAACGACCCCGACTTCAACCGCCGCGACCTGTGGGAGGCGATCGAGCGCGGCGCCTATCCCGAGTACGAGCTGTGCGTGCAGCTCGTGCCCGAGTCACGCGAGCACGACTTCGACTTCGACCTGCTCGACGCCACTAAGATCATTCCTGAGGAGCAGGTGCCGCTGCGGCCCATCGGCAAGATGACGCTCAACCGCAATCCGCAGAACTTCTTCGCCGAGACCGAGCAGGTCGCCTTCCACACCGCCAACGTCGTGCCCGGCATCGACTTCAGCAACGACCCGCTGCTGCAGGCCAGGAACTTCTCCTACCTCGACACCCAGCTCTTGCGGCTGGCCGGGCCCAACTTCCCGCAGATCCCCATCAACCGTCCTCTGGCCGCGGTCCGCAACGACCAGCGCGACGGCTTCCACCAGCACATGATCCACGAGTCGCGGACGAGCTACGCGCCGAACTCCATCAGCGGTGGCCACCCGGATGCCGTGGACGGCTACCGGCACTACCAGGAGAAGGTGGAAGGCACCAAGATCCGGATGCGCAGCCCCAGCTTCCAGGACCACTACAGCCAGGCCACCCTGTTCTGGAACAGCATGGCCGGCTGGGAGAAGCAGCACATCGTGGCGGCGTTCCTGTTCGAGCTGGGGCACGTGGAGCGCCCCCACATCAAGGAGGCCGTGGTGGACCATATGGGTAAGATCCACCCGGACCTGGCCGCCCAGGTCGCCCATGGCCTCGGCCTCCCCGCGCCCGCCGTGTCCGCGGTCCACGCCAACGCCTCCCCCGCCCTCAGCATGACGAACCAGCCGCGTAGCGTCGCCACCCGCAAGATCGCCATCCTCATGGCCGACGGCACGGACGCGGCGGCGGTCACGAGCCTGCGGCGGGAACTCGAGGATCAGGGGGCGATCTGCGAGGTGGTGGCCCCGTTCGAGGGCACCGTCGGCGGCCTGCCGGTGGACCGGCAGCTCAGCGCGGCGAACTCGGTGCTGTACGACGCGGTGGTGGCGGCCGACGGGTCGGCCCTGTCCTCGGTGGGGCGGGCTCAGTTCTTCGTCAAGGAGGCGTTCAGGCACCAGAAGCCCATCGGGGCGGTGGGCTCGGGCCGCCTGCTCATCGGGGCGGCGCACCTGCCCAACGACGTGGGGATCGTGATGGGGGACGGGAACGACATCGCGAAGGAGTTCACGGAGGCGGTGGCGGGGCACCGCTTCTACGAGCGGGACGTGTTCAGCGTGCCGGCGTGAGCTCGTTCTTCAGGGGGTGAGCTTCTCCATCGCCTTCGCGATCCGCTTCTCGGAAACCGGCGTAGGCGTCCCCAGCGTCTGCGCGAAGAAGCTCACCCTCAGCTCCTCGATCATCCACTGGATCTCCACCACGTCCGGATCCCCGCGCCGCGCCGGATGCAGCTTCTCCAGCAGGTCGTGGTAGTCGTCCTCGACCTTGTGCACCCGGTCCATCCATTCCTGGTCACGCCAAGGCTCCTCGGGCAGCTTGGCGAGGCGGCGGTCGATGGCTCGGATGTAGCGGAGGATGTCGGATAGCCGCCGGTAGCCGGTGGCCGTGACGAAACCGGGATAGACGAGCTTGCTCAGCTGATCGCGGATGTCGTCGGTCGAGGCGCTCGGGCGCAACGCGTCGAGCCGGGCGCCTGCCTCGTGCCAGACCGCCAGGATCTGCTCCACCTTGCCGAGCACGTCCGCCGCCGCGTCGTACAGATGAGCGCGCACATGCTGGTAGACGCGGTCGAAGGCGACCGGGTCCCAGGCGGGGCCCCCGACGTCGAGCATGAGCTTGTCCACGGCCGCGTTGACCACGTCGTCGAACAACGCCACCGCCCCGCCGTGCGGGCTGCGGGACAGCGCCAGCTTGGCCTGGTTGGACAGGCCGCCGAGCAGTGACTTGGCCGGGTTGGTGACGTTGAGGAGCAGCAGGCGGCGTACGCCGGGCCAGTGGGAGCGGCGCTGCTCCGCCTCCGTCTCGAAGATCTTGATCGAGACCGAGTCGCCCGCGTCCACCAGCGCCGGGTAGCCCTTCATACGGCCCTGCTCGAAGACCTTCGGCAGGCGGCCGAAGCTCCACGTGTGCAGGCCCGTCTGCTCCAGGTCGTCACCGGCCTGCGACAACGTCTGGCGCAGCTTCGGGGCCAGGCGGCGTTTGAGCGCGTCGAGGTCCTTGTCCTCGGCCACCGTGCGCCTGCGCTCGTCGATCACCCGGTACGTGATGCGCAGGTGATCCGGCACCTGGTCCAGCTGCCAGGCCTCGCGCGGCACGCGTACGCCCGTGAGCCGCAGCAGCTCGCGCTCCACGGCCGCCAGCAGCGGCTCCCCGCCCTGCTGGACCCCGGCCAGCACCTGCTTGGCGTAGTTGGGGGCGGGCACGAAGTTGCGACGCAGGTTTTTCGGCAGCGACCGGATCAGCGCGGTGATCAGCTCTTCGCGCAGTCCCGGGATCTGCCAGTCGAAGCCGTCGGAGCTGACTTGGTTGAGCACCTGGAGCGGCACGTGCACGGTCACGCCGTCGGCGTTCGCGCCCGGCTCGAACTGGTAGGTCAGCTTCATCCGCTGGCCCAGTTGTTTCCAGCTGTCGGGGTAGTCGCGGGTGCTGACGTCGGCGCCCTCGTTGACCAGCATCTCCGGCGAGAACGTCAGCAGCTCCGGCGTCTCCCGCCCGGCCTTCTTCCACCAGGAGTCGAAGTGCCGGGCGGAGACCACGTCGGCGGGGACCCGCTGGTCGTAGAAGTCGAACAGCGCCTCGTCGTCCACCATGATGTCGCGGCGGCGGGCGCGGTTTTCCAGCTCCTCGACCTCCTCCAGGAGCTTGCGGTTCTCCTTCAGGAAGCGGTGGTGGGTGTCCCAGTCGCCCTCGACCAGCGCGTGCCTGATGAACAGCTCGCGTGACAGGTCGGGGTCGATGCGGCCGTAGTTGACCTTGCGGCCGACGACGAGCGGCACGCCGTAGAGCGTGACCTTCTCCAGCGCGATCACCGCGCCCTGGTTCTTCTCCCAGTGGGGCTCGGAGTAGGTGCGCTTGACCAGGTGCTGGGCGAGCGGCTCGACCCAGTCGGGCTCGATCTTGGCGTTGACCCTGGCCCAGAGGCGGGAGGTCTCGACCAGCTCGGCCGACATGACCCACTGCGGCTGCTTCTTGGCCAGCGTGGAGCCGGGGAAGATCGCGAAGCGGGCGTTGCGGGCGGCGATGTACTCCTGGATCGGGCGGCGGCCGTCCTGGCCGCGCTTCTCCATGACGTCCTTGACGCCGATGTGCGACAGGAGCCCCACCAGCAGGGACGCGTGCACGTGGTGGGGGTCGGCGGGTGCGCTGTTGGGCTGGGCACCGAGCGCCTGGCGCAGCTGGCTGTAGATGTCCTGCCACTCGCGGACGCGCAGGTAGTTGAGGAACTCGCTCTTGCACAGGCGCCTGAAGGCGCTGGACGACAGCTCCTTCTGCTTGTCGCGCAGGTAGTTCCACAGGTTGAGGTAGGCCAGGAAGTCCGACTCCGGGTCGGCGAAGCGGCGGTGCTTCTCATCGGCCTGCTGCTGCTTGTCGGCAGGGCGCTCGCGCGGGTCCTGGATGGACAGGGCGGCGGCGATCACCATGACCTCGCGCAGGCAGCCGTTCTTCTCGGCCTCCAGCACCATGCGGCCCAGGCGGGGGTCCACCGGCAGGTTCGCCAGCTTGCGGCCGACGGGGGTGAGCTTGCTGTGCGCGTCGAAGGCGCCCAGCTCGTGCAGCAGGTTGACGCCGTCCTTGACGTGGCGGCGGTCCGGCGGCTCGACGAACGGGAACGCCTCGATGTCGCCCAGCCCGATGGAGGTCATCTGCAGGATGACCGAGGCCAGGTTGGTCCGCAGGATCTCCGGGTCGGTGAACTCCGGCCGGTTGAGGAAGTCCTCCTCCTCGTACAGCCGGATGCAGATGCCGTCGGAGGTGCGCCCGGAGCGGCCCTTGCGCTGGTTGGCGCTGGCCTGCGAGATGGCCTCGATCGGCAGGCGCTGCACCTTGGTGCGGTGACTGTAGCGGGAGATGCGCGCGTAACCCGGATCGACGACATATTTGATGCCGGGGACCGTGAGCGAGGTCTCGGCCACGTTGGTGGCCAGGACGATGCGACGGCCGGTGTGGCGCTGGAAGACGCGGTGCTGTTCGGCGGCGCTGAGGCGGGCGTAGAGCGGGAGGATCTCGGTGTTGCGGAAGTCGGCCTTGGTCAGGGCGTCGGCGGCGTCGCGGATCTCCCGCTCGCCGGACAGGAAGACCAGGATGTCGCCGGGGCCCTCGGAGATGAGCTCCTGGCAGGCGGTCACGATGCCCTGCGTCTGGTCGTCGTCCTCGTCGAGCGGCCGGTAACGCACCTCGACGGGGTATGTGCGGCCGGAGACCTCGACGATCGGCGCGTCGTCGAAGTGGCGGGAGAACCGCTCGGGGTCGATCGTGGCGCTGGTGATGACGACCTTGAGGTCCGGGCGTTGGGGCAGGAGCTGTTTCAGGTAGCCGAGGATGAAGTCGATGTTGAGGCTGCGCTCGTGGGCCTCGTCGATGATCAGCGTGTCGTACTGGTCGAGCATGCGGTCGTTCTGCAGCTCGGCCAGCAGGATGCCGTCGGTCATCAGCTTGACCAGGGTGCGCTCGCTCGCCTGGTCGGTGAAGCGGACCTTGTAGCCGACCACCTCGCCGAGATCGGTGCCGAGCTCCTCGGCGATGCGCTCGGCGACCGTGCGGGCGGCGATGCGGCGGGGCTGGGTGTGGCCGATCAGCCCGCGTACGCCCCGGCCCAGCTCCAGGCAGATCTTGGGGATCTGGGTGGTCTTGCCGGACCCCGTCTCACCGGCGATGATCACGACCTGGTGGTCGCGGATGGCCGCGAGGATGTCGTCCTTGCGCTGCGAGACCGGCAGATTTTCCGGATACTTCACCTGCGGTAGGGCTTCGCGGCGGCGTACCAGCCGCTGCTCGGCCCGCTCCACGTCGGCGAGGATCTCTGCGACGATCTTGTCCCGGGCGTCGCGGGAGCGCACCCGGCGCATGCCGTCGAGCCTGCGCCGCAACCGCCGCTGGTCGCGCGGCATGAGCTCGGGCAGGCGGGACTGAAGCTCGGCGAGTGGAGAGGACAACGAAGACGTTCCCATACTGCTTCAAGGATATTTGAACTCCGCTTCCCCGGAGCCAACGGCCTATCGTGCCCCATCAGCCGAGCTCAGCGCATCCCAATATCAGGGGCGGGCCGCCAGTGCCGCGCCGATGATGCCCGCCTCGTTCTGCAGGGCGGCGGGCACGACCGGCGTGCGGAGCGTGATGTGCGGCAGGAACTTCTCCGCCTTCCTGCTCACTCCCCCGCCGATCACGATCAGCGACGGCGAGAACAACATCTCGACGTGCTCCAGGTACTCCTGCACCCGCTCGGCCCAATGCTCCCAGCTCAGGTCGTGCTCCTCGCGGGCACGCGCCGAGGCCCGGTGCTCGGCGTCCTTGCCGTGCAGCTGCAGATGCCCCAGCTCGGTGTTGCGCACCAGCGTCCCGTCCGTGAACAACGCGCTGCCGATCCCCGTGCCGAACGTCAGCACGAGCACGGTCCCCCGCTCCTCGCGCCCGCGGCCGAAGCTCATCTCGGCCACGCCGGCCGCGTCGGCGTCGTTGACCACGCTCGCGCCACCGAACAACGCCGCCGCGTCCACGCCGACCCAGGACCGGTCGACGTTGGCCGCCGACAACACGACACCGTCCAGGACGACACCCGGAAACGTCACGCCGACCGGACCGTTCCAGTCGAAATGCTTCACGATCGAGGCCACCACCTCGGCCACGTCATCCGGGCTCGAAGGCTGGGGCGTGGGAACGCGTAGGCGCTCCTCGACCAGCCGGCCCGCCTCGGTGTCCACGGGGGCGCCCTTGATCCCCGAGCCGCCGATGTCGATGCCCAACACGTTCATGCTTTTCCTCTCCCCCGCGTGACGCGGGGAAACTCTTGTACCGATATTTCCGACACCCGGCTGAACCGGGCTCCCGCCCTCCGCGTATCTCGCGTCACAAGCGCTAACTAGGAGGCAACGGATGCGGCCACGCATCATCACACTCTGCGCTGTTGCGGTCGTCTTGGGAGCGACTCTCACCACTCCCGCACACGCCACCACCAGGACTCGTTTCGACGTCATCCCCCTTGTGTCGGACGTCCAGGGCAAAGCCCCGGTCACCGACCCCAAGGTCGTCAACCCGTGGGGCCTGGCCATGGGCAAGACTCTGTGGGTTTCCAACACGGGCACCGGCACCGCCACCGTCTACTCCGGCACGGGCAAGAAGGAGCAGACCGAGGTGTGGATCCCCGGCGGAGCCCCCACCGGCCAGGTGTTCAACCCCGGCGAGGGCTTCACTGTGAAGGGCAAGCCCGCCACGTTCATCTTCTCCAGCCCGAGCGGCGCCATCACCGGTTGGAACGCCGAGGTCGACCCGAAGAACGCGATCATAGCGGCGTTCAGCCGCGGGGCCGACTACAAGGGCCTGGAGCTCGTCCAGACCGAGGACGAGGCATTCCTGCTGGCCGCTGACTTCGCCGGCGGCCGCATCCACGCCTTCGACGAGGACTTCCGGCGCATCCGCCTGGCCCGCTGGCAGTTCCAGGACCGGGACCTGCCCGACGGCTACCACGCGTACAACGTCGCGGTGGCCAATGGCAACATCTGGGTGTCCTACGCGCTGCGTGACCCGACCACCGGCAAGCCGGTCTTCGGCAGGGGCAAGGGCTTCGTCAGCCGCTTCAACGCCTCCGGCCGCCTGACCGGCCGCATCTCGCGGACCGGGCTCAACGCCCCCTGGGGCCTCACGGCCGCGCCGCAGGGCTGGGGCCCGTACGCCGGCTCGCTGCTGGTCGGCAACTTCGGCGATGGCACCGTGCACGCGTACAAGCAGGGCCGGCACCTGGGCTCGCTGCGCGACTCCAGCGGCAAGCCGATCGTGCTGCCGGGCCTGTGGGACCTGGAGCCGGGCACCGCGGCCACCGGCGGCGAGAAGGCCCTGTGGTTCTCCGCCGGCATCGACGGCACCAAGCACGGCCTGATCGGCGTCATCGCCCCGCAGGGCACGAAGCCGACGTCCACCGGGACGGGAACCGGAGCCAGCCCGTCGGCCACGCCGACGCACCCCTCCGGCCACAAGTCGAGCGCCCCAGCTACCCAGCCGCCCTCCCAGAACAACCCTTACGGCGGGTACTGACCGGCGCTCTCGCGCCGTCGCCCCCGGCCAGGCGAGGAGCGCAGCTCGCCGACAGCAGGCCGGGGGCGGCGGTCCACCTGACGTTTCCGGCGCGGTTGGCGCGAGCCGCGCCGGAAACAACCACATGCGCATCGCGTCAGCCCAGCACCGCCGCCAGGTCCTGAACCGTCCGGTAGTGAACGCCGGTCATGCCGAGCGCCCTGGCCGCCTCCACGTTCGGGAGCCGGTCGTCGACGAACAGGCAGCGCTCGGGCGTGACCCCGGCGCGCTCGGCGGCGATCTCGTAAATCCGCCGGTCCGGCTTGGCCACGCCGACCCTGGCGCTGCTGACCAGGTCGTCGGCGAAGTACGTGAGCCCCAGCCGGTCGAGGTGCTCCTCCACCGTGTCCATGGCGTTCGTCACGATGATCACAGGAACGTGCTGCTGGGCCCTGGCCAGCAGCTCCTTGACCTGCTCGTCCACCCAGAACGGCACCTCCATGAACTCGGCGACGGCCTGACGTGCGCGGTCGTCCCCGCCGAGCGCGGCGACGATCGCCTCTGCCCACTGCGCCTCGGTGGCCTGGCCGAGTGTGGGAGGCAGGATCAGCTCGGGGTCGAAAGCGGTCTTCATGAGGGGCAGTCCGTAGCGAGCCTCGATGTCGGCCTGGACGGCGTGGTCGAAGTGGCGCAGCACGCCATCGAGGTCAGTCAGAACTGCGGCAAAGGGGATCACAGCCCCACATTCTCGCAGCACTGAGCTTTTCGTGTGCCGCTTACAGTGCCGGGGCGATCGGCCGCACTACCATCTCCGAGACAGGATTCGGTATCGGAACGGTAGGGCATGAACGATCAACGGCTGCCACGTGAGCTGTGCCAGCTGTTCCCCGACGGCGGCAGCGGCCGCGTGCTGCCTGCCGCCCTGCCCGCGGGCGACGTGGTCTGGCCCGATCCCGGGTACACACGGCAGGGCGAGGCGTCCAGGCCGGCGTTCTGGATGAGCGACGAGCCGGCGAGCGGCGAGGACTGGGCGCGTCTGCGCGAATGGCATCCGCACAGCGGGTTGTGGCCGGTGCTGCTGGACGAGTCCGCGCAGCCCTGGGTGGTCGGGCAGGTCGTGCCGGACGATCCACGCCAGATCGACCACTTCACCGCTGAGGGTTTCATGACCGAGGTTTGGGAGGAGTGGGTCAGGCAAATGCCGCAGGACGCGCTGGCCGAGCTGGAGCCGTACGGCGCGATCTGCCCGGGCCTCGCACCGCCCGGGATGCCGAAGGCCGGCCCTGAGGCGGTCGCCGACTGGTACGCGGGCGAGCTGGCCGCCAAAGGCATGCCGCTCGGCCTGGTCGCGGCCGCCAGAGGCGCCGACGCGCTGGTGGTCATGGGCTGGCAGGGCGCGCTGCACCACAACGAGTGGATGGTGCCGATGGCTGCCGTGGTGCGCAGCTGGGAGGACAGATTCGCGGCGCGCGTGGTGAGCGTCGGCTTCAACACGCTGGAACTGAGCGTGGCCGCGCCGCCGGTCGATCCCGAGCACGCGTTACATGTGGCGGCCGAACACTGGACGTTCTGCCCCGACAACGTCGTCCAGGGCCCCGGCGACCTCCAGGGCTACGCCGAGCAGATCATCGGCGGACACGCCTGGTCGTTCTGGTGGGACTGATTTTTCGGGTTTTACGCTACCTTTAGCTCTCGTGTCCTCGGGAGATCTCACGCCGGAGCTGATCAACTCCTCCGTTTGGGCCGACGGGCTGGTGCAGGCCGCCGGGATTCCCGTTTACGACATGCCACTGGTGTCGGTGGGCGGTGGGCTGGGCTCGTTCACACTCATGGACGTGCTACGCATTCGCGGCGTGGCGGCATCGGCCATGCGGGTGTTGTCGACCAGCGACTCGCCCTGGCAGACCTGGGAATACCTGACTCGTGTCTCGCAGTTACCGGCGCACGAGCGCATCCGCTCCGACTCGGGGGCACGGCCGGACAACATCTGGGGCTTCCCTTCGTACGCGGTGCAGGAGGCGTGGCGGGAGCGCACGGTCAAGCCACTGCTCCAGGTCCTCACGGAGCCGCTACTGGCCGACTTCTACGCGCCGAAAGCCGGGATGGTCATGCAGTGCGTGCGGCGCGAGGCCGACCGCATCGGCTACTGGGAGATGCTGGCCAAGGGCCAGGTTCGCATGGTCAGGAAGCGGCTGGGCGGCGGCTATTTCACCGTGCTGACGCCGCCGCCAGGCACCGCGCAGACGAAGAGAGTGGTGCTGCGCTCCCATTACGTGCACCTGGCCGTCGGCTATCCGGGGCTGAAGTTCCTCGACGACCTGCAGGAGTTCCGGCAGCGCCAGGGAGAGCGGTATCGCGTCGTCAACGCGTACGAGCCGCACGAGCACGTCTATGACCAGCTGCGGAGGCGCCCCGGCGTGGTGGTCGTGCGGGGCGCCGGGATCGTGGCCTCGCGCGTGCTGCAGCGGCTCATGGACGACAGGGAGCGCTACAACCTGGGAACGCAGATCGTCCATCTCCTCCGCACCTACGTCACCGGGCCGCACGGGCCGCATGCGTTCATGCGGCGCAAGGGCGGCGACGGGTGGGCCTACCAGGCGTTCACCATGCCGAAGTCGGCGTTCGGCGGGCAGCTGAAGGCCCAGTTCCGCAAGGCGTCCCCTGAACGGCGGGCCAGGCTGGCCGCGCTGGTCGCCGGCACCACCACCCCCAAGCTCGCCCGCTGGCAGGACCAGATGCACCGGGCCAGGCAGGGCCGTTGGTACCACCCCGTCCAGGCCGTGGTCGACCGGATCGACCAGCATCCCGACGGCCGGCTGGTCACCTACACGCGCAGCGCGAACTCGGCAGGCATGCAGTACGTGTCCGACTTCATCATCGACTGCACCGGGCTCGAGGCCGACATGCCCGAGCACCGGGTGCTGGACGATCTGCTCAAGCACGGTGGCGCGCAGCCCAACAAGGCAGGCCGGCTGCGGGTCGGGCCCAATTTCGAGGTGCTCGGCGCGGAGAGCGGGGACGGCATGCTCTACGCCTCCGGCGCGGCCACCGCCGGCAACCACTTCCTGGCCGTGGACAGCTTTCTCGGCATGCAGACCGCGGCCCTCGACATCGCCGACGACCTCGCGCTGCGCGGGTTCTGCAAGGGGCTCGGCCCGGTCAGGTCGGTGTCCCAGTGGTTCAAGTGGGCGGCGAACAGGAGACTCGCTTGATCCCTACGCTGGCCGGGCGGGTGCAGACCCGGCTGTTCGTGCTGGCCACGGTGGGCGTGGTGCTGACCGCGCTGATCACGCCGCTGCTGCCGATGTCCTTCGCGGAGGCCTATCTCGTGCTGCTGGCCGTCGCCGTGGTCGGCGTGGGCTGGGAGCTGCTCTACCACCTGCTGATGCAGTTCCGCTGGGACAAGGACTGGCCGACGCTGTTCGGCCTGCTCACGGCCGTACCGGAGGGGCTGGTCATGTGGGTGCTGCTGGACGGCGGTCTGGTGCCGGGCGTCCGGGGGCCGGTGTCCTGGTGGGCGTTCGCGGTGATGTTCGCGGTCGTCTGGCTGGGCCAGTGGTTGTTCGTGAACGGCCCCATGCGGGTGCTGTTCGTCAAGTGGCGCCATCGGGGAGGCCGCCTGTTGTGATCGATCGAAGGGGGAGTTCATTTTGGGTGGGGTCGAGTTAGCTCGTCCGCTGTACTTCTGGCTGGGCACGCTGGCCACCGTCGCGGGAGTCGTGCTGCATCTGCCGATGTACCTGCATGGCGCGGAGATGCACTACAAGCTGGCCGGGATGCCGATGGACCTGCCGATGACGATCGGCATGGTGCTGATCGTGGCGGGCCTGGTCGTCACCGCGTACGGGCTGGTGCCGCCGGGCGCGTTCAAGGCCAAGCCGGCCGGGGAGGTGCGGGTGCGCGCGCTGGACGACGCGCGGATGCGGCCGGCCCACATCGGGCTTGTCGTCGTCATGTCCGTCGCCGTGGTGATCGACGCCATGAAGCCGATCACGCTCGGCTTCGTCGCGCCCGGCATGGCCAAGGAGTACGGGCTGAAGTCCGCGCTCAACCCGGGTGGTGAACTGCCCGTCGCGCTGCTGCCGCTGGCCGGCCTCACCGGGACCGTGCTCGGCTCGCTGCTGTGGGGCTGGATGGGCGACAAGATCGGCCGCAAGCCGTCGATCCTGTTCGCCGGCGTGCTGTTCATCGGCACCGCCATCTGCGGCGTCATGCCGGACTTCGAGTGGAACCTGGCCATGTGCCTGGCCATGGGGCTGGGCGCGGGCGGCATGTTGCCGATCACGTTCTCGCTGCTCGCCGAGACGATCCCGCCCCGGCACAAGGGCTGGGTGATGGTGCTGATCGGCGGCAACCTGGCCGTCGCCTACCTGGCGGCGAGCTGGCTGTCGGTCGAATTGGTGCCGGAGTTCTCGTGGCGGGCGCTGTGGTTGGCCGGCCTGCCGACCGGTGTCTTCCTGATCCTGCTCAACCGCTTCATCCCCGAGTCGCCGCGCTTCCTGTTCGCACACGGCCGCGACGAGGAGGCACGGGCCATCATGGCCAGGTACGGCGCCGCCGCGGTCTCCGCCGAGGACGTCGAGCGGGTCGCGGACGAGTATGACGGCGGCTACTCGCGGCTGTTCCGCCCCCCGTTCACCGGGCTCACGGTGGCCGTGGTGATCCTCGGCCTGAGCATCGGCCTGGTCACGTACGGCTTCCAGCTGTGGGTCCCGTCGAACCTGCAGAAGCTCGGCCTCGACGAGCGCACCGCCAACAGCGCGCTACGCGACTCGACGTTGCTCGGCCTGCCGCTGATCTTGATCTCGGCCGCGATGTACGGCATGTGGAGCGCCAAGAAGACGATCATCACGCTCTCGGCGCTGGTCGGCGCGGCCCTGCTGGTGCTGTCGTTCTCAGGGGAAACCCTGGCGCAGGACCGCACCTGGCTGTACGTGGTGCTGGCCGGTCCGATCGTGGGGACGGCGGCGATCGCGGCCGTGCTGGCCGCCTACAGCTCGGAGATCTACCCGACCCGGGTCCGCTCGCGCGGCTCAGGTCTGTCCGCCGGCGTCGGCAAGTTCGGCGGCGTGGCCGTCACCGGCGTGCTGGTCGCGGGCGCCGCGGCGCCCTCCATCGGCACGACCGCGTTGCTGGGGGCGGTGCCCCTCGTGCTGGCCGTGCTGGCGGTGCTGTTCTTCGGTGTCGAGCCGGCCAAGAGCCCGGCCGGCGAGCCGGCCGAACTCCCGGCCACGACCTAATTCACGGAATGCAGGCCACGGCGCCGTAATTGCCAGACGAACTCGGATCTTCAAGGCACGCGGTGTCGTGGCCGTTCGGCCGCCATTCCGGGACCCACACCAATCCCGGATCCACCAGCACCAGACCCTCGAGCAACGCGTCAACCTCCTCCCGGGTGCGAATCGCCTGCCCGGGCAGCGTCATCGCCAGCAGGTCGTGAATGGCCGGCAATAACTCCGGGGGAATCGCGTCGAACGTGGTCTGCAGCAATGACAGGTAGCTTCCTTCCGGCACCGCCTGCCTGATCCGCTTGATCACGTAATGGAAGTACTCGTCGTCGTTCAGGCTGTGGGCCGACAGCAGCAGCACCGCCATGGGCCGGTCCCACTCCAGGAACGTCTGGACGACCCTGTCATCGAGAATGTCGTCGATCTCGCGCACGTCGCCCTCTACAACGCGTACGAGGTCGGTGACCGGCTCGATGGTCGCCCGCGCCCCGGCCAGCACCATGGGGTCGCTCTCCACGTAAACGACTCGGGGGACCACCCGGGGCACGGAGGCGCCCAGGGCGTCACGGGCCACGTCATGCAGCTGCCCGCCCGCGGGCAGACCGCTGGGGACGCCACTGCCGACGATCACGAACTGGTCCACACCCTCGATCGCCAGATGACGGACCACACGGCAGAGATATTGGAGCACGGCCCGTGCGGCCGTCGTCGTGACGGGGGCGGCCTGATCGTAGCGGCCCATCACATCTCTGTCCGCTACGAAGTTGTTCTTTCCACCCGCCGCGGCGTCGAGAATCCGGGTGACACTTGCTTGGGTCATCTCCAGCTTCGCCAGGTTTCGGATGGCACGCTGACGCATTGAGTGTTGCCCCTTTCCCCTCGCCCACTATCTCGGGAAAAGCTGATCCTTGCGGACCCCACTCGATGACCCAGACCATATGATCCTCGCTACTCGCGAGAACACAACACGAAAAGCCATTAGTTTTGGGTATAGGTGGCTAACCGAAGTGCGCGCGTAGCGATCATTTACGAGGGAAGGAGATCACTTTCCGAGTGAACGCGAGAGCCTTTCGCGGTGGCAATTCAACACCTCGACGGTCTCCTCGCGGGTGGTCGTCGTCACCGACAACTTCGTGAACGCCTGGTGGTATGCCTCCACGGCGCCGGTGTCGGTGACCAGCTCGTCGCCCTCGATGCCGTGCCGGCACGCGATGTCGGGCTCGAACGCCTCGGCGAAGCGCCAGAGCGTGAACGGACCGGTGCGCGGCACGTACGCGGGGTCCTCCATCGGCACCACGTGCAGCGAGACGTTGGGGCGCTTGGCGTGCTCCAGCAACGTCTCCAGCTGCCGTAGCTGCACGTGCCCGCCGACGATCGAGCGCATCAGCACGCTCTCGTCGATCACCGCCCACACCACGATCCCGGTGTCCCTGGCCACGGCCTCCTGCCGGGCCAGCACGAGGGCCAGCGCCTCCTCGACCGTCGGCTGCCCCAGAGTCGCGGGCCCGGCCGCGGTGATCGCGGCCCTGGCGTAGTCCTCGGTCTGCAGCAGCGGCGGGACGAACTGGGTGTGGAAGGTGCGGATGAGCGTGGCCCGCTGCTCCAGCGCGTAGGTGGTGGCCAGCCACACCGGGATGGACTGCGCGTCGTACCAGGCGGCCTCGCGTTCGCCCCTGGCCAGCGCCAACACGTATTCGCGGATCGGCGGCGAGGCGATGCCGTAGACGGTCAGCAGCCGCTCCACGGTGATCGGCGCGGGGGCGATGCGGCCCTCCTCGATGGCGGGGATCGCCGCCGCGCCCTTGCCGATCGCGGTCTCGACCTGCTCCTCCGACAGCTGCGCCGCCAGGCGCAGGCCGTGCAGCCGGCGGCCGAGCGCCCGGCGCTGCGGCCCGCTCAGCGGCGCGGCGGCGTCGGGGATGTCGGCGGTGGGCTCGGGCTCGTCGGGCAGGCCCTCGGCCTTGCGCGCGAGCTCGACCACGCCGCGCAGGACGGCCAGGGAGCTCTCCGACAGGCCGGAGGCCGACAGCCCGATGGTCGCCGCCCGCAGCTGCAGGTCCTCGACGGCGCCCGACTCCAGGTGGTCGTCGCCGACCAGCCAGCCGACGCTCACCTGCAGGCAGGAGGCCAGCGCCCGGAGCACTTGGAGCGTCGGGTTGGTCTGCTTGCCGGTGCGCAACTGGCTGACGTAGGCACGGGTGATGGGGATGCCTGCCTCCGTCAGGGCGGAGGCGACCTGCGCGCCGGTGAAGCCGCGCTTGGTCAGCGCGAGATCGAGCCGCTCGGCGAAGTTCGCCACGGCACACCTCCTACTGCCCGTGAACTTTTCCAGCGTAAGGGACGCGAGCCCCACTGTCCCCTGCCATGCGGGCAAGCTCTGCCACGCGGACAGGTATCAACTTATGCGGAAACTGTCAGTTGACATAGTCCCTTCGAGAAGCGGACTATCGGAGCGTGTGGTAAGTGAGGCTTAACAGCAAGGCGGTTCTGGAGAGTTCCCGTCGAGGAGGTGGCCGGACATGACCATGGATCTCTCGAATGGTTCCTGGTTCCTCAGCGATCCGGTCCCCGGGCAGGAGCAAGTGGTCCAGCGCATCTGCTCCCGCGTGGCCGGTCCGGTGATCGGGCCGGATGTGCATGTCGCGAGCCTGCCGCTGGGCGGAGTCCAGGTCTGGCTGGAGAGCCCCCGTCACCGTTGGCGCTTTTACCACCGGATGGCCCGCGAGCTGCGGCTGGCCGGCTGGCACACGGAGACGGGCCCGGATCGGCTGCTGTTGCTCGGGTGGAGTTCGGTATGCCTGAGCCACCGCGCCAGGATGCTGAGCGCGGCCCTCGCGGGACGGCTGGCCCATTTCGACAAGACGGCGTTCATGGCCGTCATGATCGCCACCCGGCTGCGTCACCAGGGGTTCCCGGTAGAGGAGGTCCCGGCCGAGGTGGAAGCCCGCTGTGGCGACGCGTTGCGCTGGCCTGCCCGGCTGGCCGACCTCGACGGCCTCGAACGCAGGTCGTCGCTGGAACCGCTGAGGCTCAGGCTGGCCCAGGTGGCCGGGCTGGAGGCCAAGGTGGGCCGTTGCTGCGGCGCGCATCTCGCGCTCGCGTCGAAGGTCGCGCGGACGGTCGCCGGCGGTGCGGTGACGGCCAGGTCACGCGCGAACGGACCACGGGCTGGGCTGACGGAGCGCATGGTCTGCGTCAGCGTGCCCAACATGGCCATGAGCGCGGGATCGGCGCTATGACGCCGACCCTGCTTCGCGAGCACTCGGCCCCGGCGGCACGGCCGCCGAGGCCGGTTCAGGGTGCCGCGATGATGTATGCGCCGCCGCCGGCTGACCACGGCCGGTGCGGTCTGCTCGTCCCCTGCGCGGGACTGGCGGCGGCGCCCTTGGCGCTGGCCCCGGCGCTTCCCCGCCCCCCCGGCACCGTGCGGCACGTGCCCGACCTAGTCGGCGCGGTGCTGATGGCCAGCGCGGTAGCGGCTGGCGTGCTGGCCAACTCGAGGGGTAGCGCCTGGGGCTGGCTTTATGCCCTGGGTGGAGGCGTGCCACCGGCTCGGCACGCCTCCACGATCGGAGCCATCAGCACAGGGGTGGTGCTAGGTGGGGCGATCGGCGTGACGGGCGCCACGGTGCTGATCGGCCGGCTCCTGAAGGGGCCGGCGCCTGTGCACGCCTTTGTGCTGGTGGCCTTCCCGGCCGCCGTTTTGCTCGCCGCCACGGCGCTGGTGCGGGTCGCCGGGGCGTCGGGCCGTGAGACCGGTCATCGATCTCAACGCGCGGCGGAAGAGGAGCCGGCGATGTCCGGCCGGCTCCTCGCCGGGCTGCGCGAACGATCCGACAACGTCCGGAGCGCGGCCGTGGAGCAGCCGGCCCGCTTCGCCGCAAGCGACTCCCGAGTCGTCAACCCGCGATAGACAGGAGCGAACATGCTCGCCGACGAGATGCACAGGTCACAACCACACGAAGTCCCCACGCGCGGCGCCCGGGCCGGCACGCCGCAGGACCGGGACGAGCAGACATCAGCGCGTACCGTGCATCGGCTGCGCCGCATCCGCCAAGTGTCCGTCCAGGCCATCACCGAGATCGACCAGGCGCTGCGGCACCGCGCCTCCTGACCCCCCTCTGGAGGACACCCCATGCGCACCGGTTCGGCGCGCCGCGGCCGGGTGGGCGTGATCGTCGCGCCCGCGAACCCGTCGGCGGAGCCAGAGCTGACCCGCCTGCTCGGGTCGCGGGCCGACATGCACGTCGCCCGCCTTCCCGTACGGCGCAGGCTCCCCCTGGCCGAACGGCTGGAGGGTTACAACGACGACCTGCCCCTCATGGTCTCCGCGTTCGACGGCCTGCCGCTCAGCGCCATGGTCATGGCCTGCAGCGAACCCCGCTACCTGCTCGGCCCCGACGCGGACCGCGACCAGTGCGCCGAGCTGAGCGCCATGGCCGGGGTCCCGTTCGCCTCGGCCACGCTGGCCACGCATCAGGCGCTGGATCACGTCGTGGTGGGCGACATCGTGCTGGTGTCGCCGTACCAGCCGTGGCTGACCGAGCTGGCCGAGCGGTTCTGGAAGACCGCCGGACTGAATGTCACCCAGGTGGTCCAGGTACGGGCCAAGGACGGTTACTCGTCGTACGCGGTCACCCCGGCCGAGCTGATCAACCAGGTCGAGCTGGCCGAGGTGCCGGGGAACGCGGTGCTGCTGTTCACCGGCACCGGCATGGCCACGCTGCCCGTGCTCGGCCCGCTCAGCGCCGGCAACGACCGGCTGCTGCTCACCTCCAACCTCTGCACGGCCTGGTGGGCCCTGTCGCACGCTGTCGGGCAGCACGTGAAGCTCGGCCGCGTGCCCTACCGCCGCCCGATGGCGGCGCAGGGGAGGCGCCCGGCATGAACGGCGTCATCGTGGTGGGAGCGGGGCCGGCGGGGCTGACCGCGGCACTCTCCCTGGCCAGGGCGGGGATCCCGGTCACCGTCCTGGAACGCGAGAGCGAGCCGATCCGGCAGCCGCGTGCCTGCACCTTTCATCCGGCCACGCTGGACCTGCTGGACGAGCTCGGCGTGGCCGCACAGCTCGTCGCCAAGGGCCGTGTGGTCGACCGGGTGCAGTGGCGGGACCGGTCGGGGATCGTGCTGGCCGAGATGGGCATGAACCGGCTGGACGGCCTGACCAGGCATCCGTTCAGGATCCACGCCGACCAGACCGCGCTCACGCCGCTGCTGCTGGCGGCGCTCAACGTCTACCCCGGCGTCGACGTGCGGTTCGGCACC
Source organism: Nonomuraea sp. 3N208 (assembly GCF_052245935.1). Classification (NCBI taxonomy): domain Bacteria; kingdom Bacillati; phylum Actinomycetota; class Actinomycetes; order Streptosporangiales; family Streptosporangiaceae; genus Nonomuraea; species Nonomuraea sp. 3N208. The sequence continues at coordinate 27,449 of NZ_JBQQBR010000045.1, read as the reverse complement.
CGCGTGGACGGCGTGGCGGAAGGCGGCACAGGGATCCGGGTCCGCGTCGGCCACACCTGGACGCGGGCCCGGTACATGATCGCCGCCGACGGCGCGCACAGCACGGTGCGCGGCTCCCTGGGGCTGCCGTTCCCCAGGTCCGGGTACCCGACGCAGGCGCTGCGGGTGTTCACCGACTCGCCGCTGGACCGGCTGCTGCCCAGCTTGGCGCCGTTGACGTACGTGCGGGACGTGCAGCAGTCGTGCACCCTGCTCGCGCTGCCGGACCACTGGCGGATCATCTTCAAGATCCCCGTCGACTCGCACGAGCCGCTGTCCCCGGCGAACCTGTCGCTGCTGGTCCGCCGGTCCCTGCCGGGGGCCAGCGAGCCGATCCACGTGACGGGCGCGGACCGGTTCGGCCTGTCGAGGGGCGTGCTGACCTCGTACCGGTGCGGGCGGGTCATGTTCGTCGGCGACGCCGCGCACCTGACGTCCACCGTCGGCGGCCTGAACATGAACGCGGGCATCCACGACGGGGCCGAGGTCGGCCAGGTGATCGCGGCGGTGCTCGGCGGCTTCGCCCCGCCCGCGGCGCTGGAGGCGTGGGCCTGGCGGCGGCGCTCGGTGCTGATGCAGCGGGTGGTGCCGCGCGGCGAGACGCGGCTGGCGGGCGTGCGCGAGCACGACAGCGCCAGGCTGGCCGCGGCCATGGCGGGGCTGCGGGCGATCGCCGGCGACCCCGACGCGACCCGGGCCTATCTGGCGCAGGCCTCGCTCCTGGACATGACGGTGCCGGGGAAGACGTGAGAGGAGGTGCGCCGGATGTGGCGAACCCTGTCTGACGACGCTCGCCAGGCCATACGCGACCTGTGCGACAAACATGGAGCCCGGCTCTATGACTACTGCCGCACCGAGCTCGCCGCCGGCGACGCCGAGCAGGCCGTCGCCGGCGCGCTGCTGACGGCGCACCTGTACGCCGACCGCGTCATGGACCCGGCCCTGCGCCGGCCGTGGTTGTACGGGGTGGCCAGGGCACACCGCGCGATCGTGGCCAAGCCCGCCAGCATCGGCTCCTGGTCGCGCCCGGGCCGCATGTCGGAGCTGCTGCCCGAGGCCCTACTGTCCCTGGACCGCCCGCAGCGGGAGCTGCTGGACCTGTCGGCACGGCACGGCCTGTCCGACGCCGAGCTGGCCGTGATCTTCCAGCTCGGCGCGGCCGAGGTCCGGGCCGTCGTGACGCAGGCCGCGGCCGCTCTCGAGGAGTGGTTCGCCGCCATCATGGCCGCTCGCGGCAGTGGCGGCTGCCCGGACCTGACGGCGCGGATGGCGGAGTGGGTCGCGGCGCCCGGGCGGCGAGCCAGGGCCAGGATCGGCCGCCACATCCAGTCCTGCGCGACCTGCCGGGCCGCACCTAGGACCATGACGGCGGGCGCGCTGCTACGCCGCCTGCCGATCACGACGTTGCCCGGCACGCTTCCCAACCGGCTGGCGTCGGCCCAGCCGTTGCCTGGCGAAGGGCCTGTCTGGCGGGCGGACGGCTTTCCTGTGCAGGCCCGCACGCTGGTGGAGACGGGCCCCATGGAGACCGGCCCGATGCGGGCCGGCTCCGAGGAGACCGGTGCGGCGGCGGTACCACCGGTCGCCGGCGCCACGCCGCACGTCCCGGTCGCCGACCCCACGACGGCGACTCCGGGAGAGCCCTGGTCGGCGGCGGGCGCGGCTGCCGCCGACCAGGAGCAAACCGCCGCACCCCCCGTGCGCGGGCGGCACCCCTTCACGCCGCCCAGCCGCACGCGAGCCTTCCGCGGCGCGAGCCCCGGCGCCACTGGCGACAAGCTGGTCTACAGCACCGCGCTGAAGGGCGAGAGCAACGGATTCCACAAGCCCCACGGCGAGATCATCCGGTACGGCGGGATCACCCTGAGCGGCGAGCTGGCCGATCTCCAGAACCAGCAGTGGCAGGAGTACTGGCGCGACCGCTCCGGCGACGACGATCCCGAGGCCGGTGCGCCCATCAGGGCGGTGGCCAGGCTCGCGCTGATTCTCGGCGTCGGCCTGCTGGCGGCCGGGCTGGTGTGGGCGATGCTGAACGCCCGCGAGCACCCGGCCACGATCACCAAGGCAGCCTCGCAGACGAACGTGCTGCTCGAGGAGCCCCGAGCTCCGTCCCGGTGGGTGGCCGAGGTCACCACCGCCGCCAGGTCCGGTCTGACGAGCGTGCCGAGGAAAGCAGATCTGCCCAAACCGGCGCCGCCATTGGCGCGGCTGTCGCCGGCGTCGATGTGGCTGGGGTCGCAGCGCACCGGGTCGTTCGCACTGTCGTGTACCGGGCGCTGCGAGATCACCTCCGCCGCCGGCACGCAGGGCATCACGGTGTCGGGCACGAGGTTCCGGGTGCGCGAGCCCGTCTCCCGGCCGGGCTGCGGCGAGCGGGCGGCCGTCCGGCGCGGGAAAATCGTCGTCCAGTGGGCCGGCCGGACCACCGGCGACGGCGTCCGTACCGGCGGCACGGCCACCGCGAAGGGCACCTTGACCCTCAACGTGGCCTGGACCGTGTCCCAGGACAAGGGCGTGCGGCTGCTCGACGCGGACGGCGTGCGCTGGAGCAACTGCGGGTAAGGGGCCCCGGGCTCCGGAGAGCCCGAGGCCGCGGACGGTTAGAAGAACTGGAACTCGGACTCGGGCTGCGGCAGCTCGATCCGGTCAGGCCCGTGGAACCTGGCCTTGTCCTGCGGCACGTCGCCCAGCGGCGCGGCCAGCGCGAACGGCACGACAACGCTGCTCTTGGCCAGGTCGACGGTGACGTTGGCGCCGGTTCCCGTCTCCTCGCTGTAGGTCGCGTCAGTGCCCGCGATCACCAGGCCGATCCTGTGGCCCTTCTTGAACGTGTAGTCCTGCGGCAACGTCAGCCACTTCACCGTGCCGTACGTGCCGACGGGCAGCGGTGCGGCCTGGCTGAGCGAGAAGCGGTTCTGCACGTCGACCCAGCCGCGGGCGACGATCTCCAGCGGGCGGGTGGCCACGTTCGTGACGACCTTCCTGTAGCAGGCGTCGTCGGCCGCGGTGCTCTCGCCGTGGCAGTCCTCCTCGGTGAGCGTGGTGATGCCCTGACCGCGGCGCCAGTCGACGCGGGTGTCCTCGCCGAAGTCGACGAGCAGGGCGGTCAGGTTGGAGGTGGGCTTGTCCAGCTTGACCCGCAGGTCAGCGGTGGGCGTGCCGGACAGGCGCAGGTCGAGCGGGAGCGCGCCCGTGGTGAACGCCACCCGCCCCGGATTGGGGGTGCCCACGTCGGCCACCATGGCGGTCTCGCTCATGGCGACGTCGGTGAACGACGCCGTGCTGTCCTTGACGGCGGGCTTGAGCCCGAGCGAGCCGTCGGGCGCAGGGCGCAGCGTCGCCTTCATCGCGAACGGCGCCGGCCAGTCGCGCTGGGTGATCCACTGTGCAGGGCCGACCTCGACGTCGGCGCGGGGCTCGGTCATGATCCCGTTGCGTACGCCGTGCAGCCAGTAGTCGAACCACCGGTGCAGGGTGTCCACCCAGAGCCCTCTGCGGCCCTCGAAGTCGAACGGGTCCACGTGCTGGGTCTGGCCGACCCAGATCTTGCGCGGCACGTCCCTGTCGGCCAGGGCCTTCCACCAGACGGAGAAGTTGTCCGGCTTGACGTTGAGGTCGTTGACCGTGTGGATGACGAAGACGCTGGCCTTGACCTTGGAGGCGTCGCCGAGCAGGCCCTTGAGGTAGTCGCGCTCGGCCCAGAACGGGTTGTAGTTTCCGGTGTCGTCGCCGTCCTCGGCGTCCATCTTGTCGCGTACCGGCTGGCACTTGGGCTCGGGGTCGGTGTCGACGTAGTTGGCCAGCCAGGAGGCGTAGTCGTAGTTGTAGATCACACCGTTCGAGCGCTGGTACTTGTACCAGGAGCTGATCGCGGAGATCGGCACGATCGTCTTCAGGCCCTCGACGCCGGTGGCGGCGACGGCGTTGGCCAGGGTGCCGTCGTACGACTTGCCGATCATGGAGGCGTTGCCGGTCGTCCAGTCGGCGACGGCCGGGGCGCCGTCGGCCTTGTACGCCTCGGCGCGGCCGTTCAGCCAGTCGATGACGGCCTTGCCGCCCAGGACGTCGGCCTTGCCGCCGATGTCGGGGCAGCCCTCGGACCTGGTGGTGCCGAGCATGTCGACGTTGAGGACGGCGTAGCCGCGAGGGACGAAGTAGTTGTCATAGAACAGCGGGAATTTCACGACATTTCCGGCGGCGTCATAGACCTTGCGCTCCGCCTCGTTGCCGCGGCCCGAGTTGTCGTAGTACGGGCTCTCGTCGATGATCACCGGCACCTTGAGTCCGGGGCCGGACTCCTTGGGCCTGATGATGTCCACGCGTACCTTGTCGAGCTTGCCGTCCAAGTCGCTGTCGACGGTGGACTCGACGTACACGTGCTCGCGGATCGCGTCCGCGTAGGAGAAGACCGGCTGCGTACGGCCGTTCTCGATGGTGATGGCAGGTCCGGCGGCAGCCTGCGATGGGGTGGCGATCGCCAGGGTGAGGGCGACGGCGATGAGGGCCGGGCGTAATTGTGGCACGCGTGACCTCCGTGCGAGTTAGCGAAAATACATGGCAATCTCTCAGACGGCTCCGGACCTGACAAGATCCGGGGTATGGATGGTCAGGATCGAATCCGGGGTTGCCTCCTCGGCGGCGCGATCGGTGACGCGCTCGGGGCGCCCATCGAGTTCCAGTCGTTGCGGGAGATCCGCAAGCATCACGGGCCGGACGGGATCACTGGATATGTCGCGGATTGGCGCGGCAAAACCGGCCTCATCACGGATGACACCCAGATGACGCTCTTCACCGTCGAGGGCCTCGTCCGTGCCGATCACGTTAGCGGATCATGGAACACGGGGGCGGGCGGCGCGCCGGTGGTCCAGGCGGTGCGGGAGGCGTACCTGCGCTGGCTGGACACCCAGGGCCACCACGCTCCCCCGCCTGCCGACCTCTCCCACCGCACGGGGCGGCTGCGGGAGGAGGGCTGGCTCTACTCCCGCCGCGCGCCAGGCAACGCCTGCCTGTCGGGGTTGCACCGGCCGTTCCCCGGCCCGTCGCCGCTCGGTGAGCCGGGGCCGGTGAACTCGAACTCGAAGGGCTGCGGCACGGTGATGCGCTCGGCCCCGTTCGGGCTGGCCGGGTGGAGCAAGCCGACAGGGTCCGACCCGCGAGCCGCCTTTGAGATGGCGGCGGCGTGTGCGCAGATCACCCACGGCCATCCCACCGGCTACCTGGCGGCCGGGGCCTTCGCGGCGATCATCGCGTACCTCATGGCGGGCGAGACCCTGGAACCGGCCGTCCACCATGCCATGGAGCTGCTGGCCGGCTACCCGGCGCACGAGGAGACCACGGCGGCGCTGCGCGCGGCGCTGGAGCTCGGTGGACCGCCGTCTCCGGAGCGGGTGGAGTCGCTGGGCGGCGCATGGGTGGCCGAGGAGGCCCTGGCCATCGGCGTGTACTGCGCCCTGGCCGAGACCTCCGTCGAACGTGCGCTGCTCGTGTCGGTCAACCACTCCGGGGACAGCGATTCGACCGGCTCGGTGTGCGGCAACCTGCTGGGGACGCTGCACGGCGCCGCCGCCCTGCCGCCTGCCTGGCTGCGTCCGCTTGAAGGCCGCGACACGATCGAGCGCCTGGTCGCCGAGCTGGCCTGATCACCGCTTAGGGTGGGATTCCCCAGCCGAAATGGGAAGAGGATTGCATGCGAAACGTCGCTCGGACCTCGCTCGTTGACGCCGCCATCGACGAGCTCCGCCGGGAGATCGCCCGCGGGGCGTGGCCGGTCGGCACGAAGATCCCGTCCGAGAGCCAGCTCGCCCAGAGCCTGGGCATGAGCCGGCTGTCCGTGCGCGAGGCGGTCCGGGTCCTGGCGCATGCCGGGCTGCTGTCCACCCGGCAGGGCGACGGCACGTACGTGACGGCCACCGACGAGTCCAAGGTCGCGCTGCGCCGACGGCTGGACACGGCGGCCGCCATGGACATCATCGACGTACGCCGCGGGCTCGACCTCGTCGCGGCCCGCCTGGCGGCCGGGCGGCGCACCGAGAAGGACCTGGTCGCGCTGCGCGAGACGCTGGCCCGCAGGGACGCGGCCGGGCGGGCGGGCGACCTGGACGGCTTCGCGGACGCGGACGTCGCCTTCCATGTGCTGGTGGCCGACGCGGCCCACAACGCGCTGCTCGCCGACCTCTATCGGAGCATGAGCGACGCGTTGCGCGACAGTGTGCGGGACCAGGAGGAGGGGGCGCTGGAGCCGGACGCGTCGCACGAGGAGCTGCTGCGGGCGATCGAGGACGGGGATCCGGCACGGGCGGTCGCGGTGTCGGTCGGCATCTTGGACCAGCAGGAACGGGAGCTCTGACGCCGCCTCCGCCGGCTTCCGTCACGAGCGGATAGCGGTTTTCTGATTTCCAGACAAGGCGTGACTTCGTACGGCAAGGTCGTGGACGACCCGATCTTCGGGAGGTTCACGCATGGATCGGACGACGCCGGCCTGTCCCGGATGCGGGGCCGGCTTACCGGGCTCCGGTGTTTCCCTGGCCGGCCACTCGCGGCCCGCCGCCTGCCCCGAGTGCCGCCTGCTCCTGCGCGGCCCCGCCGCCGACGCCTATTACGCCGCCGTGGCCGCGCTCGCCGAGGTGGAGGAGCGCCGTACCGAGCTGGTGACGCGCCGCGACGAGGCCCTCACCGCCATGCGCGCGGCCAGCCGAGTGCCCGCACCCGTCAGCGCGGTGGCAACCGGCGTCGCGGCGAACGGGGGCACGGCGAACGGGGGCACGGCGAACGGCCCGAGCACGACGGCCACCGCCGACGCCACCGGCACAACATCCGCCGCCGCCAACGCGACGCCCGCCACCGCCAATGCGACCGGCACCGCCACGACCACCGCCGTCGCGTCGGACGCAGGCGGGCGGGCCCGGACGGACGCCGTCGCGCGGGCCGGCGCGGGTGGGAAGGCGCCCGGGCGGGATCTGTCGCATCGGGCGGTGCAGAACCTGTTACTGCTGCTCGGCGGCGTGCTGCTGTCGATCGCCGCCGTGGTGTTCACGCTGGTGAGCTGGCAGGTCCCCGCACTTCGCGCGCTCATTCTGAGCGTGTTCACGCTCGCCGTGCTGGCCGCCCCCTGGCTGCTGGTCCGCCGCCGGCTGGTCGCGACCGCCGAGACGGTGGCCCTGGTCGGCCTCGTGCTGATCCCGCTGGACGGTGTCGCGGTCCTGCAGGTTTTCGACGACGGCGGCCCCTCCGGCGGGCCGGGCCCGAACCCGCTGTGGGGGTTCTCGCTGGGCGGTGCCGCGCTGGCCTTGGGATGGGCGCTGTACGCACGGTGGGCCCCGCTACGCCTGCCCACGCCGGTCGCGATCGTGCTGGCGCAGGCCCCGCTGCCGCTGGCCGGACTGGCCGTGGAGCTCGAGCACACCACCGGATGGGCCTGGTTCGCCGCAGCGCTGACCGCCACCGCCGCCTTCGATCTGGCCCTGTGGCACGCGGCCCGGCGGGCGCGAGCCGCCGTCGAATACGTGACCGCGGCCGTCGCGGGCTCTCTCATCTGGCTGGCCGGCACGGGCGTGATCGCACTCCAGGAGGCCGGGAGGAGCGCGAGCGACAGCGGCAGCCAGATGCCCATGATGTCCCCGCCGGTCGCCGCCCTCATTCTGGCCGCCTCGTCGGTTTTGGCACTGCTGTGGGCGGCAGCGACGCGCGGGCGGGCGGCACGCCTGCTGATCGCCACCTGTGGCGCTCTCGCCGCGATCGGCGCGATCGGCGTAGTGCCCGCCTCGATGGTGCCCGCACTCTGGCAGGCCGCCGTCGTCGCGTACGGTGCCTGCCTGGTTCTCGCCGCCACACTCAAGCTCCCGGTACGGCTGCGCGACGGCATGCGTACCGGCGCCGTGCTGGCTCTGGCCGCGTCGGCCGTGTCGAAGGCGCCTGCCGTGCTCACGGCCGGGCTGGCACCGATGGGCTGGCTGTCGTCGATCTGGTCCGACGCCGGCGGCCCCGCCGCGCACGTGCTCGGGCCTCACGACCTCGTCCTGTGGGAAGACACGGCGGCCACACCTCTTGTGATGGGGGCGGTGGCGCTGGGCATGATCCTGTTGCCGTCCTTGGGCCCGACGTGGACCCCCGAGCTGCGCCGCACGGTCTGCCTGGTATTCGGCTCGCTGGCCGTGCTCACGGCGCCGGTGGCGACGGGCATGCCGTACGAGGCGGCGCTGGCGGTGCTCGTGGCCCTGGCCGGCGCGCTGCTCCTGACGGCCGCCCGCCAAGGCAGAGTGCCCGGCACGGCGGCCGCCGGCCAAGGCGACTCACCCGGCACGACGACCGCCACCGCCGGCGGGGCGGTGACTCTGACGCCGCATGGCCAGGCGGCGTTGTGGCTGGGCGGGTACGTGGCCGTGCTGGCGATGTGCTGGGCGCTGGCCGATCGGCAGGCCACCATCGGGGTGGCGGCCGGGCTCATGATGATCGCGCTTGCCGGTGCCGTCGCCGCCCGTCCGAAGGCGGTGCAGGCCGCAGGCGGCGCCGGGGCGACACTGGCGGCGGGCCTGCTCGTCTGGGCCCTGTTCGAAAACGGGCCCGGGGCGGCGTTCGCGCTGCTCGGCGTGCGGGCGGTGACACTCGTCGTGACGCGACCGTCGCGCCGGCTGGCCACCGCCGTCGTCCGTGCGCGCCGCACCACCGCCACCCTCGCGCTCGGCGGCCTGGACCGGCTGACCAGGACGATCAAGCCGGGTGGGCGTACGGCGGTCGAGGCCGCGGCCGTGGCCGTGGGGGTGTTCACGCTCGCGCAGCAGGGCGTGCGTGGTGAGCTGATGGCGCTCGTGCTGGCGATCGGCGCGGTCCTGGCGGCAGGCTCGGCGTGGCGGCGGCCCAGGGGCCTATGGCGCACGGCGGCGGCGGTCGAGGCGTGCGTGCTGGCCGCACTCGCGCCGCTGGCGGTGAGCACGGCCGTCGTGCCGGCGCTCGTGGGCCCGTACCAATGGGTGACGCACGCCTGGGCGGGCGCCGCGGAAGGGGCCAGACAGGCGCTCAGCCCTTCGGGGCCGTGGCAGGAGCAGCCGCTGTTGCTGCCCGTGCTGGTGCTGGCGGGCGGCGCCGGCACGCTCGCCGCCTGGGCGCGCTGGGGGAGGCCGGCGGCGATGGGGGTGGCGAGGGTCGTGTTCCCGCTGGCGGCCACGACGCTGCCGGTGGCGGCGGACCTGCCGTACTGGGCGGCGCTGGCCTTCCTCGTCGCGCTCACGGCGGGGCTGGCGCTCTGGTCGGCAGTGAGCCGGTCGGCCGTGGGCAGTGCTGGGCTGTGGACGGCGACGCTGGCCGTCTCCTGGTCGCTGGCCGACCGTACGGCGACGCTCGCCGTGCTGGCGGCGATCGTGGTGACCGGGGTGTTGTGCGCGATCCGGGGCAAGGGCTCGCCGGTCACGAGCGTTGCCTCGACCGTGACCGGGCTGGCCGTAGGGGCGGAGAGCGTGGCCGCCGCGCTCGGCGGTGGGCTCGGCCCCGAGAACGCGGCGCTGGTCCTGCTGCTGGTGGCGGTGCTGTTGTCGCGGGCCGCCGCGCTGCCGGTCCTGTCCGGCGCCATCGCCGGGCCGGCGGGTGGCGCGGCGCTGGTTTTGTGGCTGGTCACCATGATCCTGACCGCGGACGATCCGGCACGGCTGTCGCTGGTGCTGGCGGTGGGCGCGCTCGCGCTGGCCGGCGGGGCCGGGCGGCTGCGGGACGGCGCCAGGACCGGGGCGTACGTGCTGGCGGCCGCAGCGTCGGGGGCAGCCGTCCTGCCGCATCTGTCGAGTTGGGGGACGGTTTTGCAGCGGCCGTACTCAGGGGCCGGCCATCCGTGGAGTGAGCGGTTCGATGGGTGGTCCACCAGCGCGCTGGCCCATGTGTGGGTCGGGCCGCGGGGGGAGCCGCTCGAGTTCGAGCCGGCGGGGTTCGCTTTGTCGGGGGTGGAGACCGCTTTGGGGGTGGGGGTCTTCGTGGCGGTCACCGGCGTGATCGTTGCTCGAGGGCTGGCCAGGCCGCTCGCCGGGCGGACGGCGGCCACGGTGGGCGCGGTCTTGTGCCTCGTGCTCGTGCCTGCCGTTGCGGACCTGCCGTACCCGGGGACGCTGGCCTTCTACGGGGTCTTGCTGGTGGCGCTGGCCGCCCAGGCCGCACTCGGCCCGCGGGCGGGGGCCGCCGGGGTGCTGGCGGTGGGCCTCGGTGTGCACCTGGTCGTGTGGTCGCTGGACGCGGAGGCGTCCACGCTGGTGGTGCTGGCCGGGGTCGCGGTGCTGGGAGTCGTGACCGCAGTCCTGGCCCGCAACGACAAGGCCGGTACCGGCGCCGCCGCCTCGGCCACCGTCGCGACGGGCGCACTGGCGATCGCCTCAGCGCTGTCGGCGGGGTTCCGGGCGGAGGGGGCGGGCTTCGCGGCACTCGCCGTCGCGGCGCTGTCCGCCGTCGTGTCCGCCGCCCTGGCCCGCCGTCCCAGCACCTCCGACGACGGCGACGCGGCGGCATTGGCGACGCGAACCGGGGACGGCCGGGAGGGCGGGGGTGGTGTGGCGGTTGCGGTGGAGGTGCCCGGATGGTCCCTGGCCGCGATCGGGCTGATCCTGACCCAGGCCGACGCCGACTGCCTGAGCCTCGCACTGACCTGCGCCGGCCTGCTCGCGCTCGCCGTCGCCCTGCGGCCCGATCGACGGCCGGCCGTCTGGGGCGGGCTCATCTTGTTGCAGTTCGCCCTCTGGCTCCGGCTGGCGATCTCGGACGTCACGGCTCCCGAGGCGTACACCGTTTCCCTGTCCGTGGCCGGGCTGGTGGTGGCGTGGCTGGCCAGGCGGCGCGATCCCGGAATGTCCTCCTGGCTCGGCTACGGCACGGCGCTCGCGCTGACGTTCCTGCCGAGCGCGTACGCGGCCTGGAACGACGTCGGCCTGACCAGGCCACTGCTGCTCGGTGCGGCCGCGTTCGCCGCGACCATGACCGGGGCATGGGCGCGGTTGCAGGCGCCGCTGATCCTCGGCGGGGCGGTGCTGGTGGTGACGGCGGCGCACGAGTTCGCGCCGACGCTCGCCGAGCTGATGGGCGAGGGCCCGCGCTGGCTGCCCATCGCGCTGGCAGGCGCGTTCCTGCTGTTCACCGGAGCCACGTACGAGCACCGGCTGCGCGACCTCCGCAAGATCCGCAGGTTCATCGTCAGGATGCGCTAGCCGCGGCCGGGGTGTGCTGCGACGCGGGCCGCTCGGGAAAACGGCGTCGCGAGCACACCCCGGCGACCAGCCCCCCGCCCGGGGCTAACCCGAGATGACGATCGTCTCCGACGACGAGTCCACGGGCGGATCCTGCTGATCCGTCCTCTCCCTTCGCCGGGGAAGGCGCAGCGCCGCCACCGCGAGCAGCGCACCGCCGGCGGCCGCGAGCAGTAGCGTGTACGCGGGCACCCCGCCGGTGTCCTGCGCCGGTTGTCCGGCCGCCACCTTCTGAGGCGCCGCCGTCGCCACCGGGGGCGCCGCCGTTGCCGCATCCAGGTCGGCGCCGGTCCCAACCGTCACCTTGTCTCCCGGCAGGTCAGGGAACCCGGGTGGGCGCACGGCGTCCCAATAGTCGGTCCGTTGCCCCACGAAGGCCTCGATCGGTTCCTTCTGCACGGGCTTGATCTTCAGCTCGCCGGGCACGCTGAGCTGCCCGACCTCGTGCGGCTGGAAGACGCCCTGGATGCCCTCGACCTTCCATACGCCCTTCGGCACGACCACGGACGCGGCGTAGTGCCCGGCCTCGGGAAGGGCCGTGCCCTCGAACATCAAGCTCTTCCCGTCCTCCCCGGTGAGCCGCAGCCCTACCGTCCCGAGGTCTCCCTCGAACGGGTGGTTGCCGTGCTGCAGGACCCAGAACCCCAGCGCATACGGCGTGCCACCGTCGAACCGGCCCGGCAGCGGATCCATGTACGTCACCGCCCAATTCCCCACCGCCCCGGCCGGAACAGTCCCCATGACCAGGGCCGCCACCACGGCGGCCAGCACGGCCAGCATCGTCTTCATGGGACCACCTCCGGAGCTGATACACCGCCTGAACGGACGAGGTTCCAGGAAATGCGCCATTTCCCGATAGGGCGCGCACAATGGAGGCAAGGCGAGAATTCGGCGAGGAGCGAGGAGGCTTACGCCGTGTCCGCCGCCGGACGTCGATACCTGGGTGCGATGCTGGACGTGCTCGTTTACGAAAACGTCTTGATTGCCTGGCGACGGATGCCTTTAGGCGGATATGTGATCGTCTCGCATGAGGGCGAGGAGATCAGGTTGACCACGCGACAAGCCGACATGTGGACGCGGGGCGCCTTCGCCGTCTATCTCGCGCTGGTCGATCAGCAGCGGATCACGCCCCGCATCCCCGGCGACACGGCGCAGCATTAGCGCGCCGCCCCGCCGTGTTCAGCCGGCCCGGTTGTTCATGAACTGCGAGATCTTCCACTCCCCGCCATCCTGCGAGAGCAGGAACAGCTCGCGAAGGTTGCCGTTCCCCTGCTTGCTCGTCGCGGTGACGACGGCGTCCTCGCTGCCGAGCGGGCGATCCTCCTCGATGGTGTGGGTGGCCTGCTTCATCTCGTTGAGCTGGCCCTGGAAGAGCGCGCGGATCGCCTCGGTGCCCTCCGCCGTGGCCTTCCCGTCCACGGCGACCACCGCGTCGTCGGCGAACGCACCCGTGACCTGGTCGAGGTTCCCCGATTTGAGCGCGTTGAAGAACCCCTCGACGGCCGACCGCGCCTCGGCGGCGCCGCCTGTCTCCGTCGGCGAGGCGGTATCCGTCTCGGTGTCGGTCTCCTCCGGCGACATCATGTCCTCGGTCGGCGTCGCCGGACTCGCCGCACCCTTCATGGCTTGTGTGCCGCTGCCCCCCGCGGCGCAGCCCGCCAGCAGCATGGCGGGAATGATCGCGGCCATCAGGAGCGCCCTGCGCTGAGAAATCTTGCTCATGGCCGCTTGATGCCCGCGCCACTCGTCGCCGAATGCGCGGTTTAGGCACTTTGCACGCCGTCTTTACCTCGACCGGTATTACTAGACTAAATGACCGGTTTTGAGGAGACCGTTCAGAGCTGCGATCGTTGCCGCCTCGAGACCAGAGCTCCAGATGTCGCCGATAGCGTCCGTCCAGTGCCACGTACACAGCCGGACCCCGAGCCCCTCCCCCAGCGCGAGGACGCCGAACGCTGCGACAGCGTCGAGGCGGGACGGCGCTGCGTGCTTCCAGCGGGCCACCGCAGCCCGCACGTCTACCCGCCGGCGGAGCAGGACAGGGGCTGACAGCACAAAAATACAGGCCCAAGCCGTCGTGCGAGCGGACGACCTGGGCCTGATTCTCGGGTGCGCCTAGAGGCTCACCTCGACGCACCCGTCGGCCAGCCGTACCGGATAGACCGGCACCGCCACGTCCTTCTCGTCCAGGCACACTCCGGACACCAGCGAGAACACCTGCTTGTGCAGCGGCGAGGCCACGGTCGGCTCGCCTTTCCTAGTGCCGACGATGCCGCGCGAGAGCACGTACGCGCCGCTGAACGGGTCAAGGTTGTCCAGCGCGTGCAGCGTGCCGTCGTAGGTGCGGAAGACGGCCACCTGCCTGCCGTCCACGAGCGCGCAGACGCCGCGTTCCGGCAGGAGCTTGTCGTAGTCGCAGATCGGCGTCCAGCTCATCGGGCCATCACCGGCTTGATCTGGCCGCGCTCCTGCTCGAAGACGATCGACGGGTCGGGGACGCCGGGTGCGTTGACGAAGCTGACGAACCTGCTCAGCTTCTCCGGGTCGTCCAGAGTCGCGGCCCACTCATCGGCGTAGGTCGCGGTGTGGTGCTCCATCTGCGCGTCGAGGTCGGCGCAGATGCCGAGCGAGTCCTCCATGATCACCTCCCGTAGGTAGTCGAGCCCGCCTTCCAGGGACTCCAGCCAGGCGGCGGTACGTTGCAGCCGGTCGGCGGTGCGGATGTAGAACATCAGGAACCGGTCGATGGTCCTGATGAGCTCTTCGGTGGACAGGTCGCCGGCCAGTAGGTCGGCGTGGCGGGGCTTGAAGCCGCCGTTGCCGGCGACGTACAGGTTCCAGCCCTTCTCCGTGGCGATGATGCCGAAGTCCTTCGACCTGGCCTCGGCGCACTCGCGCGCGCAGCCGGAGACGGCGGACTTGAGCTTGTGCGGCGAGCGCAGGCCGCGGTACCGCAGCTCCAGCGCGATGGCCAGGCCCACCGAGTCCTGCACGCCGTAGCGGCACCAGGTCGAGCCCACGCAGGACTTCACCGTGCGCAGGGCCTTGCCGTAGGCGTGTCCGGACTCGAACCCGGCCTCCACCAGCCGCCGCCAGATCTCGGGCAGCTGGTCGACGCGGGCCCCGAACAGGTCGATCCGCTGACCACCGGTGATCTTCGTGTAGAGGCCGAAGTCGCGGGCGACCTCACCGATCACGATGAGCTTCTCAGGCGTGATCTCGCCGCCGGGGATGCGCGGCACGACCGAGTACGTGCCGTTCTTCTGCATGTTGGCGAGGAAGGCGTCGTTGGTGTCCTGCAGCACGGCCCGCTCGCCCTCCAGCACGTGCCCGTTGTGCAGCGAGGCCAGGATCGAGGCCACGGCCGGCTTGCAGATGTCGCAACCCCTGCCCTGCCCGTGCTCGGTGATGAGCTGGGAGAACGTCGTGATGTTGCGGACGCGGACGATGTCGAACAGCTCGGCCCGCGAGTACGTGAAGTGCTCGCACAGCGCCTTGCTGACCTCGACGCCCGACTTCTCCAGCAGCTGCTTGAGCATCGGCACGCAGCTCCCGCAGGTGGTGCCTGCGCGGGTGCACGCCTTGAGCCCGGGGACGTCGGTGCAGCCCTTGTCGGCGATGGCCGTGCGGATGTCGCCCGCGCACACGTTGTTGCAGGAGCAGACCTGCGCCTCGTCCGGCAGGTCCAGGTTGGCCCCGGCGCCGCTGAACAGCAGGTCCGACGGCGAGGCCGGCAGCGCCTTGCCGACGAAGGGCCGCAGCTGCGTGTACGGCGAGGCGTCGCCCACGCAGATGCCGCCGAGCAGCGTCTGCGCGTCGTCGCTGATGAACAGCTTCTTGTACACGCCGCCCACCGGGTCCATGTACGTGACGTCCAGCGCCCCCGTCATGGACCCGAACTGCGCGACCTCCACGCCGAGCAGCTTGAGCTTCGTGGACATGTCCGCGCCCTCGAACGTCGTGGACCCGCCCATGATCCGGTCGGCCGCCACCTCGGCCATCGTGTTGCACGGCCCGACCAGCCCGTAGATCATGCCGCCGACCAGCGCGCACTCGCCCACGGCGTAGATGGAGGGGTCGGACGTGAGCATCGCGGAGTCGACCACGATGCCGCCTCGCTCGCCCACCTCCAGCCCGGACGACCTGGCCAGCTCGTCCCGCGGCCTGATGCCCGCGGAGAACACCACGACCTGGGCGTCCACCAGCGTCCCGTCCGGCTTGCGCAACCCGGCGACCCGGCCGTCCTTGTCGGCGACGATCTCCTTGACCCCGGCGCCGGCGTGCACGCTCAGCCCAAGGTCCTCGATGTGCTGCTTCAGCACCGCGCCGCCGCCCTCGTCGACCTGCCGCGGCATCAGCCAGGGGCTCATCTCGATGATGTGCGCCTTCAGCCCGAGTGCCCGCAGCGCGTCGGCGGCCTCCAGGCCGAGCAGCCCGCCGCCGACCACGACGCCTTCGGCCGCGTCCTTGGCGGCCACTCTGATCGCGTCCAGGTCCTCGAGCGTGCGGTAGACGAAGGCGTGCTCGGCGCCCGGCACCGGCGGCACGAACGGCGCGGACCCGGTGGCCAGGACGAGCGCGTCATAGGGCTCGGTCCCGCCGTCGGACAGGGTGACGAAACGTGCGTCCCTGTCGATGCCGGTGACCCGGGTGCTCAGCCTGGTGACCGTGCCCGCAGGCACGTCGTAGGTGAGGTCCTCGGCGGTGGTCCCCGACAGGTAGGAGGTCAGGGCCACCCGGTCGTACGCGGGCCGGGGCTCCTCCCCGATCACGGTGATCTGCCCGTCGAAGCCCTTGCTGACGAGGGTTTCGACGAGCCGGTGGGCCGTCGGCCCGTACCCAACGACGACGATCCTGCTCATACGGAAATCCCTTCCTGCTCGCACAGCCAGCTCACGATGCCTTCCACGGCGTCGCGGCAGGTACCGCATCCGGTCGTGGCCCGGGTGGCGGCCGCCACTCCCTCCACGTCCCGCGCCCCGGCTTCCCAGCACGCTCTGATCTGGCCCTTGGTCACGTTGTTGCACTGGCAGACCTTGGCCGCGTCGGGCATCAGCGTCGGGCTGTCGGCCACGGGCGCCGACGACAGCCCCGGGAACAGCAGTCCCGCCCGGTCCCCCGGGACCGGTCCGCCCCGGTCGAACAGCTGGGTGAGCGTGCCGACGGCGTCGCTCTCGCCCAGCAGGATCGCGCCGACCAGGCGGCCGTCGCGGATCACGAGTTTGCGGTAGGTGCCTCGGGCTCGGTGGCTGAAGCGCACGACCTCGGCATGCTCCTCGGTGAGGTGGGTCTCGCCCATGGCGGCCAGCTCGACGCTCCTGGCCTTGAGCCGGGTGACGAGCCGGGAGCCGTGGTAGAGGCTCTTGCCGCCGGTGATGACGTCGGCGGCCACGGAGGCCTGCTCCCAAGCGGGGGCGACCAGGCCGTACACGGTGCCGTCGTGCTCGGCGCACTCGCCGATGGCGAAGATCGACGGATCGTCGGTCCGCAGCTCGTCGTCCACGACGACGCCGCGCCGCACCTCCAGCCCGGCCTCGGCGGCCAGGCTCGTGATGGGGCGGACCCCGCAGGCCAGCACGACCAGGTCGGCCTCGATCAGCTCGCCGTCGTCGAGCCGGACGCCGTCGTCGTCCACGGAGGAGGTGGAGACGCCGGTGCGGATCTCGACGCCGAGCCCGGCCAGCGTCTCGCCCAGCACCTCGCCGGCCTCGACGTCGAGCTGGCGCTCCATGAGGTGCCCGGCCAGGTGCAGGAGCGTGACGGGCAGGCCGCGCCCGGCCAGGCCGCGGGCGGCCTCGATGCCGAGCAGCCCGCCGCCGATGACGACCGCCCGGCGGGCCTGCTCGGCCACGCCCATGATGCGCTCGCAGTCGTCGAGGGTGCGGAACGGGATGGCCCGCTCCACGCCGGGGATCGGCGGCACGATGGCGTCGCTGCCGGTTGCCAGCACCAGCAGGTCGTACGGCTCGCGCCGCCCGTCCTCGGTGACGACGTGCCTGGTCTCCCTGTCGATGTGGGCGACCGCGCTGCCGAACGCGGCCTCGACGTTGTGGGCGGCGTACCAGGAGGAGTCGAGCAGCCGCACCTGGTCCGGGCGTGAGCTGCCGGCGAGCACGTTGGACAGCAGCACCCGGTTGTACGGCTGGCACGTCTCCGCGCCGAAAATCGTGATCTTCATGTGGGGGTCACGGGTCCGCACCTCGCTGACCAGCCGCGAACCGGCCATCCCGTTCCCCACGACGACGAGCCTCATGAGTCCCTCTCCACCCTGACCGCGCAGACCTTGAACTCCGGCATCCTCGACGTCGGGTCGAGGGCCGGGTTGGTGAGCCGGTTGGCGCCCTCCCAGTGGAAGGGCATGAACACGGTGTCGCGCCTGATGGCGTCGCTGATCCTGGCGACGGCCTTGGCCTCGCCTCTCCTGCTGCTGACCCGCACCACGTCGCCGGCCGTGATGTCGAGCTGCTCGGCGAGGTCCGGGTGGATCTCGACGAACGGCTCGGGCGCGGCCTTGACGAGCGAGGCGATCCTGCGGGTCTGCGCGCCGCTCTGGTAGTGGGCCAGCACCCGTCCCGTGCTCAGGTACACGGGGTAGTCCTCGTCGGTCTCCTCGGCCGGCGGCCGGTGCTGGACCGGCAGGAATCTGGCGCGGCCGTCCGGGGTGGCGAAGGAGTCCAGGAACGGGCGGGGCGTGCCCGGGTGCTCGGTCGAGGGGCAGGGCCAGAACACGCCCTTCTCCTCGGTGATGCGCTCGTACGTGATGCCGGAGTAGTCGGCGGGACCGCCCTTGCTTGCGCGGCGCAGCTCGTCGAACACCTTGACCGGGTCGGTCTCGAAGCGGTGCCCGAGCCGCTCGGCCAGGCCGGCGAGGACGTCGAGGTCGCTCCTGACGCCCGCGGGCGCCGCGACCGCCTGGTTACGCAGCAGGACGCGGCCCTCGAGGTTGGTCATGGTGCCGGTCTCCTCGGCCCACTGCGTCACCGGGAACACGACGTCGGCCATGGCGGCGGTTTCCGACATGACGAAATCGCAGGTCACGAGCAGGTCCAGGGAAGCGATGCGCTCGGCGACGTGCTCGGCGGCCGGCGCGGAGATCACGGGGTTGGACCCGAACAGCAGCATCGCCCGCGGCCCGTCCGGGGTGCCGAGGGCGTCGAGCAGCTCGTACGCCGACCGCCCTGGCCCGGGCAGCGACTCGGCGGGCACGCCCCACACGCTCGCGACGTACTCGCGTGCCGCCGGGTCGTCGATCTTGCGGTAGCCGGGCAGCTGGTCGGCCTTCTGGCCGTGCTCCCGGCCGCCCTGCCCGTTGCCCTGCCCGGTCACGCAGCCGTAGCCGGAGCCGTGCCGGCCCGGCAGGCCGAGCGCGAGGGCGAGGTTGATGAACGCGGTGACGGTGTCGGTGCCCTTGGCGTGCTGCTCGGCGCCGCGCCCGGTCAGGATGTACACGTTTCTTCGTTGCTCGGGAGCTCCGCTCCCTTTGTTGCCCGCCGCGGCCATGGCCCGGACGGCCTGCCGCATCCGGTAGACGGGCACCCCGGTGATCCGCTCGACCCGCTCGGGCCACCAGGAGGCGAGCGAGGTGCGTACCTCGTCGAATCCGGTGGTGCGGGCGGCGACGTACTCCTCGTCCACGAGCCCTTCGGCGATGACCATGTGCAGCAGCCCGAGGGCGAGCGCCAGGTCGGTGCCGGGCGTGGGCTGCAGGTGCAGCCAGGCCAGCTTGGCGGTCTGGCTGCGCCGCGGGTCGATGACGATCATTCGCGGGCCCGACAAGTGCCGGACGAACGGCGGCATGGTCTCGGCGACGTTCCCGCCGGCCAGCAGCACGATGTCGGACTCGGCCAGGTCGGTGATCGGGAAGGGCATCCCGCGGTCCATGCCGAACGCCTTGATCGACGCGGCGGCCGCCGAGGACATGCAGAAGCGGCCGTTGTAGTCGATCTGGCTGGTGCCCAGCGCGACCCTGGCGAACTTCCCGAGCGTGTAGGCCTTCTCATTCGTCAGGCCACCCCCGCCGAACACGGCCACGGCGTCGGGGCCGTGCTCGGCGCGGATGGCGGACAACCGGGACGCGACGTAGTCGAGCGCGACGTCCCACTCCACGGGCTCGCCGTGCAGGAGGGGGGAGGTCAGGCGCTCGCCGTTGGTGAGCAGCTCGCCCGACGTCCATCCCTTCTGGCACAACGCGCCCGAGGCGTTGGCCGGGATGTCGGTCCTGGGCTGGATGGCCAGCTCAGGACCGATCTCCATGCCGCACTGCAGAGCGCAGTACGGGCAGTGCGTCTTCACCGCGTCCGTCACGTTCAGACCCTTGCGTGAGCGAGGCTGGCCACGACCTTGACGCCGACCGTGCGCGTGTAGCACCACCAGGTGAGCGCGAAGCAGGAGGCGTAGAAGAGGCCGAAGGCGAGGAAGGCGGGGGCGGGGGTGCCGGCCGCCGCGAACGCCATTCCGAACGCCCGGTTGATGAGGAACCCGCCGAACGCTCCGACCGCCGAGATGATGCCGACGGCGGCCGAGGCCTGCTGCTTGCCGTGCAGCAGCGCCTCCTCGCTTTCACCACGCTCGGCCACGGCCTTGGCCTGGAAGATCGCCGGGATCATGCGGTACGTGGAGCCGTTGCCGATGCCGGAGGTGAGGAACAGCAGCTGGAAGGACAGGAAGAACAACCAGAAGTTGCCGGAGGAACTGGCCGCCCAGACCAGCAGCACGCCGCCGCCCATCGCGGCGAAGTTCCACAGGGTGACGGGGGCGCCGCCGAGCTTGTCGGCCAGCCAGCCGCCGACCGGCCGGATCAGCGAGCCGACCAGCGGCCCGACGAACGCCACGACGGCGAACGGAGCCTCGGGGAACAGGCTCTTGCTCAGCAGCGGGAACGCGGTGGAGTAGCCGATGAACGAGCCGAACGTGCCGATGTACAGGAAGGACATGATCCAGGTCTGGGCCTTGCCGGCCACCGCGAACTGCTCACGCGGGTTGGCCTTGGCGCTGGTCAGGTTGTCCATGAAGAACCAGGCGCAGACGGCGGCCACGACGATGAGCGGGAGCCAGAACCAGCCGGCGGCGGCCAGCCCGAGCCCGGCGATGACCAGCGGCATGACGAGCTGCACAGAGCTGACGCCGATGTTGCCGCCCGCGGCGTTCAGCCCCAACGCCACCCCCTGCTTGCTACGGGGGTAGAAGTAGGTGATGTTGGCCATGCTCGAGGCGAAGTTGCCGCCGCCGAATCCGGCGAGGGCCGCGATCACGAGGAACATCCAATACGGCGTGTTCGGGTTGCCGACCGCGATCCCGAGGCCGATGGCCGGAATGAGCAGCAGCAGCGCGCTCACAACGGTGAAGTTGCGGCCGCCGTACTTGGCAGGGCCGAACGTGTACGGGATCCGCAGCGCGGACCCGATCAGGTTCGGCAGGGCCACCAGCCAGAACAACTGGTCCGTGGTGAACTCGTAGACCCCCATCTTGGTGGCAACGATGCTCCACAGCGTCCACACGGTGAAGCCGAGGTGTTCGGCAGCGATCGAGAAGATCAGGTTCCGGCGCGCCACGCGCTTGCCTGAGCTCTCCCAGAAGGCTGGGTCATCGGGGTGCCAATCGGCGATCCAGCGCGCCATCGATCTCTCCTACGCTCGGCGTCCGGGGATCTCCAAGGTAGGAATGGCTCGTTACGCACTTTGACAGTCCGTGGCTGTGCGCTCGTTACATGTGATTCACCGCTGTAACAAGCCGCGCACAAGCGTCACAGTGGAAACACACTCGTAATCTTCGGTTACAGCCACGCCCCTCGGGTACCAGCTCTCACAGCAAGGGGGGAACCATGATCAAAACGCTGCACAAGATGGGCGTCAGGTCCAATCACATGTATTTCGCCGGGTTGTGCTCGATCGGCCTGGCCTGCACGTCCTGGATGGTCGCACGGAGCACCGAGCACGCAGGCCTTGATCGCGCCGACCGGTGGGGGATCTTCGTCGGCGAGTGGGCGCCCACGTTCTTCGCGATCGGAGTCGCGCTGCGCATGGAGGAAACGCATCGCGACATCAAGGAACCGGGCATGGAGACGTACGAGGAGACCCAGCGCATCAGGCCCAGGACGCACGCCGGGGTTTAACGGATATGTCACGCAGGTCACGTCACCGTACGTGACCTGCGCGACCTGTTTCTCAATCCTGCCGCTCGGCCAGGCGCCGGAGCGGCTCGTCGGTCAGCCGGTACTTCAGCCACTCGTCCTGCCGGAGCGCGCCGAGCTTGTCGTAGAAGGCGATGCTCGGCTCGTTCCAGTCGAGCACCGACCATTCGAACCGCTGGTATCCGCGCTCCTTGCAGATCCTGGCCAGCTCCCCCATCAGCGCCAGGCCGTGGCCGCCGCCGCGGTGCTGGGGGCGTACGTAGAGGTCCTCCAGGTAGATGCCGTGCACGCCCCTCCAGGTGGAGAAGGTGAGGAACCACAGGGTGAAGCCGACGGCTTCGCCGTCCTGCTCGGCGATGTGCACGAAGGTAGCGGGGCGGTCGCCGAAGAGCGCGGCGTGCAGATCCTCCTCGGTGGCGCGCACCTCGTGGGCGGCCTTCTCGTAGGTGGCGAGCTCGCGGATCATATCGAGGATCGCAGGCACGTCAGCGGGCGTTGCGGGACGAATCATGCCCCACAGCGTACGGCGGGTGACCGGCTCCCGGCCCCTCCGGGAGGACGAGCCACATCCTTGCGTGTCGCCTTACCAGCGATGGTGAACCTGGGGGCGGATCAGCTCGTCGTAGACAACCTTCACCGCGTCGAGCGTCTCGGCCGGCAGCGGCGCGAGGGAGGCCGCCGCCGCGTTCGCCGTCGCCTGGCCGGGGTTGCGTGCCCCCGGGATGACCACCGAGACGCCCTCCTGGTCCAGGATCCAGCGGAGCGCGAACTGGGCCATGGTCCCCCCTTCCGGCACCAGGGGAACCAGGCGGCGGACCGCCTCCAGGCCGGTGGAGAAGTCCACGCCCGAGAACGTCTCGCCGACGTCGAAGGACTCCCCTTGCCGGTTGTAGGTCCTGTGGTCGTCGGGCGCGAACGTGGTGTGCTCGTCGTACCGGCCCGACAGCAGGCCGCTGGCCAGCGGGACCCGGGCGATGATGCCCACGCCTGCCGCCCGCGCGGCCGGCAGGACCTGCTCCAGCGGCTTGAGGCGGAACGCGTTCAGGATGATCTGCACGCTCGCCACGCCCGGCCGGGCGATCGCGGTCAGCGCCTCCTCGCACGTCTCGACGCTGACCCCGTATGCGGCGATCTTCTCTTCGGCCACCAGCGTGTCCAGGGCGTCGAACACGGCGTCCGCCGAGTACACAGGGGTCGGCGGGCAGTGCAGCTGGACCAGGTCGATCGTGTCCACGCCGAGGTTCTGACGGGAGCGCTCGTTCCAGGCGCGGAAGTTGGACATCACGTAGTTCGACGGGATCTGCTCCAGTCGCCGGCCCATCTTGGTGGCCACGGTGAGCTCGGGGCGGCCCTTGGCGAAGCGGCCGACGATCTGCTCGCTGCGCCCGTCGCCGTACACGTCCGCGGTGTCGATGAAGGTGACGCCCGCGTCCACGGCGGCCCCCAGCGTGGCGAAGGCCTCGTCTTCGGAGACCTCGCCCCAGTCGGCGCCGAGCTGCCAGGCCCCGAGGCCGACAACGCCGACCTGGCGTCCGGTGCGTCCCAATATGCGGTGTTCCATGGGTGGCTCACTTTCCTGTCCAACACTGCCCGCTCCGTATTCCACCATGAGGCTCGCCGCTTGCCTGAGTAGGGGTTACGCATGCCACGTGCGCGCGGCGCGGAGTCTGTTCATGGGGATCCCCAGTTCCGACCGAAGTCGCAGGCGCAGCTCGCCGGCCGTCACCGGGGACGGTAAGAGCAGCGCAGCCCCGTCTGCACGGTGGCTCGCAGTTCCTCCCCCATCACGGGGTCCACGGCCGCGATGCGCGACAGCGCCCGTCTGATGGCCTTGCCGACGGCGATCCTGGCGCGTTCATCGCTCCCCGCGAACGGCCGCGACCGCCCGCCGAGGCCGGTGGCCGCGGACAACTCGGCCACCAGCCACTCGTGCTCGAGCCGTAACGTCGACACCCGTTCCAGGTCGTTTATGGCCTCGAGCTCGTCGATCTCGGCCTGCAACTGCGCCAGCCGCCCCCGATAGGCGTCCCTGGCCAGGTCGTCGAGCACCGGCTGCGCAGAGGCGCCCTCGGTCCCGCGCGACCACGTCCCCGCGGCGAGATCGGCGGCCAGGATCTCACGCCCGGGATTGGCGACCAGCGCGGCCAGGTGCGCCATGCCCACACTGTGCTCCACCAGCGTGACCCGCCCGCCCCTCTCGACCTGCCAGTGCCGCCCCTGCCTGTGGAACCGGCAGGCGCGCCACTCGCCGTCCGTCCGCGCCACCACGGCGGGCAGCACCATGCCCAGCTCTTTGGCCTCCCGCCCGGCGGCAACCTGCTCCGCGAGCGCCGCCTCGTCCCGGGGTCCGTCGCGCAGCGCCAGCGCCTGCCCGAGCCGGCACCTGGACAGCGCGACCGCCGGCCAGTGCCCCAGCGCCAAGTTGGCCGGCACGGCGGCCCGCAGGTGGCCGACCGTCCGCTCCAGGTCGCCGACGGTGAGCGCGGCCATGCCCAGGGCGTGGTGCACCGAACCGAAGCACACCACGCCGAGGCTTGCGATCACCGGGAGCTCCGCGAAGGGGCTCAGCAACGCGTACGCCTCCGCCGCCGTACCGGCGTCCTGGAGCAGGTGCGCTGTCTCCACGACGCAGTACATCGAGACCAGCCAGCTGCTCGACCTGGGCAGATCCCCCAGGTCTCGCCCGCGCAGCCGCGCCAGGTGCCCGGCCGCCGACCGCCGGTCCCCCGCCGTCGCCGAGGCCAGCGCCAGAGCGGCCACGTACGAGTTGTCGATCGGGCTGAGCGTGGGCGAGCTGACCAGGTCCTGGAGCGCGGGCAACGTCTCGGCGGCGCGGCCCTGGTACCAGCGGATGGCGCCGAGCTGGCCGCCGTACCAGCCGGTGGCATCCATGTCGCCGGCCGCGACGCCGCGCTCGAAGCACTCCCCCGCCAGCTGCTCCGCCTCCCCGAACCGCCCGGCCCGGATGGTCAGCATGACGTCGATGGCGTTGACGACGTACCCCACCGCGAGATAGACGTGCTCGTCCAGCAGGCCGCGCAGCTCCTCCAGACACCGCTCGGCATGCGGATCGGCGCCCAGATAGAGATCGACCGTCCGCCACAGCAACCCCATCATCAGGTCGCCCCTGCGCTCGGTGACCGCCGCCTGGCCGATCAGCTCCCGGGCCAGCTCCAGCCGGGTCGCCCCGTGCTCGGGCCCGAGCAGGCAGTGGTGTGCCAGGCTCAGCGCCTCCGCCAGCGCCACCGGATCCCCGGAGTCCCTGGCCTGCCGCAGCAGCCCCATGATCGCCACATGCCCGCCGGCGCGGTAGTCCTCCTCGCCACGCATCCGCACGCGTAACCGCAATGCCAGCGGCGACGCGGGATCGAGCAGCGACAGAGCGTGCCGCTGCCGCGCCCGCACCCTTTCTGATTCGGCGCACGTACGGTGCTCGTGGACCCACACCCCGCCCAGCCCCAGGGCGGCCACCGCGAGCGCGATCGGATCCCCGCACATCTCCGCCTGCCGGTAGGCGGCGTCGAACCAGCGCCGCGCCGTCTGCAGCTCCCCGTTCACCTGCAGCGCACGCTCGCCCCGCGCGAGCGCCATCCTGAGATCCGAGCCTATGGCCGGCAGCGCCACCGGCCGCTGTGCTAAGCCCACATGTCCGCACCCCCTGTCGGTCATCTGGGCTGAGCGTTCGGACAGTCCCCCGAATACCGTTCCGCGAGTAGGACGTTCGACGTCCCCGGCCGGTTGAGTCCGGAAAATGTCGGTCTGGCCGGGCAGAATCGTCGGCATCATGATTCCTAATCAGTTCTGGGAGTAAGCCGTCCGGCAGACTCCTGGTGGTAGCCGCCAGCAGGTGAGCACTCTGGATTCCTGGACGTTGAGTCCTGTTGAAAGACCGTGCCCCTGCCGGTTGGCCGGGAGAGTTGATCGCTGATGGGATGTCGTGCCCGCCTGAGGGGCGTGAGCACTGCTTGATTAGGTCGCTGAGGTTCTCCCGTCGGCTGCTCAGGGTGATCGGCATCGAGGTGGGAGGACCGTTGCGACTGTTCGTGGGGGATGACTGGGCTGAGGACCATCACGATGTGGAGGTGATGGACGGCTCCGGTCGCCGGCTGGCCAAGGCCCGGCTGCCCGAAGGCGTGGCCGGGATGGCCCGGCTGCACGCGATCGTGGGCGAGCTGGCCGGAGACGAGGCCGACAAGGTCGAGGTGCTGGTGGGAATCGAGACCGACCGGGGTCCGTGGGTGGCCGCGCTGGTCGCTGCCGGATACACGGTGCTGGCAGTCAACCCGTTGCAGGCATCCCGGTTCCGTGACCGGCTCGGGGTCTCGGGAGCCAAGAGCGATGCCGGTGACGCGCACGTGCTGGCCGACATGGTCCGCACCCACGCCCACGAACTGCGGCCGGTCGCCGGGGCCTCGGCCCGGGCCGAGGCCATCAAGGTCGTGGCCCGCACGCACAAGACACTGATCTGGGAACGGACCCGGCACACCCAGCGGCTGCGGCACGCGCTGCGCGACTACTTCCCCGCCGCGCTGGTCGCGTTCGAGGATTTGGACGCCGCCGACACCCTGGAGCTGCTGGCCAAGGCACCCACCCCTGCGCAGGCCGCCAGGCTGACGATCGGACAGATCAGCGCCGCTTTGAAGCACGCCCGCCGCAAGAACGTGGCCGACAAGGCCGCGGTGATCCAGGCCGCGCTGCGCGCTGAGCACCTCGGCCAGCCGGAGGTGGTGACCGACGCCTACGCCGCCTCCGTCCAGGCGCTGCTCGCGGTCCTGAACGTGTTGAACACCCAAGTCAAGACGCTGCAAGGGCAGGTCGAAGCCCATTTTGGGGAGCACCCGGCCGCTAAGATCATCCTCTCCCAGCCCGGGCTGGGGACGGTCCTTGGCGCCCGGGTGCTCGCAGAGTTCGGCGACGACCCCGGCCGCTACGCCAGTGCCAAAGCCCGCAAGAACTATGCCGGAACCTCCCCGATCACCCGCGCGTCTGGCAAGAAGAAGGTCGCCCTGGCCCGGTTCATCCACAACGACCGGCTCATCGACGCCCTGCTCACCCAGGCATTCAGCGCTCTGAGACTCTCGCCCGGCGCACGCGCCTACTACGACCGGCAACGAGCCCGCGGCTGCGGCCACAACGCCGCGCTGCGCCAGCTCGCCAACCGACTCATCGGCATCCTGCACGGATGCCTCAAAACCGGCACCCGCTACAACGAGACGACCGCCTGGTCGCATCACGCGGAGTCGGTTGCGGCTTGACATCTAAGCTCCTGGGATGTCTTTCAACGCCGTGCGATCGCCCGCGGGCGACATCGTGGTCTTCTACGTGGGCGCCGAGCCCCGCCTGACCTCCGAGCAGGCACTCGCCTTCGCCGAGCAACTCCGCACCCTCGCCACGGAGACGCACCCGGCCCGGTGAGAGGGTGCTTTACAGATACGCGGCAGGCGCACATGATGAGGCCACGCGTCCAGGCAAATCGGGATGCGATTCATAACGGGGTTTCCGCAGCACCTCCACGGGGAGTTCGCCGCGCGCCGGCGACCTAATTCATATCAACCGTTTCTCGCCATTTCTGGCTGACCATTTTCGAGGAGCAGCATGTTACGTATCCATTCAGGCCTGTGATTAATCAGGCGGTTTGTGGCGGCATCCAGGGATTCCCGGCGAGCGCGTCGCGGAGGGCGTCGAGGGGATGGATGCCGTGGTTGCGGGCGGTGCCGAGGTAGGAGCGGATGAGGCAGTAGCGGGCGGCGGTGCGCACGCTGCGCCAGCAGCCGCCGATCTTCATCTGGAGTTTGACCATGCGCTGGGGCTGCTCGCAGGGGTTGTTGGTGAAGGGCACGGCGAAGTCGACGGTGAAGCGCCAGACCTGCGTGGCCCGGGTCTGCAGCCGGCGTGCCAGGGTGTAGCCGGGATGTCGGCCGCTGGGCCAGTCGCGGTGGGTGTTGGTGGCGATGCCCCAGGCCACCGCCTCGTCATAACGGGTGCGCAGCCCGTCCAGAACCTCCGCCTCAACGGCGGTGGCGCCCTCGGCGCGGGCCTTGGCGACCGCAGCCTTGGCGTCGGTCAGT
>NZ_JBQQBR010000044.1:0-102746 GCF_052245935.1 Nonomuraea sp. 3N208 | reverse complement strand
TACGGTAAGCGGCACGGGTGTGCCTTCCCGACCGACGTTGGCGCGTCGGCCTTATCTCGAAACCACATCGGATGATCCGGGAAGGTACACCCCTTCCCGGCAGATCCACAGGTTTCGATCATTGCTCTCGGTCAGGCCGAGGGCCGCACTGCCCTGCAGGTGTTCGATACCCCGCCGGTGAACCTCCAGGTGAGCGAGTATCGGATGCTCAAGGTGAGCTGCCCTGGCTGCCGTCGGGTGGTTCAGGCCGCCACGCCGCCGGGGATGGCCGGGCCGTGCAGCTACGGCCCGAACTTCTCCCAGGCACTCGACGAGGTGATCGACTCGCGCGTGTGGGGCGGTGTTCACTTCCGTACCGCGGACGTGCAGGGCGCGCGACTCGGCAAGGAGGTTGCGCGGTGGGAGCCCGCCAACTACTTCAAGTCTGTCTCGCGTTGATCAGATGGCGGCGATGATCGGCCGTCGGGACCGCCGCCGTCCGCGGCGGTCCCCTGGCCCGCGGCGCCGGTGGACCGGACCCTTCACCCGTATCGACTTCCCGGGACGGTATATCTGTCCCCTCCAGCCGATATCAGCTCGCAGACACCGAGAAACTGTTGGTACGGAAGTCCATCCCGCCACTGGACGACGTGATCTCGTAGCCGAACTGGACGTCGCCGAGCGTCACGTCACCGAACCAGTTCCTGGACCGGAGCCAATTCAAGATCGCCTTGATGTCCACGGTCCCGGAGTTGACGTTGCCCTGCCGCACGAAGGAGAACACCTGGTTGGACCCGTTGGAGCCGCGATAGACGTCCCAGCTGTGGCCGCCCACCGAGGCGCTTGTCTGTCGCGACCCGATCGGGCCCACCGGGCCGTACTTGTTCATCCACAGCATGATCTCGTAGGTGTGGCCGTCGCACCAGATGTCGTACGCGCTCGTGTAGGCGCCGCCGTTCGGCACGGTGACGTTGAAGCTGCTGGTCACGCTGCCGAGAGCACTCAGCCGCCGGTTCACGTTCTTCGTGGCGTTGGGGTAGGACTTGACGCCACCGGTGTTGGGGTGGTTCGCCCAGACGCCCCAGTTACTGCTCGAATTAGCCCAGATCGTCTGTGGGCCGGCACCGCTGCCCCAGATGTTGTTGTACAGGGTGTAGCCGCCGTTGGTCCATGTGCCCCACTGGTCCGACGACCACCAGACGGCGGCTTGGGCCGGCTGAGCGAGCACCCCGATGAGCGCGACGAGCATGGACGCCGAGACGACGAGGCGGAGCTTCCTGAGCATGGTCTCCCTTTCCGCTGTTGTCCGCCGATGGCGGGCACCACTTTGTCGAATCCGGTCATCGAAGCGCTTCGACGAAATTCCGACACGACCGAGACCGGTTTCAACGGGAAGTGGAGTCACCGTAAGTCCGCATCGGACCCGAGGAAACACCAGCGAGAAAGAAACCCTCACTGTCGCAGGTCAAGCGACGATCGGCAGCGGGATGGATGTGAAAGTTTCACACCGCCTGCCGGTCGCCGTGCCGGGGCCCCGGGTCGGATGTCGGAGCCTCGCGAGGCTTGAGTTCGCAAGCTCAGTAGGAGTAGTCCATCATCCAATCACCGGGCAGCTCGGTGCGGATCTGAGCGAGTGCTTCAGCGGTTCGGGCCCGGACCCAGATCCAGGTGCGCTGGTCATCCCGGATGATGAGGTCCGGGTCGGCAAACCAGCGAACGGCCGGAACCGCCGTCTGGGACGTCGGGTAGTCGGGCAGCGGCAGCCGCGTGAAGCGCTGAGCCAGCATGCTGGCTTCGCCCTCAGCGAGCGCCCGGTTGTCCCCGAGGTCTTCGGAGGAAAAGAGCGACTCCGACAACACGAGCTCCAGGCAGGCGTGCGAGAACCGGTCCAGCCAGCTATCCCAGCTCTCGGCGCCCTTGTCCGCCAGGTCCGTCCGGAGGACCACGGGAGGGTCGGGCTGGTCCAGCTCAGCGATCGGGATGCCCCAGAAGACAACAGCCTGGTTCTCGGCGCGGAACACCAGCGCTTGATCTTTGACTTCGAGATCCGCCGGGCTGAGCAGCACATCTTGGAGGCTGGTCAGGTCGGTGCGGCGTCCGAAGAGCTGGTAGGCCTCCCGCAGCGCTGCGGGAAGGCGCACGCCGAGTCGCGCCTCGGCGGCATCCAAGTCCGCTTCGGACCAGCCATCGCCGTCGGCCAGCGGAGACCTCCATGTCGCCGCGAACCCACGGATGAAGTTCCACGCTCCAGCTCGGTCAGCCATTGCCGCCGGGAAGTCGTGAATCACCTCGAAGGCCGTCATGGTCGGGAGGTTATCGCTGCCCGAGTCCGCAAGTCACTCCGGGCTGACCTCACCCCCACCTCGATTAGTTGTCTGCGTTTCTTCGACCTTCGCACCTACCACGAGCTCCACCGCGAGCACTGACGCACCCGACTCGATCACCACTTCAAGTGCGCGTTCAGAGAACGTGCAGCATGCCTTTCTCAAGACTGCCACCGCCAGCCCACTCGGCTTCGCCTACTTTCGGATCGAGGTCCACTGGCCTCATGGATGCATCACCGATTGAAGGTCCATCGCGGTGGAAGCAGGTACGCGGACGGAAAAGTTTACACCGGAAGTTAAACGATACCGTTAAGACTATGGATATCAAGGACACAGCCCGTCCGCTCGACGGGGCGGGCGTCTCGGCGTTCCTGCGGTCGCTTCCCGCCAAGCCCCTGCTGCTCGGCCTGGGCGAGGCCAGGCATTTCGTGGGGGAGCTGGGCGAGCTGCGCAACGAGATCTTCCGGCATCTGGTCGAGCACGAGGGCTACCGGTCGTTCGCCATCGAGAGCGACTGCCTCAGGGGCCTCGTGGTGGACGACTACGTCACGACGGGCGCGGGCACGCTCGATGACGTCATGGAGCGCGGCTTCAGCCACGGCTTCGGCACGTCGCCGGCCAACCGCGAGCTCGTGCGCTGGATGCGCGCGTACAACGAGGAGCATGACGAAAAGCTCCGGTTCTTCGGGTTCGACGGCCCGCTGGAGTATTGGGCCGAGAGCCCGCGCCAGGCGCTCACCGCCCTCTACGACCTCCTCGACGGCCCGCTCCCCTGCACCAGGGAAACCCTCGACGCGCTGCTCGGCCCGGACGACCGGTGGTTGAACGAGGCCACGGCCATGGATCCGTCCCAGTCGATCGGCCAGTCGGCCGAGGCCCAGCGGCTGCGGCTGCTCGCCGACGACCTGGTGGCACTGCTCGACACGCAGGCGCCGCGGCTGAGCGCGGAGGACAGGGAGCGGGCGGCACTGTACGGGCGCACCGCCACCGGCCTGCTCCGCTACCACTACTGGATGGCCGACGCGTCCCCGGGACGGTGGACGCGGCTGTCGGCCCTGCGGGACGCGATGATGGCAGCCAACCTGTGTGCCGTCGCCGAGCACGGCCCGGCCCTGGTCTTCTCCAGCAACCTCCACCTGCAGCGGAACAAGAGCTTGATGCCGTTCGGCGACCAGCTGCTGGAGTGGTGGAGCGCGGGAGCGATCACCGCGACGCACCTGGGCGACCGGTACGCCTTCCTGGCCTCAGCCCTTGGCACGGTCGGCGACAACACCCCGCCCCCGGACACCGTCGAGGGCATCCTGTCCACGCTCCCGTGGGACCGCTCTCTCATCGACGCCCGCCGCCTGGCCGGGGCCATCACGAAGCCCGCCCCGCGCATCTCCCCCGACTTCGCCTATTTCCCGCTGGACCCGGCCCAGCTCGACATGATCGACGGCATCGTCTTCCTCAAGCAGGCTGTCGAGCTGAAAAAGCTGGGTTGACAGCACATGGCTGTCGGTCTGGCCTGACCACCGGCTGGATGCCGCCGGCCCGAGCCCGGGCCGCTCCCGCTGCGCCGCGGCCACGTACGCCTCCGCACCTTCGGCGAAACCCGCCGCCGGGTCAGGCCAGCAGGCCCACCAGCGCTAATAGCGGGTCTGACGCCGCCACGCACGAGACCCGCTTGGCACCGGTCACCTAGCCCAGGGGCGGGGGAAGGCGTCGCCGTCCAACCGGTCGCCCACGGCGAGTCCGAGAGGATCGGTCACGATGTGTTCGCTCCCCCCGTAGGTGGTCGCCTCGTCCATATAGATGGTGACGTGCGCGAACCGGGCCTGGCCGGTGCGGTTGGGCAGCGCCATGTGGCCGGTGTAGCCGCTGTGGAAGGTGCAGTCGCCGGCCCGGAGCGGCACGGTGACCCGGGGGATCCAGCGCAGGGACGGGTCCATCGCGAACAGGTCTTCCTCGTGGTGGAGGTCCTGCGGACGCAGGCCGGTCCGATCCTGGGTGCCGGGCAGGAAGGTCATGCAGCCTCGCTCCGGCGGCACGTCGACCAGCGCGATCCATGCCGACAGCGGCAGCCGGTCGCCCGCATGCGGCCAGTACGGACGATCCTGGTGGAACTCCGTGGCGGCGTTGTTGTGCGGCTCCTTGACCAGCATCTGGTCGTGCCAGAGCCGCAACGGGAACCCGGCGAGCTGTTCGGCGATCCGCCCGAGCCGCGGGTCCAACGTGAGCTCCCGCAGCGTCCGGTCGCGTTGCCAGACGTTGACCAGCTGGCTGAAGACGCCGTGCTTCTCCAGACTCTCCGCGCGATGCGCCTCCAGGAACGCCTCGGCGGCGGCCCGGAAGCGCTCGACCTGACCCGGCTCGAGAACGCCCCGCACTCGGACGAAACCGTATTCACGGTACGCCGCCACAAGCTCCTCCGGCACCCGGCCGTCGGCGCCCATGTCGCTGCCGGACTGCCCGGCCGTCGTCATCGTCATCACTGACCTCCAAGGTTCTCGCGGCTGGGATACCAACCAGCGTCGACGAGACGCGCCGTCAAGGGCTAGGCCGATCCCGGCGAATAGTCGTACGATTCCGACATGCCTGCCACGCTGCACGAACACGCGCTGTTCGCCGGGAGCCCGGTCTTGGCAGGTGTCCACCACGTGGATCTCGACCTCGAGCCGCACGCGCACGACTTCCTCGAGATCGCCGTCATCGGAAGCGGTGACGGACGGCACGTGACCAGCCAGGGCGAGCACCCGCTGCGGCGCGGGCAGGTCATCGTGCTCCGCCCCGGCGCCTGGCACGGCTTCCTGGACTGCACTGACCTGACCGTCGCCAACTGCTGCCTGTCCGCCCATGCCCTGCGAGCCGAACTGGCGGCACTGTACGACATCCCGATGCTGCGCCGGACGCTGTGGACCGACCCGGTGGCATCCGGCACACACGGCGTGGCGGTCACGACCGTCGATCCGGCCGCCGCAGAGGAGGCCATCACGGAGATCAGCCTGCTCGAACGGGACCTCGGAGCCGACCAGGGCCGGCCGGGCCGCGTGCTGGGCCGACTGATCACCGTGCTCGGCATCCTGGCCGACGGCCGTGACCCCGAACGGGAGACGCCCGAGTCCGCCATCCACCCCGCTGTCGCCGCCACCATCGCCCGGCTCGAGGCAGCGCCTGCGGATCCGTGGCGGCTGGATGATCTCGCCCGGGCGGTCAACCTCGACCCCGCCTACCTCGGCCGGCTGTTCGGACGGTACGTCGGGCTGACGCCGCTGGGCTTCCTGGCCCGGCTGCGGGCCGAGCGCGCCGCCACGTTACTGGCACACTCGACCCTGCCGGCTGCCCGGGTCGGCGCCGCCGTCGGCTGGGACGACCCGACCTACTTCGCCCGCCGCTTCCGGACGCTGGTCGGACTGACACCCACCGAGTACCGGCGACGCAGCCGATCAACCGCCCATACGCAGCTCGGCACCCCGGCCGAGTCGACGGACGAGCGGCGCAGGTCGCGCTCCTTGCCGCCGTCGCCCACGTAGCAGATGGCGTCCACGATCCAGCGGCGGCAGCACTCTTCGATCAGTTGTTCACGGCGAGGTGGACGATGGTTTCGGTGCCGTCGTCCCAGCGCCACGGCACGTGGTGGCCCTGCAGATGCACGCCGCCGATCCATCGGTCGATGCCGTTGAGGGCGATCTGGTCGGCCTCGCCGGCCAGCACCCGTGCCCCGGTGTCGGTCAGGCTCACGCCCGTCGTCCGCTCGACGGGGCGGCCGGGCGGGTTGAGGCGGAGCAGCGGGTGCGGCCCCTCCGCCATCCGGTCCATCCGGCCGAAACACGTGGTGTCCCCCATGTACGGCCGCGTCTCCCGTGCCCCGGCCCGCACGAAGGCCGTCCCGGCGTCGGTTGCGCCATCGGCGACGGCGGCCAGCACCCGCCGCTCGGTCAGCGACAGGCCGTCCCGCGTCGCCGGATACTCCCGGCTGAGCCGGTCGAACGCCTCGCCCAGGAACCGCAGCTCGCCCAGCCGCGCGGCGGCGATGGTGCCCAGACCCTCCGGGGTGGGTGCGCGGAAGGCCGCCCACGCGCGGGTCGCCAGCTCGAGCGCCGCCGGGGTCAACCGCGCGCACGCGTTCGTGTGCGGCAGCTCCCGCAACTGCTCGGCGGTCAGCTCCCCGAGGCCGCCGAAGCGGGCGATGCCCGCGTGTTCGCCTATGCAGATCAAGGTGATGCGCTCGGCGGGAACGCCCAGATCGGCCAGGCGGGCGAGGATCTCAGCGATCTGCAGCTGGTCGTACAGGTCCGCCTCGAACCACAGCACGTATTCCCCGCCGCGGTTGACCTCCAGCGCCTGGTCCCGCTCGGTGAACTGGCGCGTCGCCTCGTCGCGTTCGGCGCTCTCGTAGCCGGTGAGGTAGTCGACCCTGATCCGGCGCAACTCGGTCGGCGCGACGTCGGGCACCGGTCCCTCGTGCAGGATGTCGCGCCAGTAGACCACGCGCCGTGCGAGCCCGGTGCCCGGCACGTCGGTGCTGTCGCCGTTGCTGATGTGGAGCGCGTCGGGCATCCAGTCGAGCGGGGAGTCGTCCGGCGTCGTGCCCGGGTGCTCAGCGAGGAGCCTGCTGCGGGCGGTCGCGTACGATTCGCCGGTCTTGGCCATCCGGGCGCGCACGCGCCGCTTGAAACCGGCCTGCTTGGTCATAATCGTCTCCCGCGTCCCGCCCGCGGATCCCCCAGCGATCGCTGCGGCGGGCGCACGATCGACGAATGACGCCCCGGCCGAGAGATGGGTCTCCCTTTGCCTCCGTCGGGTGACCCGGCTGGGGCGGGTCGCCGGAGGTTGGGCGCGGACGGTCGCCACCTCTCAAGGTACTCGGCGGCCGGTACGTCGCGCGATCCCTCCCGCCTAACTGACTCCTCAGCGCTTCTCGCCAAGCGTTTTGCGTAGATAATCTGCACACATCAATCTAGAATGGATGCGGGATATGGATTAGAGGGCACGTGATGCTGCTTAGGTTCAGAGGTGCGAACCATAGATCGTTTCGCGACGAGTTCGAGGTCTGGCTGGCGGCGAGCAAGTTCAACCAAGGGGCAAGGCGCTCTGCCGGTCTCGCCGAAGATCCCGACTTGACCTACCTGCCGGCGACCGCGATCTACGGCTCGAACGCGTCCGGCAAGTCGAACGTCCTGCATGCCATCCGCTGGATGCGGCAGGCCGTCCTCAACTCCGTCCATGGGTGGTCCGCTCTTGACGGCATCCCCCGCGAGCCGTACGAACTGGACCCGACCGCCCGCACGGACACTTCCCTTTTCGAGGTCGACATTGTTCTCGGCGGTGACCGGTACATCTATGGCTTCGAGGTCTCCGACGAGCAGGTCGAGACCGAATGGCTGCATGCATATCCAGGCGGTCAGGCCCGTCGGCAGGTCTGGTTCGAACGCGACACCGACACCGCCGAGCCCTTCTCCTTTCCCGGTGAAGGACTCAAGGGGCCCAAGGAAAGCCTTGTCTCCCAGACCCGTCCCAACGCGCTGTTCCTGACCGTCGCCGCAGCCTTCAACCAGCCCCATCTCAAGCCGATCCACGACTGGTTCCGGCACAACCTCTGGTGGATCAGCCCAGGGCGCGACTTCGAAGACCGCCAGAGCTTCACGCGCAAAATGCTCGACGACCCGCACCAGCGGGATCGCATCATCGGACTTCTCAAAGTCGCCGACCTCGGCGTCGTGGGAACCGAGATCGACAGCCTGACCGGCGAGCTCCGGCTCGTGCACCAAGGGCCCCACGGCCCTGTCGCGCTGAGCTATGACCGGCAGGAATCCATGGGCACCCGATCCTGGTTCGCCTTCCTCGGCCCTCTCCTCACCACCCTGGACCACGGGGCGGCTCTCCTCGTCGACGAACTCGACACCAGCCTGCATCCCCTCTTCGCCGCCGAAGTCCTCCGGCTCTTCCAAGACCCGGCTGCCAACCCCAACAACGCGCAGCTGGTGTGCACGGTCCACGACGCGACCCTGCTGGGCCGCACGCACCTCTTCCAGCCGTTGGAACGGGACCAGGTCCGCATCACCGTCAAGAACCGGGACGGCGTCTCCGAGATCTATCCGCTGACCGACGCCCGTCCTCGCAAGACCGAGGCCCTCGACCGCAACTACCTGGCGGGCGCGTACGGCGGCGTGCCCAGGCTGACCGTCGGCGAGATCGCAGAGACGCTCGCCGGCCCACTCGCGGAGCCGTCAACGGAGGTGCACGCCTGATGGCCAAGCGCGGGGCACCCGGTGGAGCCACGCCTCCGCGTCCAGGTGCGGGCAGCCCCAGAAAGAACAAAGTCCTGTTCATAGTCTGCGAAGGGCAGACCGAGCGGAGCTACTTCCACCATCTCAACCACCGTTATGGAGCGGAGCACAACTTCCAGATCCAGCTCACACCACGCAAGGTCACCGAGGGGCAGCAGTTCAACGGCTACAAGCCCGTCCCAGCGGTACGAGAGGCGATACGGCTCAAGAATTCCACGAAAGGGATCAAGAACACGGTGTTCTGGGCGGTCTTCGACCGTGACGAGAACGAGGACCTCTACGAGGCGTTTCGCCTTGCCCGCCAGAACGGGATCAACGTCGCCTTCTCCCACCCGCACTTCGAGCTCTGGCTCTGGCTCCACCTCGCATCAGGCCCACCTGGAAGGCTCGGCGGGGACCGTACGGTGATCCCGGCGAAGCTTCGAAGGATCAAGGAATTCGCGGACTTCGTCAAGCTCGTCGAGCCGCATCATTTCGAGGAGCTGATCAAGGAAGGTCGGCAGGCGACAGCCGTCAAACTGGCCCAGCACCTCGTGGCCGACTGCCCAAGCGGACGCTGCGCACCCGCACCAGAACCCGGTGCGTCTGGCCACGCTCCCAACTGCGACATCCTCCTACGCGATCCCTCAACCGACGTCTACCGCATCCTCGAGGTCCTCGGGATCGTCTCCTGACACAACAGGAGATCGAGAGCATACGAACTCGGCCCTATCGGATTTGGTGTTACCCGTCGGTCGGCATGAGCATGAGTTGACTACCGATCCACCGGAGGGTTGAAGTTGTATCCCGCCCTTGGTGAGGATCTGGCGGCACTGCGTAGCCCTGGAGCGCCAGTCAGCCGCGTTCTGCTGCCGACCTTGAACGACCGGACATATCAGCGGTTGTGATGAGCGACTGTCCAAGCAGTCGGAGAGCAAGGGCGTGGACCTATGGCGCGTCCCGCGTCAGGCGGGACGGCTCGGTCATGTTGCCCACTTGGTGCGGGAATCGGACTCTGAGCGCTACGGCGGCCAGAGTAGCGGCCGCCACGATCATGCCCCCCAGCAGCAATGGTGCTGAGTAGCCGGTGCCCAGCAGAGGCTGGGAGACCAGTGGCCCGATTATCTGCCCGATCCCATAGCCGGCGGTCAACAGCGCCACGGCCCGGGGCAGCTGAAGATGCTCGCCGAGGGCCACTGCCAGGGAGCTGATCCCCACGAATGTGCCGCCGAACGCAACCGCCGCGACCAGCGCGCTGACCTCGCCGGGAACCAGTCCGGCCAGGGCGATCCCGACGGCCTGGAGCATCAGTGCCAGAACCAGCAGGGTGGGTCGGCTCCACCGGCGTGCCAGGGCCGTCCACAGTGCCGAGCCGGGTATGGCCGCCAGGCCGACGACCACCCAGGCGCCAGCGCCGATCCGGCCCGGAGCGGCCTGGGTGACCGATGCGACGAGGAAGGTCCCCGCGATGATATAGCCGATGCCTTCGAGGGTGTAGCTGAGCGCCAGCGCGACGAACCAACGGTGTGTACGCGTTCGGCCCTCCATCGCTCCGGCCGCCGGCGGAGCTGCGGGGGCCAGCTTCCATGAAGCCGCGCCCAACAGCAGCGTGAGGGCGGTTGCGATCCACCACGCCGTACGCCATGTCGAGACGTCACGGACTGCCAGGACGAGCAGTCCCGAGAGCACGATCCCCGCGCCGATCCCGCCGAATCCCCAGCCGGCAAGGTGTGGGGCCAACCGGCGCAGCCCCGAGAGCAGCGCCCCGACCGCGTACACGAAGATGATCGCACTCGTGACCCCCGCGACGAAGCGCAACCCCGACCAGACTGCGGCGTCCCAGGTCAGTGGCATCAGGGCAAGAGCCGCGGTCAGCACGATCATCGATACCCGCATCCACGGGCGCGAGCGGACCAGCCGAGGCGCGACCATACCGGCCAGCGCACCGACGAGATAGCCGACGTAGTTCGCTGTCGCCAGGTTCGCACCGCCGGAGGCCGAGAGGCCGGCCTCGTCCTGCATCAGCGGCAGGATCGGGGTGTAGACGAAGCGGCCGATCCCTGTGCTCGCGGCAAGCGCCCTGGACGGCTACCGCCCACGGTGCGGGCCCGAGGGATGGGCGCTCACCGGCCTGTTCGAGAGTGGCAGGCTGTCCAGGGGCGAGAGTCACGAAAAGTTCTACCTTTCAAGAGGGTCTGGGCACGTTGCGGCCAGTCGGGCGGCAGTGTCCTCGACGCCAGGTCCGCGGTGGCACTGAAATACCGTTCACGGTGCGCTGGGGCTTGATGTTGTTCTCCTGCAGGCGGCCGGCCGGGTGGTCTCAGCGGCTCTGGGAGCCGTCGACGCCTTCGACGATGGACACGCGGTAGTCCGAGCTGGCCTGGCGGTGCGGACTACGCCAGGCCGGCCGGGCTGTCGTGTCACGCCCGCGTGTCCGGAATGTCGGAAGCGATGGATCAGTACTCCGTCGAAAGCCGCGTCTTTCAGGGCTCGATGACCTGGCATCCGACGACCGGTGTCACCGGGCGGCCCACCTGGGCCGCGCAGGGGGACTCGGCCGGGGCGATCAGGCGCTCACGGAGAATGACCACGTACGCGCTTACGCGGCGGCCGTGGTGACCAGCTTGATGAGGGCGTCGGCCGCCGGGGCCGAGGAGGCCGGGTTCTGCCCGGTGATCAGGAGACCGTCCTGCACGACGTAGGGGTTCCAGTCGCCGGCCTTGGAATAGACGCCTCCCAGGTCTTTGAGCTCATCCTCGACCAGGAAGGGGACGACCTCGGTGAGCTGGACCGCCTCCTCCTCGGAGTTGGCGAACCCGGTGACCTGTTTGCCCCGCACCAGCGGCGTGCCGTCCTCGTTGACCGTGTGCCGCAGGACGCCGGGGGCGTGGCACACCAGAGCGAGCGGCTTGCCCGAGCGCAGGGTCGTCTCGATCAGCCGCGCGGAGTCGGTGTCCTCGGCCAGGTCCCAGAGCGGGCCATGGCCGCCGGGGTATAAGACCGTGTCGAAGTCGTCGGCCGAGACCGAGTCCAGACGCACGGTGTCCGCCAGCGCCGCGGTGGCCTCCGGGTCGGCCTCGAAGCGCCGGGTCTGGTCGGTCTGGAAGTCGGGTTCGTTGCTTTTCGGGTCCAGCGGCGGCCGGCCGCCTTGGGGCGAGGCGAGCACGATCTCCCAGCCGGCCTCCTTGAAGCGGTAGTACGGCGCCGCCAGTTCCTCCAGCCAGAACCCGGTCTTACGGCCGGTGTCCCCCAGCTTGTCGTGCGAGGTGAGAACGATGAGAACCTTCATGACTTTCCTTAAGTAGTAGACCGGTCGTCTAGTGATGGACAAAAAGTGCTCCACGCCCCGGCCGGGCGTGAAATTCAGGAACCCTGCAGGTGCAGGAGCCGGCGGGTCGCCGCCAGGGTGGTGTCCATGGGCGCGAGATTGCGGTGGATCTTGACCATGACACTCGTGCCGAGCCACATGTCATACAGGACCTGGGCCACGGCGCGGGGGTGGTCACCGTCGATCGAGAGCGAGCCGTCCTCAAGGCCAGCGGCGATCGTCCGCTCGATACGGTCGACGACCGCGTCCGTGCCCTCCTTCAGAGCCAGTCGCATCGACTCCGACAGGTCGGCCACCTCAGCGCCGAGCTTCACAGCAAGGCACTTGCCCTGACACTCATCCACGCTCTGCGTCTGCCGCCACTGCTGCCAGTAGGCCATCAAACGCTCGGCGGCCGACTCGCCGGACCGCGTGAGGATGCGGTCCATGTCGGCGATGTAGTCCGCGAAGTAGCTCTTCAGCATCGCCTCACCAAAAGCGTCCTTCGAGGAGAAGAAGTGATAGAAGGAGCCCTTCGGCACACCGGCCTCCGCGAGCACCTCGCTTAGGCCGACCGCGGAGTAACCCTTGTGGGCCATGATCCGCTGGGCGGCGTCGAGGATGCTCCGGCGGGTGTCGGTGCTGCGCGTGGTGACCGGCATGTCAGTGACCATAGCATCGAGTAGACCGGTCGTCTAGTAGCGCCAACCTCAACAACGCGCAACTGGTGTGCACGGTCCACGACGCGACCCTGCTGGGCCAGCGGAGGACATGAAGGAGCCGCGCTCCACTGTCATGCCAGCTCCGTCATGGTTTCGCACCTGTACGGGCGAACCGGCTACGCCCATCACCTCCCATAGGCCGACTGGCAGAGTTCGATACGTGGCCCCTTCAAATACGTCACGGTGGCGCGCCGATTGCGACGGCCGCGCCCGGCATCGAACGGATCTCCGCTCGCGCATAGTGACGAACCATGGGAGGCCGGCCACGCGTTGTCTGCGGCATGAGAGTGCGCCGCGGGCGAAACGCCGCTGAAGATTCCCGTCGCTCTCTCTTCAGCCCGGTAGCGGAAAGAAGTCACTGAGCGCGTTCCGAGTGCTCTTCCCCAGATCTGTGTGAGCGTCGCCGCCTTCCAAAGA
This sequence comes from Nonomuraea sp. 3N208, assembly GCF_052245935.1. NCBI lineage: Bacteria > Bacillati > Actinomycetota > Actinomycetes > Streptosporangiales > Streptosporangiaceae > Nonomuraea > Nonomuraea sp. 3N208. The sequence continues at coordinate 89,749 of NZ_JBQQBR010000044.1, read as the reverse complement.
TGCGACGATAAGCTTTCTGATCAGCAGGGCGTCCGCGTCAGGCATCACTCAGGGGCCGCTCTGACGGGCGAAACGCGGGTCGGACGGATCGGCTGCATCGCGGCGAGAGATTTCTTCGGGACTGTGTCGATCCGCGGGCCGCTCGTTCGACCTGTGGGTGCGAGGGCCGAGAGGCGGCCCCGCCGGACGAGGAGAACGCGATGCCGAAGTACCTGCTGATCATGCGGGGCACCGACGAGTCGAACGCGGCCATGATGGCCAACATCGACGAGATGATGGCCACGACCCGCCAGTTCATCGAGGAGATGGTCAAGGCCGGCGTTCTCCTCGCGGCGGAAGGGCTGGACGATCCGCGCAAGGGCGTCGTGGTCGACTTCAGCGGCGAGGCCCCGGTGGTCACGGACGGGCCGTACGGCGAGACCAAGGAACTGTTCGGGGGCTTCTTCCTGCTCGACGTCGCCTCGAAGCAGGAGGCGGTCGAGTGGGCCAAGCGGGTCCCGGCGGCCCCCGGGTCCAAGATCGAGGTCCGGCGGGTGCCCGGGAGCGACGAGGTCCCGCAGGTCGGCGAGTGATCATCAAGGACGGGGCCGGGCGCGAGAGCAACGGCCGGATCTGATGGGTACGGCCGATGTCGAGGCCGTCTGGCGGATCGAGTCGGCGCGGATCGTCGCCGCGCTGACCCGGTTCACCGGCGATTTCGGGCTGGCCGAGGACGCGGCCCAGGAGGCGGTGGCCGAGGCGCTGGTGTCGTGGCCGCTCGCCTCTCCGGCCAGTCCGGCCGGCTGGCTGATGGCCACGGCCCGGCGGCGGGCGATCGACGCGATCCGCCGCCGGACCGCTCTTCAGGACCGATACGCCCTGCTGGCGGCGGACTTGGCGGTCGACTCGGCGGTTGACGAAGAAATCGACCCCGACAAGATCGACGACGACGTCCTGGCGCTGATGTTCGTCAGCTGCCACCCGGTGCTCTCCCCGGAGGCCCGGGTGGCGCTGACCCTGCGCGTGGTCGGCGGCCTGTCCAGCGAGGAGATCGCCCGCGCGTTCCTCGTACCCGTGCCGACCGTGCAGGCCCGCATCACCCGGGGCAAGAAGACGATCGCGGCGGCCGGGGTGCCGTTCGAGCTGCCGCCGGCCGCCGAGCGCCGGGAGCGGCTGGGCGGCGTGCTCAGCGTCCTTTACGTGATCTTCACCGAGGGGTCGACGGCCACGTCGGGCGACCGGCTGCTGCGCCCCGACGTCGCGTACGAGGCGATCCGGCTGGCCCGCACGCTGGCCGCGCTGCAGCCGGACGAGCCGGAGGTGCACGGCCTGCTGGCGTTGTGCGAGCTGACGGCCGCACGCTTCCCGGCCCGGACCGGCCCGGACGGTTCGCCGGTCCTGCTCGACGAGCAGGACCGGCGGCGGTGGGATTTCTCGGCGATCCGCCGTGGGCTGGACGCGCTGGCCAAGGCATCGACTCGCGGCCTCGGCCCCTACGGCCTGCAGGCCGCGATCGCCGCCACCCACGCGTCGGCGCCCTCGGTCGAGGCGACCGACTGGGACCGGATCGTGGTGCTCTATGAGGCACTCGGCCGGGTCGCACCCTCGCCGGTGGTCGAGCTCAACCGGGCCGTCGCCGTGGCCATGGCCTCGGGTCCGGCGCAAGCTCTGGCCATGGTGGACGAGCTGATCGCCTTGGACCGGCTCCCCGGTTCGCATTTGGTTCCGACCGTACGCGGTGAGCTGCTGGCCCGGCTCGGACGGCGACCGGAAGCGCGCGCCGAGCTGGAGCTGGCGGCCAGGCTGTGCGCCAACCAGCGCGAACGCTCAGTGCTGCTGCGCAAGGCGGCCGCGCTGGGCTGACTTCTCCACCGACTACGAGCAGCAGATCACCGCTAGAGTGCTGCTCGCCGCATAACCACCGGTGTCCACGTCCGCATAGGCGCCAGCCAGCCTATCTCCATTTGCATCGAGCCCCTGGCCGTAGGGCCGAAAGCAGCCACAGACCCGTGACATCGCCTTTGAGCTCTGGCCGCCCGCCGAGCCCGACGACGTGGCGGAATGCGTGTGCCCACGCGGCCGGTCGGACTCCGGAGGGGCAGGGTCACTGGCGCTGAGCGGGCGGCGATCCACGCCGACGTGATGAGCGACGTCGCGACGGCGGCGGAGGCCCGGAGATCGATGCCCGGGGTGTCGTCATGGACGCGGTCGCCGCGACGGTGGTGGTCGGTCGGGTTTCTTGGTCCGGACGTGCCGGGGGCACGGCGTCGGGACGCGGCATGGCCCGTGCCCCCGACCAGGACTGGCCGGGGGCACGGGAGACCCCGCTAGCGGGCGCGGTAGGACAGGATCAGGCCGAGACCCTCGAGAGCGGACTTGTCGCCTTCCAGGACCAGACGCCAGGTCCCGGCGGTCAGGCCGGGGGTCGGCAGGAGCTTGCCCTCGTTGAGGGTCAGGCGTCGTTCGCCGTTGAGGAGGAAGCGGGCCGAGCCGTTGCCGGCCGGCGAGTACAGGGCGTACACGCCGGTGATGGCGCGGCCGGTCATGCCGGGGAACATGTCCGGGGTGAACGGGAGGGTCAGCGTGTCGTCGGAGCCCTCGACGAACGTTGACCACTCTTCGGGGAACTCCGCCGGGATGTCGCAATAGCGAGCCGTGGCATAGGGCTTGAGCATGCCCTTGACCGCACCGGCGAAGAGCTCACCGCCCTGTTCGGCGGAGTACTTCACGGTGATGGTGACGTCCAGGAGTTGCGGGGCGCCGCCGGAGGGCAGCTCCAGGCGCCACCGGGAGACCGCGCCGGTGCCCTCGAAGGGAAGGTAACGGTCGTCGTCGTAGCGAAGCTCGAAGAGGCCGTTGTTGTCCTTGTACTCCTCCAGGTCCGACAGTGCGATCTGCTGGCCGCCGCGCCAGTCGGCGCGCAACGTCGCCGGCATCGGGCCCTTGGGGTCGAGGAGGTACTTGATGGCCTTGGGATCGGCCGCGAGCACCGTCCTGCTGTCCAGCTGGGTCAGCACGGCGTTGAGACCGACCGGCCCCTCCTGGCCAGTGAAGGTGACCGACACCGTCTTGACGCGCCGACGGTAGTGGCCGGGGAAGTCGCGGTCGAAGAGGGCCTCGGTCAGGGCAAACTCGCAGCGGCCGGTGGTGCGGAGGCTGAGCGCGGCCACCGGGTCCAGCGCTAGCAGCGACACCTTCTTGATGATCTCCAGGCCGCGGCGGTCGCTCTCGAGCCAGGCCTTGCCCAGCCGCTCCAGGTCCAGCCCCAGGCTTTCCGCAGCGAGCAGGCCGTTGCGCCGGCTCTCCCAGTAGAGCGGCTGGATATAGTCGGCCTCCCCCTCGGGGACGCCCCGCTCGTACTGGAAGGACCGTTGCGCAGCGCGCGCCATGTCGTACGCCATCGAGTAGGTCTGGAAGTACAGCCCGGCCAGCCGCCCCGACATCCACTGGTACAGCTGGAGGTTGGTGAACTTGCCGGTCATGAAGGCGCCGACGGCCTCCAGGTTGGCGATCTGCTGATCCAGGATCTCCAGCTCGCGCTGGGCGGCCTTGAGCCGGAGCTCGGCGGCCTTCACCTGGTGGCCGAGCTGCTCCACGTCGTTGCGGGCGAGGGCGAGCTGGAAGGCCCAGTCGCTCGCCATCCGCTCCTGCTCGGCGCGGATGCCGAGCAGCTCGCCGATGACATTCAGCGCCTCGGCCGCCGACGACGAGGCCTCGCCGCCGTGCTCCAGGGCCTCCGTCACCTGCTCGCGGCCCAGCTTGGTGCCCGTGATGAACAGGCCCAGCAGGACGTCCGGCAGGCCCGAGGCGATGGCCGCGCCGGCCTGGAAACCGGTCGCGACGACGTGGGCGACGACCGCCGCGGACATCATGCCGAGCTGCGCCTGCTCCAGCGGTGTCAGCCCGGCGGCGATCAGCCCCTCGTAGTGGTCGACCCGGTTCAGCGCGCCCTGCTCGCTGACCTGCACCTCGCTCAGGCCCTGGGCGGCGATCTCCACCTCCGCCTCGCGCACGGCGCGGGTGAGGGCCAGGATCGTGCCCTCGTGCCGGTTGTTGAGCAGCGCCAACTCCTCGGAGTCGCGGCGCTCCAGCACGCTGAGCAGGTCGCCGCCGAACTGCCGCAGCTTGTCCACCAGCTCCTGCGCCTTGCGGAAGACGGAGGAGAAGCGGTGGTGCGGCACCGGTATGGTCGCGGCGGCGGCGAGCCGGTCGAGCAACGCTCCCGCCGCCGCGCCGCGCACCAGCGCCATCACGTCGGCCGGCGGCTCGAACAGCGGCAACGGCCGGCTGACGCCCATGATGTCGAGCGAGGCCCGGATCTTGCGCAGCCGGTCCTCGACGCGGTCCCAGTACTCCAGGAACACGCCGTTGGCGGGGACGTGGAAGTACGGTCCCGCGACGCTGGCGTGCACCTCGCCCGCCTTTTCCAGCATCGCGCCGCCCGCGGTGAGCTCGGGGAGCCCGTCGTCCTGGGGCGCCCGGCGCAGCCCCTCGTAGGTGAGCGCGGGCGTGAGGGCTCGCGGGCCGAGGTCCTCGGGCGGCCGCTCGCCGAGCAGGTCGTAGGCGAAGATGTAGAGCATCCTGGCCTCGTCGACGCTCTCGGCGGTGTACTGCCTGAAGAGCAGGTCACCCCAGTCGAGCAGGTTGTCGACGTACGCCATCACGACCGCGCGCCGGTAGGCCGACGGACGCAGCTCGGCGATCGCGTGCGGGTCGAAGGGATCCTCCAGGTACGCCTCCAGCAGCGCGGCCCGGTCGCCCATGAGATCGTACTGCTGGCGCAGCCGGCCGACCATGGCGATGCGTTCCAGCAGGCCGTTCAGCGCCGGCCCGCCCTCCGGCGGCGCCTCCAACGCGTTGAGCGCCTCCTCGATCGGCGGCAGTCCGGCAGTCGACGGCCCGCCGGTCGGTAGCTCGGCGAGGTAGTCCTTCTCGGTCTCGCTTAGCTCGCGCTGGTGCTGGAAGGCGGGGGCCATCGGCTCCACCTTGACCAGGATCTCCTCCAGGTCGGCGGCCGGCTTGCTCACGTCGGCCCCTCGGCCGGCGAGCTCGGCCAGGTCGTCGCGGCAGCTCTGGACCAGCGCCCCGACGTCCGCCGCCAGGAACGGCAGGAAGCGCCAGTATCGCGGCATGGTGGGGTCGAAGACGTACTCGTACCAGGTGCGCGCGTCGTCGAAGCGCTGGGCGGCGTTGAGCGCCTGGGCGATGAGCGTGGGGGCGTGGAAGAAGACCTCCCAGTAGTAGATGCCGTTGCCGCTGTTGAAGTCCAGGTGCGTGCCGGCCGGCACGCCCTGCTCAGCGGTCGACTCGGTGACCATGATCGTGGTGGCGTCGGAGACCCGCGTGCTGAAGGCCGGCAGCTCGTCGATCTCTTGGATGTCCGGCGCGAGCAGCGCAGGCACGCCGCCCTCCAGCAGCGCCTTGTTGAGCCTGTACGCCGTGCTGGAGGTGAGCCTGATGACCTCGTGCGGCAGCGCGGCGATCTCGTACGGCCGCTGGACCTTCACCGACGAGGGGTATGTGATGTACGTGGAACCGAGGAACAGGTAGAGGTCGGTGCTGTCGAGCACGCCGTCCAGCCCCTCCTCCCAGCCGTCGGGCAGGCCGCGCCAGTTGCCGCTGACCGGGGAGAACTCCGCCGCGGTCGTCGGCTCCTCGCCGGGCCGCAGCACCGTGTAGTCCTGGTCGCTGAAGACGTAGCGCAGGCCCGAGCGCTGGAAGACGGCCCGGATGCGGCGGCTCATGGGCTTGGGATAGCCGGGATCGGCCAGAGCGGCCACGACGCCGTCCTTGAGCGTGTAACGGACGTACTCGAGGTTCCTGGCGAGGAACAACGTGGCGTCCTCGCCGTCGTCGCCGGCGACGACGTAGGCCGCGTCGACGCCCTCGTCGGTGATGGCCGTCCTGGCCACGCCCAGGGTCTTGATGGAGGACGGCTCGCTCTGGACGTATTCCCTGGAACCGTTGCCGGATTGTCCCCGGCCCCTGCCGGATTCCTCGCGGGTGATGGACAGGTAGGTGTGGGTGTCGTTGTTGAAGAAGTAGACGCTCTCGCCGTGACGGAAGGGGGCGCTGACGGGGCCGGACTGCGGCAGGCCGTCCTTGTTGCCCGTCAGCTGGATCGTGCGCTCGTTCTGGCCGTCCCAGCGCCGGTAGGAGTCGCCGTTCACGACGAAGACCTCGTCGCCACGGAAGAGGACCGCCCCCACTTGCGTGTTGCCGGTCGCCCATGGCGGCTGGAAGGCCTCCAGGGAGTTGCCGGGACGGGTCCGGCGCACCCACACGCGCTGTTCGGCCGAGTGGTAGTACTCCACGCCGTCCGCGTCGACGGCGGCGGCGTCCACCTTGTCCCACTGCGGGAAACCCTCTTTGTTGCCGTCGATCAGCTTCGGATAGCCCACGTCGATCCTGCCGAAGGGGTCACCGGAGTAGCGGTAGTAGTACTCGCCGGAGAACAGGTAGAGGAACCCGTCCTTGACGATGGCCGCGTCGGCCTCGGCCTTGTCGTCGTACAGGGCGGTGGGGACGTGTCCCCACCGTTCGGCCGTCGGCGGCTTGCTGAGGCGGGTGGCGGTCGTCCGTGTCGCGGAAACCTCCACGTAGTAGGGACCGGAGCCGTTCTCGCCGGTGTTGTTGAAGAAGTACCTGACACCGCCGGGCAGCTCGACGGCGGCGTGGATCGGGGACCACGCCGGCAGCTTGTCAGGATTGCCGCTCAGCTGCTGCGGCTCCTCCCCAATGCCCTCCGGGGCGATCGGCCGACACAGGAAGCTGCCGCCCTTGTGGTCGACGCTCATCCACGCGTCGCTCTCGGCGCCGGTCGGCATGGCCAACTGGACGACCTTGGACGCATCGATGGGCTCGTTGAAGATCTGCTCCAGCCGGGACGGCCGCACCGGCGCGGGCACCCCCTCGGCGCGGATCGCGTACAGCTCGGGGGTCAGCGCGAACGCCGACTGCACCTTTTCCGGGCCGTTCGGCCTGGCGACCGTGTACGTGCAGGTGATCAGGATGGTGTCGTGCGTGCCGCCGTCCGGCACCGGCACGGTGGCGGACGCCTGGACGTACAGGCTGACGCCATCGACGGGCGCGTCCTGCACGTCGTCCAGGGGCAGGACCTGCACGGGCACCCATTCGCCGTTGAGGTTGCGGAAGGAGTAGTTGACGCGCACCCGGTACTTGGGCGGCGGCGGGGTGAGCGTACGGTTGTCGCCGCTCTGCTGCTCGGTGAGCGTGGTCTGGGCGCCGGGCTCGGGCGCGACCGCCTCGGCCGTGGGCCAGAAGACGAAGATGCGGCCGAAGGCGTGCACCGGGTAGACGATCTCGGCCTCGACCTGCGCGTCGACCTTCAGCCACGGCTCCCAGGTGGCCGACAGGCGCCCGTCGTCCCTGAACTCCGCCTCGCGGCAGTAGTAGCGCCTCGGCTCGGTCCTGGTCCTGCCGAACAGCACCAGCCGCCGGACGCCCGCTTCGGCGCCGTCGGCGCTGTAGACGTAACCGCCGGCGATCGAGAGCCTGGAGACCTCGGTGTACTCGTCGAGGTAGCGCTTGTAGGCCTGCTCCACCTTCTCCTGGGTAATCTCGCCCTGCAGCAAGTCGTCCTCCAGGGCGCGGAAGGCGGGCGTCTTGGAGCCGCGCAGTTCGGGGCGCAGGTAGTTCTCCGGGTAGAGGAAGACCTTTCTGTTGGCCTCCCACAGGCGGTAGTTCTTCAGCCACGCCCACCAGGTCCTGATCCGCCGCCTGGTCTCCTCCGGGTCCCACCCATGCGGGACCGTCACGTGCTCCAGGTCGAGCAGATAGCGGTGCACGTAGAGCTGGGCGGCCGCGATGGCCTCGCGCACCCGCGAGGTGCGGCCCTGACCGCCCATCTCGACGTCGGCCAGTAGCTGGTCGTACAGCTCTCCCGGGGTCCCCTTGGCGATCGAGACGAGGGCGTCGCGCTTGATCACGTTGATCTCGTCATGGACGGCGGCCGACAACGCCTCCCACTCGCCGGTGTACAGGCGTTCCATGATCCCGTAGAGGGCGGTGTTCGCGGCCGCCAGGGCGGGCGGGTCGCCGAAGGCGTGCCGCCACACGTCGGTGTAGAGCGTGGACGGGGCGTCCCCGATCCGGCCGGTGAGCGTGAACAGCTCGACCAGGCGGAGCAGGAACTCGACCTCGAAGCGGTCCTCCTCCTGCCGCACCGGCGCGGCGCTTGCCGCCGCGGCCGCGATGGCCTCGGGTTCGGCGGTCAAGAGCGCGGCGTTGCGCTTGGCCCACCTGATCTCATCGACGTCCCAGCCGAACAGGTCTCCCAGGTAGGCGTACGGGTCCTGCACCACGGTCGGCGGGTCCAGCAGGAAGGCGGGCAGGCCGTCCGGGTGCCGCCGGGCGAGGTCGATGAACCTGGAGATCGTGTGCACGTCGCTCAGCCGGTAGTCGGCCGTGCCGCCCCAGCGGTAGCGGAACCGCTGCGGGTAGGTGCGGTCCACCTCGTGATAGCCGCGGGAGTAGCGTACGTATTCGTCGCCCTTGCACAGGTACGTGCGGCCCTCGAAGACGAAGGCGCCGTCGACGCCCGACTCGAAGCGGTCCGGCAGGTCGCCCCAGTCGTCACGGACGGTACGGGGGTGGCCTTCCTCCACGAACTCGAACGCGCCCGGACGGTAACGGACGTACTGCTCGCCCTTGAAGGCGTACAGCTCGCCGGTGGGCGCGGCGAAGGCGGCGTCGATCAGCCTGTGGCCGGCGTCTGCGAAGGCGTTGCGTACCTTGCCGAACAGGGCGTTGACAGGCTGCGCGGCCGGTTCGCCGACCCGCTGGCAGAGGTTGCCCTTGATCAGGTGGACGGTGCCGGCGGGGCCGGGGGTGCGGAAGGCCGCGTCGAGGCCGTCGGCGAAGTCCGCGGGCGGGTCCTGCATGCGCAGATCGAGGGCGAGGCCGGGGAGGATAGTGCGGGGGTAACCGTCGTCGGCGTACTCGTACTCGGTGCCGGTGTAGCGGACGTACTGGTCGCCGGAGAACAGGTAGGTGTGCGCGCCGGTGACGACCGTCGCGTCCACCTTCTCCCTCTCCACGAGATTGTTCCTGACGCGGCCGAAGACGGCGAGGTCGCGGGTGGTGGTCGCGGCGCGGGAGACGACGTGGCAGGAGCCGCCCGCGAAGAGGTAGGCGGTGCGGCCGTTGGCGATGGCGGCGTCGATCGTGCGGCCGGTGACCGCGTCGTCGAACGACTCCGGCAGGTTGGCGAAGGCCGCCTCGCGGCGCAGATTGCCGACGATCTTCTTTGGGTAACCGGGATCGATGTAACGGTATTCGGAACCGGTGTAGCGGACATACCGGTCGCCGGAGAACAGGAACGTCGTGTCGTCGCCGAAGACGCAGGCGGCGTCGATCCTGGCGGTCGCGTCGTCGGGCACGAATGGGTTGGGCGACCTGCCCCACCGGTCGCGGATGACCGCGAGCGGGGCGAAGTCGTGTCCGTCATGGCGGGAGTACTGCTCGGAGAGGAAGAAGTACGTCGAGCCGTCCGGCGCGGTGAACGCCGTGCGCAGCGCGTCACCGTCTTCCCTGCTGGATTCGAGGATGCGCTCGAAGCCGGGCCAGAGCCGCTCGATCGGGCGCGGATAGGACCAGGCGCTGGCTCTCTCGTCGTACTGCAGGCAGTGCTCGCCGTGCAGCAGGAGCATGGTGTCGCCCGCGAACAGCACCGCGTCGGGCACGGGGCGTCCGAGTATGCGGTACTGCTCGGGCACCTGCCAGAAGCTCTCGTCGGCGAGCTGCGGCTCGCCGTCGGGCTCGGTGTAGTCCGTGCCGGAGTAGACGAGGTAGCGCATGCGGCCTTCCTCGTCGGGCGACTCGAAGACGTACGTCTTCGTGCCGCGGACGTACGCGAGCGCGACGTCGTCCAGGCCGCCCCAGTGCTCGGAGATGAGCCGAGGCTCGCCGTCGATGGTGAGGCCGGGGTTGGGGGCGGCGGTATCGGCCGGGCCAGGGTCGGCGTAGACGACGAACTGATCGCCGCTGAACAGGTATGTCCTGCCGTCCCTGCCGACAAACGCCGCGTCCACCTTGTTGTCCTGATAAATCGTGTTACGCGGCTTGCCCCACTCCTCGGCGAGGAGGTACGGCCTGTTCAGCCGCGTGTTGACGCAGTCCGGCCCCTTGAACAGGTACGTGGTGCCGTCGGCGCCGCGCAGCACGGCGTCGAGCCCGCGGCGGAACTCCGCCGGCGCCGCACGCAGCGACCGGGGCGTACCGGTCTCCTGCGCGAACCCGTGGCCCTCGACGGCCTCGATGCCCGCGCGATGGCGCCAGCCGCCGCCGTCCTCCGCCAGCAGCTTGCCGTCCTCCAGGAACGCGCAGCTCAGCCCGCTCAATGAGGCGTCGTCGTAGCGGCGGTAGAGGCCGTCGGACACGATGTGGCAGCGGCGGCCGCGGAAGAGGTGGACGTTGCGGCGGTCGGCGAAGGCGGCGTCCACACCGTCGAGCGTGACGTCCAGGGCCGCCATCCCGGGCTCCCGCGACAGCGCGGACAGAGCGGCCGGATAGCCGTCCTGCACGTACTCGAGCTCCGTGCCCAGGTAACGTACGTACTGGTCGCCGGAGAACAGGTAGGTGTAGTGGTTGTCCACCTTCCTGCCGTCGATCTCCTCCGTCACGGTCCTGGTCAGCGCGGCGTCCACCAGGCCCGTCCGGGCAATCCTGTTGACCACGTTGCCCCAGTACGCCGGGACGGAGGCCGGGTAGCGGTCGTCGGCCCTGGTGTAGTCGTCACCGGAGAAGCGGATGTACCGGTCGCCGGAGAAGATGTAAGTCCGGCCGTCCTTGCCGACGAAGGCGGCGTCCACCCTGGTGAAGGGCAGCAGGCTGTCCCAGTGGCCATCGATCGTGCGCGGCTCCGACCACCAGCGGTGCCGGGCGTCGGACACCACGAAGCTGTCGCCGGCGAAGAGGTACGTGCGGCCGGTGCCGTCGGTGAAGACCGCATCGATGACCGCGAAGCGGGGGTCGGTGGCCAGCGATGCGGGCAGGTTCCACCAGTTGTCGGAGATCGGCTTGGGGTAGCCGGGGTCCGGGGTGGCGTAGTCCCTGGTGGAGTAGCGGACGTGGAAGTCGCCGCCGTCGGCGTGCACCTGGATGTGCAGCGGGTTCCTGCGGAGCGTCAGCGCGATGCCCTGCTCGGTGCCGACGTGCCACTTCCTGTACTCGTCCGTGCCCTCGGAGGTGACGGTGGCGTTCTCGGCCAAGGTCAGGCCATGCTCCAGGAAGTGGCGGCGCAGCGCCGGCGACAGGCGGCCCTCGTTCAGCTCGGGCTCCTGGGCGAGCGGCACGTCGAACAGGTGGCCGCCCTGGCCGAACAGGTACGTCCTGCCGTCCATCACGAAGGCGGCGCCGACCTTGCGTAGCCCTCCCCAGTCGCCGGCGATCCTGCGCGGGTAGCCGAGGTCGACGACGGCGTAGTCGGCGCCGGAGTAGCGGATGTACCTCTCGCCGCTGAACAGGTAGGTCTTGCCGTCCATGCCCACGAGCGCGGCGTCCACGGCGCCGCCGGCCAGCACGTCGGCGACCTTGCCCCAGCGCTCGGCCGTCGGCTGCGGCACGCCGACGCCGGAGGCGGCGAAGGAGACCGTCCTGCCGTCCTTGAACAGGTGCACCATCCCCGAGACGGGCTCGGTGAAGGCCGCCTCGACGCCGGCGTGGAACTCACCGGGCAGACGGGCGAACTCGGTCTCGATACGCCGCGGATAGCCGTCGTCCACCCGCACGCCGTGGTTCTCCACGCTGTCGGTGTAACGGGACACCTGGTTGGCGCGGAACAGGTACGTCCTGCCGTCGGGGCCGGTGAACGCGCCGTCGAGGCTCTGCGCGCCGTCGAAGGCGTTGCGGATGCGGCCCCACCGGGCGGAGATCGGCTGCTCCTGCCCGCCGATCTCGAAGTAGCGGCCGCCCGCGAACAGGTGGACATGCCCGTCCACGTCCTGAAAGGCCGCGTCGAGCGCCCCGGTGAATGCCTCGGGCAGCGGCGTGTCGTGGCCCTCGGCCTGCCACCATTCGGCGACGCCGCGCGGGTAGCCCTCGTCGACTGTCGTGAAATCGGGGTCCGAGTATCGGATGTACTGGTCGGCGCAGAACAGGTAGGTCCTGCCGTTCTCGTCCACGTACGCGCTGTCGATCCGGCGCGGGGCCTCGAAGTTGTTCCTGACCTTGCCCCACAGCTGGTCACGGGGCGCCCAGCGGATGCTGCCCGGCTCCTTGACGAACAGCCGCGAGACCTCCCGATCGGGGAGCTCGTCACCCTCGTTCCGCTCGACGGCGCGGCCGACGATCCACTCGGCGCCGTCGGGGAAGGCGAAGGCGGCGTCGACCCGGGTCAGCCCGGTGAACCGGGGCGACAGCTCGGTCAGTGCCTTGGACCTGGGGTCGAGCAGGGCGTACGTGTCGGCGGAGTAGGCCCAGTAGACGTCGCCGGCGAACACGTAGATGCGGCCGTCGGAGCTGCGCAGCAGCGCGTCGACGACGTCGACGCCCGGCGGCAGGGCCAGGGGTTCGGGGTATTTGCCGGTCAGGTCCTGGTCGTGGAAGGCGACGGCGACCTCGGTCTCGTCCATGCCGAGCTTGCCGGCCAGCAGCGCGAAGCGGCGGATGCGCTCGTAGGCGGCCTGGAAGTGCGGATCAGACAGTCGCCGGGGGACGGCGATGACCGGCGGGAGGAGGGTCTCCATCGCCTCGGGCAGCCCGCCGGCGACGCCCGCGCAGATCGCCGCGGCGCTTCCCTCGGGCACGCCGAACGCGTCGGCCAGTGCGGAGGTGAGCGCCTCCTGCTGCTGCCCGGCGCGGTTCTCCAGCGTGGCGGTCACCTCCTCGACTGCCTCGGCGAGCGCCACGGCGACCGCGTGCAGCAGGAAGAACACGTCCCGTTCGAAGTCCTCCAGCCCGTGCAGGGCGAAGCTGACGACGTTCGCGGGGTTGGCGAAGAAGGGGACGGCCTCGCGCGGCACGGACAGGCCGTCGGTGAGGTGTCCCTGCGCGATCAGCTTCTCGACGACCAGGCTCTGCTGCTCGTCGTCGAAGCCGAGCTCGCCCAGCGCCTCCAGGTGGATCCGGTACGGCCGCTCGTCCTGCGCGCACTCGGCGACCCGCCGGGCCACGATGCCGGTCTCGGCCGCGGTGAACCCGTCGCCGAGCGTCTCCACCTCGGCGACCGGCCAGCCGTCGCTCAGACAGACGCCCTCCATCGCGGCCATCGCCCGCTGCGCCATCGCCAGGTCCGCGGTCCCGGCGAAGTCCTCGGGGGTGAAGGTGTAAAGCTCGGTCTCGAGCTCGCCGATCTGCCGTTTCACGACGTCGAGCACGGCCTGCCGGTGCGGGTGGAATTCGGGCGGCAGCGCGAAGTCTGCGGACTGGAGCGCGGCCAGCGCCTGCTTGTTCAGATAGCGGCCGTTCTCGTCGATGTAGCCGTTGAAGCGCAGCCCGTCCATCAGTCTGGCCAGCCGCGCCTCGCTGAGCCGCAGCCCCGCGAGAAGCCCGGGGTCGAGGACGAGCGACTCGGCGCGGAAGGCGTCGATGCGCCGGCGCAGCAGGGTGAGCATCTCGGGGGCGACGTCGGACAGGCCGGCGTTGACGCGGAACGCCTCGAGGTTCTCCTCGTCGGCGAAGAACTCCGGATCCTGGATGGCGCCCTCCTCGTCGACGTACCCGTGGTAGATCAGGTTGTCGTACAACTCGTCGAGCTGCCCCTGGGACAGGTTGCCGACCGTGGCCAGATCGGAGGGATAGAAGGACGAGGTGCCGTTGCCGACGCTGTTGATCAGCTTGAACAGCGCCTCCTTGAACGGCATGAAATCCCGCTCCAGGTTCAGCGCATAGTCGGTCTCGGGCATGCCCTCGGTGCCGAGCGTGCCGTCGGCGCGCAGCCGTCCGCTGAGCACGAGCTGCGTGTGGATCTTGCCGGCCAGACGCTCACCAAGCCCCAACCCGATGAGGTCGTCGTCGACGATCATGCCGAGGGAGGTGACCGCCTCGTACGCGGCCACGGCCACCGTGTCGGGGTCGAGGCGCAGCAGCCGGGCGTCGCGTTCCGACACCACTGCGCCGGTGTGGGTCGCCAGCACGTCGTGTACGGCCTGCGCGGCCCGCGGCCCGAAGCGCTCGCCCTCGAACATGGCCGGCTCCATGGCCACCGACTGGAACCGCTGGTCGAGGCCCTCCAGCACCGCGAGCCGGTCATCCCCGCGGGACCCGCCGGACCCGCTGGACCCGCCGGATCCGCCCCCCAGGATCTCGGCCAGTTCCTGGGCGCCGAAGCCACCGTCCTGCATCCATCGGGCGACCGCGAGCAGCGTCTGGGCCAGCCACAGGCCGGAGGCGGGGTCGCCGCCCTCCAAGATGCGGTAGCAGTCCTGCGTCTTCGGCTCGACCCCGCCCAGGAGGGAGAACGTGGAATACCGCCACAGCGACGGGTCGCTCTCCAGCACCCCCAGCAGGTCGAACAGCTCGCCGGCGGACATGCCGAGCGCCGACGTCAGCCTGCCGGTCCGCCGCAGCAGCGCGATCTGCGACGATCCGATCGGAGCGCGGTCGAAGGGGCTCGGCTCCAGGGCGCTGTAGCGGTCGCGGTAGCGCCGCACGGTCTCCATGATGTCGCTCTCGGAGGCCCCAATCCCGATGGCCAGCTTGCGGCGGTACTCCTTGTTGTGCGGGCCGAGGATGTCGCCCGACATCGCGGGCAGTTTCTCGGGCACCGGCTCGACCTCCGCCACCAGCCCGCACACCGCGTCGACGGTGAGGTCGTAGCCCTGCCGCAGATGCACGACGAGCGCGGTGGTCCGCAGCGCGGCCGCGTCGAGCGTGCCCCCGCAGCACGTGGTCAGGACGCGATCGAGGTCGCTGAGGCCGAGCCCGGTCCACCTGGCCAGCCGGACGATCCGGCTGATCCGGTCGTACCAGCCGGAGGTGGCCCCCTGCAGTCGCGTGCCGTCCGGCGACATGGTGACCGGCTCGCTGTCCTGGTTGACGTAGGAGTCCTTGGGCGGCCGTACGAGGTCTTCCGGCTCGCGGAGCAGCTCCAGTAGCTCCAGCGCCGACAGGCCCGTCACCTGCTTGAACCTCTCCACCTCCGCGAGCGAGGCCAGCTGATCCTGCGGTGCGAGCCCGTAGAACGCCTTGATCCGCGCCTCGTCCGCCGGCGACGTCAGATGCGTGACGGCCTCCGCGGACAACCCCAGGAACAGCCGGGCCACCGTGTCGGCGTCGGCCACCGGAGCGAAGATCCGGTAGAGCTCGTCCGGTCCGGTCCTGAGGTGCCGGAGGTAGGTCTTGAACCGCTCCTCGTCCAGCGAGAACGGCATCCCGAACGGGTGCTCCAGCCGCTGCCGCATCCGCTCGTACGGCTGGTCCCCGGCGAGCCTCTCCAGCAGCTCGATGACGATGTCCAGGTAAGGAGACTCGCCGAAGGTGTTCTCCCCGTCCAGGAGGACCCTCTTCAGGTCGGCGCGCCGGTCGTCGCCGAGCAGCGACGGCTGCTCCAGAACGGTCTCGAGCAGCCCCAGGAGATCCGCGAGATAGGCCCCCGGCGAGTAGACCGTCCTGGCCTCGTCCTCCTGCCGGCGATCGAGATTCGTGCCGTCGAACAGTTCCTCGTAGCTCGGGAGCGGCTCGTTGCCCGCCATGCGTCCCCCTCAGAGAAGCCTGTGTAATCCGGACCGACCCCACAGAGCGGTCCACGCCCCCCCAGATACAAGCTCAGAAACGGCGCCACGAATATGGCGACCGAGCGACCTGTCCTCATCCGGACAGAGGCGGACCATCGTTCGTCAGACAGGGCCAGATGTTGCGTACGGCGCCGACGTGCTGGACCAAAGAAGCTCGCTACGAATGTGGCGGACAGGGAAGCTTTGCACGCCCGGGAAAAGGTGGACGATCGATCGGGTCGTCTGGCAAGGGGGAGTTTTGAGAAGAACGGCTGGGGGATCATGAAAAAGTCAGGGCCGAGCATCGGCACGAGCAAAAACAAGCGTCAGCGCAGGCGTACGATCGCCGGATCAGAAAAGATCATGCCTGGCATATCAGACATGTCTGACGTGCCCATCACGAAGCGTAACGTGTCCGTTGCCTCCGCACCGGTCTCCACATCAACGCCGCCGGGCTGGCAGAAGTTCACCGAGAAGCCCGACTCGACCACCGCCAAGGTGGTGGCGAACGCGCTGCAGGACACAACGTTCTCCGTGCAACACATGGCCGAGATGCTGGCCCAGCGCTCGGCGTATGAGCGCAGCACGATGTCCCGGCTCATCGTGGCGCAGCTCAGAAGCAACCCCGCCCTCGACTTCCTGAAGGCGACCGCCGAGGTTCGTCTCAAGCCCAAGACGCCGCAGAAGCAGGTGCCGCAGCCTGAGGACGGTCGCGCGCCGGGCCGCAACCCATCGCTCGAGGCGCTCGACCTCGCCGCGCCGGGCAAAGGCGCCGTCGACCTGGACGAGCTCGCGAAGCGCACTGACGATGCGGACGACGCCTCGTCGATGGCCTACCTCAAAAAGGCGTTGGATGACGTCAAGTCAATCAGCAGCAGCAAGACGCCGTACTCGCAGGAGCGCCGCACGGCGCTCGGGCGGGTGGCGGTCGCCGGGCAGGCGCACATCGTCGAGCAGGTGGGCTTCCGTACGGCGAGCAGCAAGCGCACCGGCCAGAGTAACCTGTCGACCCAGCACGACCTCGAGACCAGCTACTGGCGCACGTCCTACGGCGAAGCCCTGCAGAAATTCGAGGAGAAGCTACAGGCGGACGGCAAGCTGAAAGAGGGCGACATCCTGGTCAACAGCCCGCGCGTGCTGCGCAAGCTCAGGATGGTACTGGGCCCGGAGGTGCTGGCCAAGCTCGAGATCCAGCCACTCAAGGGGGAGACGGGCATCAGCGTGCTGAGGGGCACCACCGACTTCTCCTTGAGCTGGAAGGAGATCCTGGAGGAGATCGGCGCGACGCCGTCGGCGTACCAGCTCTACGAGCTCATGGACGCGGACCAACCCCCGCCTCGGCCGAAATCCCCCGTCGACACGCACGCCGACCTCGCGCAGCTCATCACTTCCAGCGCGTTCTCCCGCCTGCAGGACATCGCGCGCGGGAAGGGCGAGCTGGCGCCGGTGTGCGCCATGGTCGAGCACCTCATGCTCGGCCTCACCGACAAACATGGCCCGGACCGCAAAGACGCGCTGACCGCCGACGCCCTGGGCTCGCTGAGCCGGCTCCTCGACATCGTCGTCGAGGATCCGAACCCGTCGACGGCGTTGCGCGCAGTCGACCTCATGATGGACGAGATCGCCGTCGTGCTCGCCGTGGCCAAGAACTACACACGTACTGACTATTGGAAGACGATGCAGGACGTCCTGCTGAAGCGGGCGCCGAGCATCGCGCCGAACGTCGGCAGGGAGATCGAGCTCAGCAGCCACCTCATGACCAGCGGCATGGACGCGCTCGGGACGGCGCTGTACATCGCGCTGTCGGCGCGGCGCACCGGCCAGGTCTCGCGCGCCACCGAGAAGGTCGACTACTTCGAGACCGGGAAACTGCTCGGCAAGCTCAAGAAGGGAGAGACGGCGAAGCCGCGCAAGGATGTCGTGGTCGCGGCGCTGAACCCGAGCACGCCCTTCGAGTCGCCATCGACAAAGAACCTCGTGGAAGGCGTGCTCGAGGGTCTGAAGGCACGCAAGGCGGATGACCCGCCGTTCGCGCTGATACTCGACACCACCGTCGAGGACGGGCTCGACCTGTCCACCGGCCGGACCCGGCTCGACGAGGTGCTCAACGGCCTGAAGGGCGCCATCGCCGACGGCAGCCTCGAGGTCTTCCTGTGCAAGAGCTTCCAGAAGTACGCCTCCTTCGGCACCGGCAAGGTCGCCGCCGGCGACCTCACGGTGTTGTCGAAGAAGGACAGCGACAGCATCGCATCCCAGTACACGCAGGCTGAGGCGCGGCTGCAGGAGCTCGACCTGGATCTCGCCCGGCATGACGAGGGGCAGCTCGTGATACACATGCTCAAGCACGGTAATCAAGACGAGCAGGCGCTGATGCGCGGCGCCGCCGGTAACGCCGAGTTCGTGAACATGTTCTGCTGGCCGGTCACGCATACGGACCTGGGGTCTCCGTACGTGGACGGCATCCCCCTGCTCCTGCGCTCGAAGCCCGAGGGCGGGATCGCCGAGCTGTTCCAGAAGCTCGCCCTGGTCGATTGGCGCGGCAGCTTCTCGTTCCTGCGGACGTCGTTCGTCGACCTGATCCCGGGGCCGTGTGGAGCAACAGATCAACAAGCGGACTGGTACACGCGCATCAACACCGGCCACGAGTCGAAGCAGACGATGGTCGAGTACTTCTACGCGTTCGGCCACCTGGCGACCGGCATGCCCCCTGGCGCGAAGAAGCCGACGACGCAGGTCAATCTCAACAGCCTAAGCATGAAGGACGTGAAGAACCACTGGGACGCACTGGGCGGCGTCGAAGACAATGACGATGCCGACATCGCGCGCTACCGGGACAGCATCATGGCCTCGTACTGCGCGTTCGCGTGCCAGAACGTGCGGTTCATGCTGCACGTGCTGCCGATGCTCATCGCGTTCTTCGCGACGCCGACGACCGGCGTCTCGATCGAGACCCGGCGCTATCTCGCCGGCGAGCTGCTCTCGCGAGCGAATTCGACAGCCTTGAAAACCGTCGATGCCCGCACCCTCACGGAACTGTGTGAGCAGGCGGATTTCAAGATCCCAGGCATGGACAAGCCCAACTCGACCGTCACCCTCGGGGCGCTGTGTCGCGCGGCGGACGTCCTCCCCAGCTGGTCGATGAAGCCCTTCGCCCAGGGACTCAAGGACAAGCTCAAGCCCAGCGGCGATTCGAAGGAGGAACAGCGGCTGCAAGATCTCATCGAACGAGCCCTCAAAGCCTGAGGTCGGCGGGCGATCAGCCGGTCGATCACGGTACCCGGGGCCCGGCGCGTGCTGGATCCCCGGGGCGCGTTTACAACAACCTGGCTGCCGCCGCTGGGCGGGGGCTCGGTTCGGGGCAGCAGTCACCGGTCGGTGCTACCTCCGGGAAGGGTTCGGGATGAGAGTGCGTTGAGGCGAGGGCACCGGGTGGGCTGAAGAACGTTCACCTCCGGTTGGGGAATCCGGCTGACGTGAGTACTGCGGGACACGATGACGACCGGGTGGACCGCGCTCCACCCCAGGAGGGAACGGGTGCCGATGAGCCTGCGCCAGTTCGAGTACGCCCTGGCGGTTGCGGCGGAGGGCTCGGTGACGGCGGCGGCGGAGTTGCTGCACGTCGCCCAGCCGTCGATGTCCCAGCAGATCCGCAACCTGGAGCGCGACCTCGGCGTGACGCTGTTCGCCCGAACGCCGGGCGGACTGGTGCCCACCGCGGTCGGCCAGGCGTTCCTGCGAGAGGCGCAGGTCGCGGTGAGCGCGGCGCGGCGGGCGAGGGCAACGGCGCGGGCCGGTGCGGATGACCTGGTGGGCGAGCTGGTCGTCTCGGCGCAGCTGGGCTTCGGCACGCGGCAGCTGCCGGGTGCGCTGAGCGTGCTGCGGCGCCGCTTTCCGCGGCTGGAGGTCACCGTTTTCGAGGAGTCGAGCTCCGCTGAGCTGGAACGGCTGTGCCGCAGGGGTGCGGTGGACCTCGCCCTGATGGCGGCCTGCAAGCGGAGCCCCGCGGACGCCCACCACCTCGGCGAGGAGGAGTTCGTCGTGATACTGGACGCCGGGCACCGGCAGCTCGCCGCGGACCGGGTCGAGCTGCGCGAGCTGGAGGGGGAGCCGTGGGTCAGGTTCGACCGCGACAGCGCACTCGACGGCGTACTGCTGGAGGTGTCGCGGGACAACGAGCTGACCCCGACTACGGTCGCCCGCGTGTCCCAGACGGCGACAGCTGTGCGGTGGGCCGCCCACGGCCTGGGAGTGACGCTCGTCCCAGCCTCCGCGGTGCCCCGCGGTTATGAGCACCTCGCGCGTCCGGTGTTCCCGGCCGTGTCCCAGCCTGTCATCGCCGTGGTCCCGTCCGGCGCGGGCCCGGCGGCGACGGCTCTGCTCGAGCTCCTGCGTCAGGAAATCTGGGACAGCTCCGCCTCCTTTCGTCGGTCAGGCGCTGGGGCCGGTGAGCTTCACGGGCCAGTCACAGCTGGGTGACTCCGCCGTCCACGGCGAGCTCGATGCCTGCGGTGTACGTCGCGTCGAAGGCGAGGAACGCGGCCGCAGTGGCGATCTCGTCGAGGGTGCCGAAACGCCGCATGGGATTGTCCGCGACGCGCTCTGCCTTGAACTGCTCGGCGGCCTCCTTGGTCATTGAGCGCTCCAGAATCCCTGTGTCGATGGGACCGGGGCTGATCGCGTTGACGCGAATCGTGCGCGGAAGCAGCTCGCGGGAGAAGCTACGGGCCATGGAGCGCAGCGCCGCCTTGCCGGCCGCGTAGACACTGGTGTCCAGCATGCCGACGGTGCCGGCGACCGAGGTGGTGAGGACGACGCCGGCGCCCCCGCTCAGCAGCGGGGCGAGCTTCTGCACGGTGAAGAAGGCGCCCTTGACGTTGATCGCGAACAGCTCGTCGTACATCTCCTCGGTCGTCGACTCGAAAGGCGTGAGGACTGTGATGCCCGCGTTGACGAACAGGGCATCGATCGTGCCGAGCTCGACCTTCATCCGGTCTGCCAGGGCGTCCAGGTCGGACAGCGAGGACACGTCGCCACGGAAGGCCACCACGTTCTCGCCGAGCCGCTCCCGCGCGGCGTCGAGCGTGGCCTGAGAACGGCCGGTGATCGCCACGCGGGCTCCGCCGTCCGCCAGCAACTTCGCGATCGCGAGCCCAATGCCGCTGCTGCCACCGGTGACCACGACATTCTTGGCGCGGTATTTTTCCATGTCAGAATTCCTTCGTTCGTTGATGTGACAGCTCGGCGGCTACGCCCGGTTCTCGCTCCGAATACCGGCTGCCGAATTCCTGGTGTCGAATTCGGAGTGCTGAATGCCGTCGGCGTCAGTTCCTGGGGATTCGCCGCCGTCCACGGAGAAGTAGGTCCCGGTGAGCCAGCTCGCCCGGTCGGACACGAGGAACAGCACCACGTTGGCGATGTCGTCAGGCTGGCCGTCGCGCCCGAGCGGGGGTGTGGCGGTCGCGACCGATTCCTCGTCGTCGCTCGCCCACCGCTTCCGCGTCTCCTCGCCGCCGGGTGTGGAGGTCCTGCCGGGGCCTAGGGCGTTGACCCGGACTCCGAACGGGGCCAGCTCCGCGGCCAGCGCCCGGCTGTAGCTCTCCAGCCCCGCCTTCGCCGCCTGGTAGTGCGCGAACGCCGGCAGCGGCGGCAGGAGCGCGGCCGTGGAGATGTGCACGATCGCCCCCGATCCCCGTTCCCGCATCCCCGGTGCCAGCAGCGAGTTCAGCCGCACAGCCGCCAGGAGGTTCAGCTCCAGCGTGTCCTGCCAGTCCTCGGCAGGGATCGTCATGGCGCTGGCGCCCTCGTTGGCCCGCGCTCCACCCGCGTTGTGGACCAGGATGTCCACCCCGCCGAGCGTCTCCTGCGCGGCCGCGGCCAGCGCCTGCGTCCCAGCCTGTGTCCGGATGTCGGCTGTCACGAAGGCGGCCCCCTCCGGCGCCGTGTACGTGGTCGACCTGGCGGCGGCCAACACCTCGGCGCCCGCGTCCAGGAGCTGGCGCACGACGGCCGCTCCAATTCCGCGGGAACCACCTGTGACCAGGGCTCGCTTTCCCTTGAGCTCTCGCGTCTCATATCCGTCCTCGAACGAGGTCATGCCACCATTCCTCTCGATTGCGTGCTCATCCGCTCGACGTAACAAGAACCGACGTGAATCTTTCGGAAAATCGCGGGTGTGCACCTCGCCGAGCGGATTCACGGTACATCGGGAAAAGAACGAGAGGCAAAGACGAAATGTCAGCAGACGCCATAGGGAATTCCTATGGCATCGCGGCTCCCAATGCCGGGAAGACTGTCGTTTTCACGGTGTGACTGTTTTTGTGGTGATGTTCGTCTCGCCTGGGTCTGGGATCCTCGGTGGGAGGCGATGTAGCGCGCAAGGCGATCCTGGAAGAGGTCCCGCAGCACAGGATGATGCGGATCGCACCTTCAGACGGCCGCGCGCCGCCGCACCGCCGAGGTCGCCACCGACTGATGTCCTCCTGCAACAGCTACCCTCTTCGGGGTCGCACCTACATGGCTGGCTCCGGTCCGAGACGCGAGCTCCCCGATGCGCACATCGCCTCCCGGCTAGATTAATCACCAACGACGCGACCTGCGTATTTACGCCTTACCGCGTGACCGCGCAAGCAAAAGAACTTGCGCTCTGATCGGCCTCCCATGCTACGGTTTCGATCAGTTAAGCCCCTCCGAAATCCACCATCCCGTCGGGCTCGGAGCGGGTACGGGTCGAATGGCGTCGGTTATCTCTTTCTGGAAAAAAGATCGCATCCGGTGCCGCTTCTCATATCCGTATCCGCTCCCGGCTCGACGGTCTTCGGTGCGGTTCGGTGAGGGCACGGGTCGAAGTTCGTCGGTTACCACTTCTAATGGGGCGGTCGCAGGTTCGAGTCCTGCCCGGGGCTAACGCTCCGGTAGCTCAGTTGGCCAGAGCACCAAACGCCGGTGAACATCCCACATCCGTGTCTTCTCCGAACCACACCGATCCACTCGTCAGCCCTGTCGGGAGCACGGGTCGAATTCTGTTGGTTACCACACAGGTAAAAGGTTCGACTCCTTTCTGGCCCACTCATGGGCCAGCATGCCCAGGTCGGCTGGGCGCCCGGCAGGAGCCCCACATCCGTGCCACCGGCAAGGCTGACGATCACGGGAGGGCGGATCGAAGTCCTCCCCCACATCCGCCGCCTGGCGGGTCGAACACCTTGGAGATCCTTCATGGCCCGCAACCGTGACCCTCTCGCAAGCGTTTCCGCATTCGCAACCCCGCAGACCCAGCCTCTGCCCGGACGCACCGAGCAGGTGAAGAACGCGGCGGGCGGCTACGTGTTCGCCAAGGACCTGTGGCGCAAGCTGGAGGACTTCCTGATCCTCGGCACCACGGGCGGCACCTACTACGTGTCGCAGGATCAGCTGACGGCCGAGAACGCCGGCGTGTTGTTCGAGGCGATCGCCGAGGACGGCCCGCGCGTCGTCGAGCTGCTGACGGAGATCTCGACCGCGCGCCCGCCGCGCGCCCCGAAGCAGCGCCCGGCGCTGTTCACGCTGGCCGCCGCTTACGCCAAGGGCGACGCGGCCACCCGCCAGGCGGCCAAGACGGCGCTGCCGAAGGTGGCGCGCACCACCGACCACCTCGCTCAGTTCTTCGGCTACTACAAGAACCTGGGCGGCAAGCCGACCGCTCGCGGCAGCGCGCCGGTCGTCGGCCGGTCGCTGCGTACCGCCCTCGCCTCCTGGTTCCTGTCGGACCGCGCGGACACCGTCGCGTTCAAGGTGTGCAAGGCCCGCCAGCGCAAGACCCCGCAGGGCGAGGCGTTCGACCTGCGCGACGTGCTGCGCATCGCGCACCCGAAGGCGGACAGCCCGGAGCGGGCGCGGCTGTTCGGCTGGATCGCCGGGAACGTCTCCGATGCCGAAGCGCGTGACGTGCTGGAGTCGGTGGACCGGTTCCTGGTCGCCAAGGCCGTCACCACGCCGCGCGACGCGATCCACGTCGTGACCGAGCGGAAGGTGCCGTGGGAGTTCCTGCCCGACGCCATGCTGCGCGAGCCGAGCGTGTGGGAGGCGCTGATCGACACGGTCGGCCTGACCGCGCTCATCCGCAACCTGTCCCGCATGACCCGCATCGGCACCCTGCGTCCGATGAACGACGCGACCCGGCGCGCGGTCGCCCGGCTCACCGACCAGGGGGCGCTCCTTCGGGCGCGCATCCACCCGATGGACGCCTTCCTCGCGCTGCGCGTCTACGGCTCGGGCCGGTCCCAGCCGAACCCGCGCGCCGACGTACAGGCGTGGACGCCGGTCCCGGCGATCCTCGACGCGTTGGAGGAGACGTACGAGCTGTCGTTCGGCAGCGTCGAGCCTTCGGGCCGGCGACTGCTGGTCGCGGTGGACTCGTCCGGGTCGATGTCGGGTGACTGGTACGGCAACAGCGGCGTCATGGTCGGCGGTTCGTCGATCGGTTCGCCGTACGAGGTCGGCTGCGCTCTGGCCGTCATGCTCGCCCGCATCGAGAAGGGGAACGTGCATGTCATCGACGTGGACACCAGCGTCCACGCGTCGAAGGTGACGCCGCGTACCAGCCTCCGGGAGCTCAAGAGCTGGCGGCCGTCCGGCGGCGGCACCGACCTGTCGCTGCCGTTCCGGTGGGCGCGCGACCAGCGGATGGCCGTGGACGGCTTCGTGGTGTTCACCGACAACGAGACGTGGGCCGGGCGGTCTCACCCGTCGCAGGAGCTCGACGCCTACCGGCGCACGGTGGCAGCAGATGCCCGCGTCGTCGTGGCGGCGATGACGGCGGCGAGCTACTCGATCGGCGACCCTGCCGACGCGGGGGTGCTGAACGTGGCGGGCCTGGACGCGTCGCTGCCACTGATCGTGAACGGATTCATCCGGCCGTAGCCGGAACATCCACCCGTCGGGCTTGTCACCACGAACACGCCCCCCACCTTGCCCAGCAACACCGGCCCCGGCATGGTCCCGTTGAACGTCCGCACCCGCTGCCGCGCCCCCGGCGCGACCTCCTGCACGGAGGTGTCGGTGGCGCGGATCTCGACGTGGCGCTCCTTTCCGCCGGGCGCGGGCTTGAGCGTCGCGTCGTACGGGGTTCCAGCCAGGTGACATGGGCGCGGCCACGTCGATGGTCCTCACCGTTCGTCTTGCTGTGATGGTGAAGGCGAGGCACCCGGAGTGGGGACGTCCGGGTGGTCGGGCCGATCACAAGATGGGGCGATCATCGATGGTATGACCTGGCTATTCGCCTCTGTCACGGTTCCTTGCCCTGTGTGGGTAGCGCAGTCTCCGCTGACAGCTCGGGCCGCGACAAGGCAGAACGCCTTGCCGCGGCCCATGCCGTCCTGCCATGTGACGTTCAGTCCGCGTGGCAGGTGAGGTCGGTGGCGGGCAGGGTGCCGTCGCGGAAATAGGTGTTTACCGCGTTGTCGACGCAGGGGTTCGGCAGGCGGCCGAAGATGCCGTGCATGCGCACGTCCTGGAGGCTGACCAGGCGGGAGGCGGACATCGCCCGGTGCAGGTTCACGCCATCCTGGTAGACGGTCCGGGTGTCGAGAGTGGCTTGGACGATGAGGGCCCGTTTGCCCAGCTCACCGATAGCGCGTGATCATCGTTGATAGAGCGGAGACCTGGGCGCTCGGCTGCATCGTGGTGAAGTCGGCCGAGGGCAACGTCTCGACGGAGATCTTGCCCACCGACCTGCCCGGCGCGCTTGCGGCCTGCTCCAGAGCGAGGCATCCGGCCCTCGGCCAGCGGACGGCACCCCTCGTTTCGGGCGGTCTTACATCGAGTACGCGCCGGAGGCGAGGGCGATGACGCCGACCACGGTCATCAGCAGCGCCGAGCCGGGGTGCATGGCGATCGAGATGCGGATGTCCTGCTTCTTCCAGGCGAGCCAGACGCCCGGGTAGAGGAAGACGAGCTTGGACAGGACCGTCCAAGGGGCCCAGAAGTGGTACACCGAGAAGAGGAAGGTGTTGAAGAACGGGGCCCACTTGCCGAGCTGCGGGAGGCGGGGCAGCAGGAAGCCGCGGAAGTAGTACTCCTCGAGCAGGGGCAGGGTGAAGCCGGTGAACGGCGCGCAGATGAGCAGCGTGGTGAGCACGAGCTCCTGCGGGTAGCCCTGGAGGTAGGCGGTGCCGTCAGGGCCGGCGCCCTGGTAGTCCACCCAGGTGAAGAACCAGTCGTAGACGATGTTGTCCAGCGGGGTCAGCGAGAGCGAGACCACGGTCATCCACACGAGGCACGCGGCCCCGAGCCAGAAGACCTTGCCGCGCGAGAGCGGCTTGTCGCGGTAGTGGACGACGCCCTTCATCGTGAAGCGGCCGGTCTGCTTCTTGCCCAGCCACAGCAGGAATAGCTGGAGCGGGAAGAGCACAACCGCGAGGGCGATGGCCCACGCCAGGAAGATCGGGAAGTCCATCGCCCGCACCAGGGGGGCGGCGATGAACGCGTACACGGCGACGATGACCGCGCCGGGCACCAGGTGCAGTGCGATGGAGAACGGGACGGAGTGACGGTCGGCGAGGAGCTTCGCGACGAAGCCTTTCGGCTGGGCGCCCTGGGTGTCGGCCGGGGGCCGCATTGCTGTATCCATGCCGAGAATCGTGGCCCCGCGACCCAACACGGAGCTGACATCGCTCTGATACGGCTTCGAGTCGCCGTGAAAGGCGCAGGTTACGGTGGGTGCGGACCGGTCGGGAGCTATCGGGTCGCTCCCGCGTCGCGGGTTCAACGGGGATCGGAATTATCTCCAGGAGCTGCTGTACGGCGACGCCGCCCCGGACGTCGGGACCGTATGGCAGACCACCGCAGACAGACACGCTGACCACGCGCCCCGATGAGATCCCGCTTGCCGAGTGCATGAGCTGTCCGCTCCGACGGCCCTGTGAGCGCCGGGCGCGGTGTTAGGCATACAGTGCTCGTCGGCAACCGCCTACCCGCTGCCGGTGAGCCGGGCCCGCCACCGTGACACCGCCCTGACCAGCGGTGCGTGTGATCCGGTCGGCCTCGCTATGGTGGGCTCATGTCTCAAACGCCCCGCACCGAGCAGCAGTCCGACGGTACGGACTCCGCTGCCGCCGAGGCGCTACGCGCCGCCGAGCAGCGCCTGCAGCAGGCCCAGCTGGCCTCGGACGTGGCGGAGCTGGACCGCTTGATCGACGACCGGCTGGTGTTCACCGGACCGGACGGCCGGCACTACACCAAGCAGGACGATCTGGAGATACACCGGTCCGGCCGGCAGTCCATGACGCGGGTCGAGGAGGAGGACCTGAAGGTGCTCGTCGCCGGGGACACCGGCGTGACGTGGTTCCTCGGCACGCTGGAAGGCGTCATGAACGGCGAGCGGTTCCACGCCCGGGTGCGCTACACCCGTACCTGGGTGCGGAATGGCGGAGAATGGCGCCTGATCGCGGGGCACGTCAGCCCGGCCGGCGCGTAGCTCCAGATGCGGGAGGTTGTAGGCCCACAGCACCCGCCCGCAACAGGGCCTCCGCAACCACAGCGGCAACCCGAAGTAGGGGCCGCCCGGCCCCCGGGAGCTTCGGCGCCATGAGCGCGCCGCTTTCTTCAGCTGCCTCCAGGGCGGAGGAATTTGGTACGCGCATCAGTGGGGACCGCAGCCATCATTTCCAGGATATCCGGCGTGATCACCGGGCTGCCTCCGATGAGGATGGCGCTGATGCGGCTTTTTACCTGCTCGTCGACTGAATCGATGGCCTCGAAAGTGCGCTGGTCGAGATCGTCCGGAAAGTTAAGGCGAAAGACACCGAGCCCTTCCTTGATTTCGTATGAGTGGTCCCCGATCTTTCGATAGCCGTGCTCTATCGGATCACCCATCGGCCCGAAGGTGTCCGCTAAAACGGCCGTGACATTCGGCTGGGCAGGCAGCGGCAATCTGTTGATTCGTCCCGATGTCGCGTCCCAGCGAAGCATCTGCTCCTGCCCGGATCGCCATCGTGTCCAACTGGCGAGCCGGCCGTTCTCGTCGATCTGAGCGGCGACTAATTCAACGACCTCCTCTCCTCTCGCCTCGATGTCCATCAATACCTTGGACCGCTGCCGGCGAATTACACCGCCTGGGTCACTGCTGAACTCGTCCAGGCGGAACTCTACGCTTGTCGTGCGAATTTGGTTATTCACATCTCGTCCGAAGTCGATCTGGGCTCCTGATCCGCTGCACAACATCACGACCAAAGTCGATACGGCGACCAACACCATCCGCGATGAGGGCCGCGAACTCCTGGTGCCAGGATCAGTTTTCAACACGTTATCCTGATCACATTGCTGCTCGTCCTGTCGCCTCCCGTCGTTCCGTCCCTCCACCAGATCATGTGCTCTGTCTCGGTCTGGTAGTTGTACGTGCCTGTGCTCGCACAGCCCCAGACGGCGCTGGAAAAGGCCGATGACCGACCTCTCACCTCCGTGGGGTCATCTTTCAGGCGCTGCCAGCCCCAAAATCTATGGCGGATCAGTCTCGCGTTGACGAACTGTTTCGGTTCTGCCGAGAGACATTGATTGTATCCCTCTCCTGCGATCTGCGTTCTGCCGGCGACACGTTCTGGATCCTCCGATCTGACCCAGCATCCCTCCGGCTGCCTGGCCGAATTCCGGGAGCGCGAAGGAGTGAGCCGCTTCCGGCTGGCCTGTGACTCCTGTAAGCCGGGCTCGGGAGCAGTGGGATCGGTCGCCGGAACCACAATCGCATTGGCTGGACACGATGAAACCAGGATCACTCCGAGAGCCAGGGCCGCCGATGCTCGGGGCATGGTGAGTGTGCGTGGCATTATAGATCTTTTCCGCCTGGACATGCCGCGGCCTCCCCTGGTCGAGTTACTCCCCGTTCGACTATCGAGGACGCTAGGCTTACGGCACGAGCCGGTCAAGGACTATTGATAGTTCTCGTTGGTTTGGTTTAGGCGCCGTTTTCCGGTGCTTGATCAATGAGGCATTTCACTCCGAATGCCCTGGTCATAGCGAGCCAAGAGTGCGGTGGCGGATGAGCTGATGAAGCGCAGCTCATCGTCGAACTTTTCGGGCCAGTTCGGCGTGTGGGTGGTCCCCCGCTACCGGCCCAGGCCGGCCTCGTAAGCGAGCAGACCGGCCTGTGTGCGGAACCTGGCCGCCGAAGGGCGCACCGTACTCCTCTCCAGCCACCTGATGAGCGAAATGGCCCTGACGGTGGACCATCTGGTCGTGATCGGGCGGGGCCGGCTCCTGGCCGACGCGGGAGTGGAGGAGCTCACCGGCTCACAGTCGGTCCTCGTGCGCGCCGCGCGGTCGGAGGAACTCGCCCAGCTCCTGTCGGCTGAGGGGGCCACGGTACGGCGGTCGGGGTCGGCACTGACCATCACCGGCATGGACAGCGCCGCGATTGGAGCGCTCGCCGCAGAGCGCGGCCTGGCCCTGGCCGAGCTGGCCCCTCAGCGGACCACCTTGGAGGAGGCGTACATGGATCTCACCGGCGACAGCATCGAATTCAGCGGGGATTCGGGAGGGGCGCGATGAAGGCCGCCCTGCGGGGTGAGTGGCGCAAGCTGCGCACACTCCGGTCCACCTTCTACAGCCTGATGGCCTTGGCGATGTTGAGCGTCGGTTTCGGGGCGCTGTTCAGCGGCGGCGCCACCGGGAACTACTGGGACCGGCCCGCGGACTTCGACCCCACCGCCCTCAGCCTCCAGGGCGGAGTGATGTTCGGCCAGCTCGTCATCGGCGTCCTGGGGGTTCTGTCGATCACCTCCGAGTACACCACCGGCACCACCCGGGCAAGTCTGGCCGCCGTCCCCCGGCGCGGACGGCTGTTCGCCGCCAAAGCCGTCGTCGTCGGCTTGGTCACCACCGTCGCGGGACTGGTGGCGGCGCTCACCTCGTTCCTCATCGGCCAGTGGGTCTTCGCCACCAGCGGGGTGCCGCATGCGGGTATCGGCGATCCGGAGGTGGCGCGGGCCCTGCTCGGGGGCGGGCTCTACCTGGCGTTGATCGGGCTGCTCGGCCTGGCGCTGGGATCCCTGACCAGATCGACAGCCGCCGGCGTCACCCTGCTCATCTCGCTGACCATTCTCGTCCTAGCCATACTGCAACTTCTGCCGCAGCGGGTTGCGAGCCTCTGGCCGACCATTGCCGGTATGCAGGTCGTCGCGACGCTTCCCCACTCATCGCCATAGCCCGGCTTCCTGCTGTTCACCGCCTTCATCGCCGTGTTCACCGCCGCCGCCCTCCTGACGTTCTGCCGCAGAGACGCGTGAGTGCATTGACGAGCATCGGAACAAAAGTCCCGTTAAGAGGGCTCCCGTGGGCGGCTAACCGTGACTGGAGACCCGGATGATCGGAGACGATCACGTCCGGTTCGGGCCGGGGGCCGCTGCCGTCCGCGAGTTCGGGGAACCCTCGGGCGCTCGATCGCCGTCGGCCTGAATCCTTGGCCTTCAGGCCAGGGCGCGCGTCACCGCAGGCTCACCTCCAGCTCCACCGCTGGTTGTTCCCCCCGTGGCAGGTCCACTGGCCGACCCGGGCCCAGTCGGCCGTGCTCCAGCCAAGGACTTCCAAGCACTTGCCGCTGTGGACGTTCCCGATCAGTCCAGTGGACGCGGCCATGTACCACCGCTGGTTGTTCCCCCCGTGGCAGGTCCATTGACCGGCCACCGCCCCATCGGCCGTGCTCCAGCCAAGGATTTCGAGGCACTTGCCGCTGTGGACGTTCTGGATCAGTCCGGTGGTGGAGCTGTACTGCCATCGCTGGTTGTTCCCGCCGTGGCAGGTCCATTGACCGGCCTCCGCCCAGTCGGCCGTGCTCCAGCCAAGGATTTCGAGGCACTTGCCGCTGTGGAGGTTGCCGATCAGCGTGGAGCTGACGCTCGATGACTCTACTGCGCTGGATACGGCCGAGGTCGTGCCGGTCAAGAACACCGCTGCGGTGACCAAGACGACCGATGTCGACCTCACCTTCCGATTGATCGTAGGCATTGGAACTCCCGCGTTGCTGGAGCGATCTGTTCCATGAATGCTGGCGCAGGCAAGCGGGGTTCGCCTGAGTAGGCCCTACTCAGCTTCGGGCAAGAGCCAGGACGACCGGACAGCGGCGGTCACGCTGCGGCCAGCCAGCACGGGACCGGCCGTCAGGCTGGCCCCGGCCGACGACCACCAGGACCAGGACGACGACGGCGACCTCGAAGACGAGGACGACGTCCGCCCACCAGCGGCCGCGGCCGCACCCCAGCCGAAGACCGGGATGACGGTGGGCCTAATGGTTACCTTGACGGCCGCCTAGCACGACGAGGCGACCGTCCTGATCGACCGCATCCGGTCGCAGGACGGTGAGGCGCTGGTACGCAGGACCCGGCGGGATCCAGCGCCCGTATACCGGCCGTATTCCGTGAATATATCGAGGTCATATAGAGTTCGGTCGGCGCAAAACTCGAAACGTCTGCAAGGAAAGGAATTGTAATGACCAGCAAGCGGAAGAGAATCGCACGCGTCGTGTCCGTTCTCGGCGTTTCGGCCGGCATCGTTGTCGGTAGCTCCGGACCCGCGTTGGCCATACCCTCCGACGTCGCGGTGGTCCGGATTCTGAGCCACACTGAAATCGGTGCCAGTACCGGATTCTATGAAAGCTTCAACACATATGCGTTCCGACACCCGGCAGTCGTGCGGGTGGTGGGCTACTTCAGGAGCCACACTTCGACGAGGGTAACACTTACCAAGATCAAAGTGTGCTATACGAATGCCTACGACAGGAATGTGCTGATCGCCCCGGCCATCACGAACAGCAGCGGCACTTTCCACAAGGATTGGATAACCAACAGTTACTCGCCTCGACAGTGTCGCGAATACCCCTACACTCGGACCCTGTCAAGGCAGTCTGACGGGAACATGATGCAGGTACTTTTGCGGATCGTATGCAGGGACAACTCGAGGGCGTCAACGTGGACCGGATTCAACCGCTAGCCCAGCGAGGGGGTCCACCGAATCAAAGGTCACGAGTGGACGGGCCTTGATGATGCGGCGGGTCGCCTCGCCGGCCCCCTCCGCGGTCTTCGACTGGTAGCCGTACGCAGTTCGTCGTTCGCTCAGCTGCTTGGCGGCCAGCGTGCAGGCGAGGACATCCCAGCTGCGCGCTTCCACGGCCTGGTCGGGCATCTGCACGGACGCCGACACCGTGCCGCCTTTGCTCGGGCGGGTGACGATCGGCGTGGTGGGACTCCCACTCGACCGATCCCGGAGGAAGTCCAACCAGGCGACCAACCGCAAGAAGCGCGGCTCCTGCGGTGGCCGCCCGATCAGCCATGATCCAGGTCTCTACAAGCAGCGCAACACGGCGGAACGCTGCATCGATCGGATCAAGGAGTGGCGTGGGCTGGCCTTCCGCTTCGACAAGACCCCCGAAAGCTACCTGGCCGGCCTTTACCTCCGCGGGGGCCATCCTATGGATCCGAAGTCCGCGACAGGCCTGAAGATCTGAACTCCATTCAGGACCTAGCAGACCGGATCTATCACACAGCCGAAGTAGCCGTCCACCCTGTTGGTGTTCCTCGTCCCAGTCGCGCCCGCGGGTGTCTTGAAGTATGCCTTGGCATAGATCTCATCTCGGGCCCCGATGTCCTCGTTGAGGTGGTCGCCGAGAATCTCGCTCGATGAACCCCAAATGTGGATGATAAAGTCGTCGGGGCCCCAGTCGGAACCATACAGCTTGAATGTGGTAACGTTTCCATCGGTGCAGCCGACCGTCACCCGGTACGTGGAAGCGCCGACCACTGGCTCGATGGTCAGGGTGCAGCCGGCCGCCGCGGCCGCGTTTGCAGGGGCCGACGAAAGCGCCGTCAGCCCGAGAATCGATACGGCCGCCACGGAGACAAGCCGTGTGTGCCATTTCCTTGGACCAGTCATTCGGTCCCCCCCGTAGATATCGGTGGTGTGCTGTCAGATAGAAGGGCGTTCCATTCCGTTCCGTCCCGGGCGGTTGGGTCTCCGCATCGCCCGACGGGACTGGGGCGATGTGCGGACGGCTGGTTGGCGGTGAGTCTTGCGGTCAACGCCGAAGCGGCCCGAGCCGCTCACCGGTTCGCGGACTTACATAAGTAAGTACGCTTTCCAAGGGTCGAGCGACCGAGCTCGTTGATGAAGATCCTTCTCGATGAGAAAGTCCCCGAACCCCGGTCGCGGTGATCACCGGTCTCTGGGCCTGATCGCGCTCGGCATCGCGGGTTACGACGCGATCTACAACTGGCTGGACCGGGCCGACCTGCGCCGTCGGGAAGCCAGGACCCGCCGGCAATCCCTCAACGCGCGTGGCCGCGGCGGAGGGTTCCGCCGCGGCTAGGCTAACTGCGGGCTTCTCCGCGCTGCCGGCCGGTGAGCATCACGGACATCAGCTTGCGGCTCTGCTCGCCGGCCAGGTGCAGCTTCGTGGTCCATCCGCCGCGCGAGCGCCCGAGCGCGTGGTCCGCCGGCTCGCCCCGAACGAGGTGATCGCGTCGGGGATGCGGGCCTACATCGACTCCGCCATAGACACCGCCTTCAACCCGATCGGCACGGCGCGGATGGGCGCCGCGGACGACGAGGCCGCCGTGGTGGACCAGTACTGCGGGCGATGACCGGGCCTCGTCACGTCGCCCGCCCTGTCCGCCGAGCACGCCTCAACATCTCTTGGCCGCAGGCGCGATGAGTTCCGACCCCGCCGCCGGTATGTATGACGAGTTCGCCGGAATCCCCCGGGCGAGCCGATCACAAGGGAGAATCTGATGTCGAACACTCGTGCCGAAGACGAGGCCGCAATCCAGGCCGTGCTGGTTGATTCCTACAAGGCGTGGGAGGCCGGCGACGCCGACGGCATGGTCGCCAACTACACCGCGGACGCGACCGCCATCATGACCGGCTCGCTCCGCGACAGCCGTGACGTGATCCGTCAGAACATGGCCCTGGCCTTCGAGGGGCCGCTCAAGGGCAGCTCGACCTACAACAAGCAGCTCAGCATCCGCTTCGTCGGCAGGGACGGCGCGATCGTCGTCAGCGAATCCGCCATCCTGTTCGCCGGCGAGACCGAGGTTCCGGACGACCTGCGTAAGGTGAACGCGACCTGGGTTTTCGAGAAGCGGGACGGCCAGTGGCTGATCGCCGCCTATCACAACAGCCCGGTGCTGGCGCCTGAGCAGTGAGCCGCGGTTGCGCGGCGCGAAGTAAGCTCCGGGACGTTCGATGCCGAGCCGGTCATTGAGCGTTTCGATTACTGTCACTGTTTCCGTACGGCACGTCGCGTAGCCTGGGGCGGCCACCAGCCTCATCTTCGTCGTGGGAATGCTTCGAAGAGAAGGGTGGTGGCCGTGCGGTCCACTCCGGCATGTGCCCACGCCGACGGCGCGGGTTTGGCTGAGATACATACCGCCGCCCGTACCGACGTACGGGCGGCGGTACAGGTGTTGTCGAACCCCGATCTCAGCTATGCGGCTGCGCCCTCAGGCTACGGCGGCAAGGATGGCGACGGTGGTCTGCGTCATGATTTCTCCGATTCGACGTACAGTTCTGGGCGCCGGTCCGTGTGTACGTCGTTGAGCATGCTGATTGATTTGTCGCGCGCCTGCGCGAGGTCGACGGTCGCCGTGATGAGAACCTCCTCACCGAGGTGCAGCTGCGTCACGGGGTAGCCGTCCGCGTCGACGATGACACTGCCGCCGAGCCACTTCTGTCCGCGCTCGGTGCCCGCGCGGTCCGCGACCGCGACGAACATGCGGTTGATGGCGGCATTCGCCTGCACACGTACGATCTCGCCCGGCCGCTCGCCTTGGGGCCGCGGGTACAGGGGCCAGTTGACCGGCCCGCACAGTACTTCGGCGCCGGCGAGTGCGACGAGCCGCACCCACTCCGGGAACTCGAGGTCGTAGCAGATCATCATGCCGATACGCCCGTGCGGTGTGTCGATCACGGGCGGGCGGTCGGAGCCGGGCGTGAAACCGCAGCTCTTCTCGCCATTCCACAGGTGCGCCTTGCGGTACGTGGCGCGCAGGCCGGTCTCGTCGATAAGCAGGGCGGTGTTGTACGCGTCCACGCCGTCGAGCTCGGCGAATCCGCTGACCACGACCAGCCCGTGCGCGGATGCGAGCGCCCTCAACTCACGGATCGTCGCGCCGTCGAGCGGCTCGGCCGCGCTCCGCAGCTCGTCGAGGTCGTGAAACATGTAGCCGGAGTTCGCCAGCTCGGGCAGCACGACGATCTGCGCGCCGCGGGCGGCGGCCTCGAGCACAGCGCCGCGGATCCGCCGCCGCGTCTTATCCGCGGCGCCGAGTACCGGTTCGAGCTGGCAGCATGCGACGGTGACATGCCGGGGCGGTTGAGCGAGCGAGGCGCGGCTCACTGTACTGATCCCTCCAGCTCCACCTCGTTCGTCTCTCGCACCGCTGCTTCGGCGGTCATGTCGAGGTTCCGCGAGAACAGCAGGTACAGGCCGCCGGAAACGACGAGTCCGACTGCGAACGAGAAGTCGGCGCCGCCCATGCGCTCGGCGATGGGTCCCACGAAGAAGCTGATCGAGACGAACGGGATCATGACGAGAATTCCGATCACGTACGCGACGACACCGCGCCACTGCCAGCGGCCATACAGTCCGTCCGGCTTCAGGATCTCGGCGACCGCGTACCTGCCGCGCCGTACCAAGTAGAAGTCGACAAGGTTCACGGCCGTCCACGGTACGAGGAAGTACAGCATGAGCAGCACAAAGCTGGTGAAGCTGTTGAGATAGTTGTCGGGGATGAACAGCGCGATGATGAGGGATGCCACTCCCACGATCACAAGGCCGATCACTCGCAGGCGCACCGTCGGTTTGACCTGCCTGAAAGCGTCGACGGCGCTCGTTCCGGTCAGCATGGCGCCGTATGCGTTGACGCCCATGACCGATATGAGTGCGAGCACCGACACGATCACGGTGATGGTGCCGAAGCCGGGGAACAGCAGGTCGCCGACCTCGCGCAGGGCGCTGATCGGGTCCGCGTTCGGGATGTAGCTGGCCAGGACCGCGCCGAGCGACATGAGCCAGACCGCCGAGACCGCCGCCCCCGCGTACACCGAGGAGATGAGCCCGGGGGCCGAGACTTTCGCCGGCAGGTAGCGCGTGTAGTCGGAAACGTAAACGGCGTAGCTGATGTTGTAGCCCGCGGCCAGCGAGAACTGCACGAGGAAGGCCGTCGTGTCCCAGCCCGCCTGAACGGCGGCGGCGT
The DNA here is from genome assembly GCF_052245935.1 of Nonomuraea sp. 3N208. Lineage (NCBI taxonomy): Bacteria > Bacillati > Actinomycetota > Actinomycetes > Streptosporangiales > Streptosporangiaceae > Nonomuraea > Nonomuraea sp. 3N208. The sequence goes on along the minus strand of NZ_JBQQBR010000044.1, from coordinate 53,886 downwards.
CGGGCACCACTGGTGTCGTCGAGAAGTGCACGATCGCGACGACCGTGACAATGGCGAACACCGCGATGAGTATGTACGTCAGCCAGCGCTGCACCAGATGTAACAGGTCATGCCCGACCACCGCGATGGTAATGGAGACTGCGATGAGCACCGGATACCAGAACAGCTTCACGTCCGCGAACATGCCGATGCCCTGCGTGGCCAGGATCGTGTCGAACACCAGGAAGCCGACGTAGACGAAAACCGTGGCGGCGAATGGCACGAGAGCGCCGCGGCTGCCGAACTGAGCGCGCGACTGGATCATCTGTGGCAGCCCCATGCGTGGCCCCTGGTTGGCATGGAAGGCCATGAAGAACGTGCCGAAGCACGCGCCGAGCAGCACGGCGAACACGCTGAACCAGACGTTCAGTCCCATCGCGGGGCCGACGAATCCGGTCGTGAGCGTGGGCAGCACGAAGTTGCCGGCGAACCAGAACGGACCCTGGTGCCAGACCTTTCCTCGGCGTTCGGCGTTGGGGACATAGTTGATCGAGTGCTGCTCGATCACACGGTCGCGATTTGTGGCTTCTGCTGTGGTGGACATCATCATTCCTTCCGGAGTTTCGGGTTCAGCGGATAGGACCGGCGTTCATGGCCGAGAGGATCACGTACGCCGGGTGGGATGCGGCGATCGCCGTTACTACCTGAGCGTGGTCGCGAGCGGGCCGACCTAGGGAAATATGAGGTTGCCGAAGGCGATCGGCTGGTTCGCCGCGTCGGTACGGATGAAGATCCATGACCTGGTTCCGGGCGGTTCAGTGAACGCCAACCCCACGAGCGAGGCGCCGCGAGTGTCGATGGGTGCGGTCAGCGACCTTTGTCGCCATCATCAGGAACTGCGGATACGTGGCGACGAAATGGCCGGCGTGGTCATCGCGCGAGGCTTCGAACCCGTCGGCGACCGTTCTGACCTCGTCCTCGGTGACCAGATCCGGGCTGTTCTTCTGGAACAGCGTGATGACACTCGTCAGGTAGTCACCGAACGCGGCACCCATCTCCACGTTGTTCCGCAGCACGATGTTGAGATCATCGACCGTGAACCCCGCCTCCTCGGCGAGCCGGGGCAGCTTGCTGCCGATCATGCCGTCGGTGCCGCCGGCCGCCGTGACCCTCAGCCAGACATCCCTCGTCACCTGGAACGGTTCCCAATCGGGCCGCGTGGTCAGGAAGGACAGGTCTTCCTCGATCACATAGATCCGGCCGCCCACCGGAAGCGCGTCATGGACGGCCCTCAAGACGCGTGCGGGATCGGAGACGTGCTGCAGCACGAAGCGCAAGATGCACCTGTCGAACCGCCCGCGCACGGCCTCCGGGATCGGGTCCTCGCCGATCTTGGACACCTCGATGCTGTAGTTCGGCGGTGCCGCTTCGCCCCTGCGAAATCTTGCCGCGAGATGCGGGTTCGCCTCCACCCCGAAGATACGGGTGCCGGAAAAGTTGCGGGCAAGGAAACACCCGTAGCCGCCCGCCGCGCTGCCGACCTCGAGGACTCCGCGGCCGGCGCCGAATTCCCCGCTCCGGAGCCAGGCGACTTCACTCTCGCCCAGCGCCCAGGTCTGGACGTCCAGGAGCCTCTCCCACTCCTGGAGTAATTCCTCCTCCTCGATGGCCTTCATCATGCCGGGCGTCAACGACGGGATGCCGTTTCCCGCCAGGACATGCGGAGTCATGTCGCTCGTGGCCCGAGGCTCCGCCCAGCGGCGTTCGGCGTGGGGGGCATAGTCGATCGAGTGCTGCTCGATCACACGGTCGCGGCTGGTGGCCTCTGCGGTGGCGGACATCATCGTTCCTTCCGGAGCTTCGGGTTCAGCGGGTGGGACCGGCGTTCATGGCCGAGAGGAGCACGTACGCCACGTGGGATGCGGCCATCGCCGTTACCTGAGCGTGGACGGAGCAGGTGGGACTTCGACGAGGTCGGCGCCGACCAGGTCGACCGAGCGCGGTGCACGGATCATGGCGAGCAGTTCGCGCCTGCCGTGATTACCATTAGGCACCCTTTGGTGCATATAAGGCAACAGTTTGCGGTAAACTGCTTGCACTGATCGGTTCCTGTCCAGATGGAACGCGCTGGCTTGTCGCGTCGATCATCGAGCTGTGAGGACTTCATGAGGGCCATGCATCCGACACCATCCGGTTCCCCGGTGCGCGTGGGTGCTCGTCTGCGGGCGAGCCGCCAGGTGCAGGGCCTGACGATCGAGCAGGTGGCGGCGGCGACCAACCTGACCAAGGGATTCCTCAGTCGCGTCGAGCGAGACGAGACCTCCCCCAGCGTGGCCACCCTCGTCACTCTGTGCCAGGTGCTGTCGGTGCCGATAGGTTCGTTGTTCGAGGAGCCGGACACCGAGGTCGTGCACATGGAGGACGCTCCGCGCATCAACTTGGGTGGTCGTGGCCTCGTCGAGCGGATGCTTACGCCGCGCAGCCAATCGCGCGTGCAGGTGCTGCGCTCCTCCCTCGACGTCGGCGCCAGCGGAGGCGACGACCTCTACACGATCAACTGCGACGTGGAGGTGCTGCACGTGCTGGCCGGCGAGCTCGAAGTACTCTTCACGAATCGCACGGTCGTCATGGCCGCCGGCGACACTCTGACCTTCTCGGGTCGCGAACCACACAACTGGCGCAACACGGGTTCCACCTCAGCCGACATCATCTGGACCCTCGTTCCAGCGGCTTGGAGCGGCTCTAGCTGACGGGCAGGCAGATATCCCGGGCACCCGGATCATCTTCGGTCCCGGCGGTCACCGGTCCGCGTGCAGTACCCGAAACTGCGCAGGAGTAGGCATGCGCCCTCACCCGCTGGACGCCCTGGGCGAACCCGTCGACGACCCAGCGGTACTCCTCGCTGCCCGGGCAGTCAGGTTCCGACGAAGATAGCGACGATCATCACGATGAGAAGGAGACTCCCCGACGCGCCCGACCAGATGATCATCTTCCTCGAACCCGTCAAGAGAGCACAGAAGAACGCCATGACCGCCAGCCCGAATGCGATGCCATCCCGACTCCGAAAGGTTCCGGCGGTTTGGCGGGCGCCAGAGCCTTCTTGCGGACCGAAGTCTTCCTCGAAGACCGGTTGGCCACGATCCCCAGAGGGGGCTGGGCCATGGTCTTCCTCGCACGGCTCATGCTGTCCACTGTGTGCGCCGGTGTGTGCGCCGGCACTTGAAAGGCACAGCGCCTCAGCTCTGGTTGGCGCCGCGCTCGCCGGCGGTCTCCCACAGCCGTTTGGCGTTGTCACCGAAGAAAGGACCGAAAACCGTTCCACCGATACGGCCTTCGCTGGTCACCGTCGTGACGTAGCCCCACATGCGGTCGTTCCGGTAGTCGTACATCCATGGTCCGCCGCTCGCGCCGTGTTGCGCGATCTGCGGGCAGTCGTTCGCGTAGGGGCTGAGACCGATGGCAACCACGACGGTGTCGCTGCAGTTGTACTGCCAGCCGCCCTCACTCGGCGGGATGCCCGGATAGCCCCACAGAGAACCCGAGTAGCTGAAGTTGCGGTTGAACGACATGCCGTTGAAACCCGTGACGTCACCGAGCACGGCGCCGTCGCCGCGCGGCCAGACGCTGGCGAAGGCGTAGTCGTAGCCGTCCTTGCCTTCCTGGCTCCAGCCCTTGTAGACGTGCATCCAGGCGACCGTCCACGAGCCGTACCACGGGTCGGGCTGTTGGTTGTAGTAGGGCATGTAGATCACCTGCTTGGCCCAGCCAGTGCCGGGGCCGTCGTGGACACAGTGGCCGGCGGTGACGATGACATTGCGCGCCGGACCCGGCACCGCGCCGGCCGAGCAGCTGAAAAGGAGGCCTGCCGAGTCGATGCCGAAGATCTTGCCGACCGTCGGGGTGGCGAAGAACGCCAGCGAGCCGATCGAAGAGAACGCCGGAAGCCGGGCGGGCACGGCGCCGGCCACGGTCTCCTCTCGGCCGATCGCCTCGACCGGCCGGCCGGGCGCGACCCGGTTCGCGCCGTGGACGATGTCCTTCGGCTTGGCTTGGGCCATGCGTTCCGGGGTCCAGTAGGCGCGAATCGATTCCGGCGTGTCGAGCCGTACGCTGTCGACCGTTGTCGCCTCACCGCTCGCGTTCGCGGGAGCCGGGAGCCCGGTAAGCGTTCCGGCGACGAGTAACGTGCCCAGGAGCATGCGGAGATGTCTCATCTCACAGTGATAACGATCACCACTGGGACCTGGGTTGGAACTGGCTGCAAAGGCTGTGCCTACGACGCCGCGGAGCCGGTGGTCGACCGGCGGCCTGTGCCCATGATCACAGCAGTGAGCAGGACCGCCAGGCGATCGGCACGCGCGGCGACCACTGTCCGCCGTCGCCGCGTACGACCACGTACGCGGTAAGCGGCGCTTTGAACGAGCTCCCGCCGCACAGGACGCGCCCCGTGTCGACCGAGTAGCTGCCCGCCGGTCCATTGCCGCCCGACTGCGCGGTGGCACGGCCCTGCCACAGCACCCCGCCATCCGAGGAGCGCTTGACCTGGACGGTGACCTGGGTGCCAGGCGTCAGGTAGTAGCCGCGGACGGCCACGGTCTGGTACGGCCCCTCATTGGTGGTGGAGCAGGTTTCGCCGTCACAAGAGGGCCCCTTGCCGGCGTGATTGCGCTTCATCATGATGACCCACGCGAGCCTGCGGGCCGCGCTGTCGTTGTCGCGCCGCGCCTGGGTGCGGGAGCTGGGGACCACGCACCGGTAGTCGCCGGGGTACGCCTCCCGCCAGACAAACCCGGTCGTGCACGCGTGCCAGACTCCTGACGCGTTCTCCGACCGCGTCCGGTCGCGTACGGACGGGTCCACGCACACGTGGTCGCTGGACCGCGCGCCGCGCCAGACGTACCCGCTGGCGCAGCTGTCGGGGGCGAACGCGGTCTCGGCGCCGGCTCCCGTGACCCCTGTCCCGCGGCCCACCGCCGGGACATGAGTAGCCCCTACTCATATTTCGCTCTCTGGAGTGCGGCTCGTGCTCTGGCCGCCATGGCGCCATCCACCGGGTGCGGTTGGCATGGGAGTGGCCGATCCCGAATTCCGCTCGCGCGTAGGCCTTCCAGCTGGGTTCCTGTCAAGTTCAGCGTGTTGAAGTGGGCGGGCGGGCTTTGGTGTGGGCGGTCGGCGGTTCTCGAGGACTTGGCAGGCCACCCACGGAGTACCGCGGCCTGCCAAGTCCTGCCGCCTAACTCGGCCATAGCCGACAGTGGTTGCGGTCAGAGGCCGATGTCGGTCAGCCACTGCCCGGTGGTGCGGGGGTGACGCCGAGCAGCTTCTGGGCGGAGTTCTCGGGCGTGATCGAGCGGTCCGGGAGCGTGCTCATGGCCGCGTAAGCCCCGGCCACGTCGGCGGCGGGGCCCTCGCCGATCAGGGGGGCGACGGAGGTGCGGAACTGCTCGGCGGTGATCTGCTCGAAGACCACGTTCTTGCCGAAGTGGGCGCCGAACGCCTCGGCCAGGTCCGGTCCGGTGATCGCCGGGTCCTGTCCGACGGAGACTACGCCGGTGACGTCCGGGCGCTCGAACAAGGCGACCGCGACGTCGGCGATGTCCAGGTGCGACGCCCAGGACACGGGGAAGTCCGCCCGGATCGGGTAGGGCAGCGCGCCCCGCTCACGGACCGTGTCGATGACGTACGGCATGAGCAGGTTCTCCAGGTACAGCTCGGACGCGATCACCGCATGGGACGCCCCGCTGTCAGCCAGGTCCCTGACCAGCACCGAGACCGCGTCGTCGCCGGTGGGGTGGATCGGGTAACCGCTGGTGGAGAACACCACGCGGGCCGGGCGGCCCTCGCGGACGGCGGCGACGATGTTGCGCGCGTAGGTCTGGCGATCTTCTTCGGAGACCACCGGCAGGTGGACGAACACCCCGTCGGCACTCCGGTACGCCTCGGTCAGTTCCTCCGTGGAGGAGTATCCGGCGGCCACGACGCGCGCCGTCCACGACGGCGTCCGGGTTGCGGGTCAGAGCGGTCACGGACTTGCTCGCGGCGGCGAGAGCGGCGACGACAGGGGCACCCTGGGCGCCGGTTGTCCCTTTCAGATGAAGTTGGCGGAAGGGACACGTGTTGAACTGCGACACGACACTTAGGCTTGGACGACTTCGCGTGGAGCTGTTCAGGTCTTCCTGTCGGCGAGAATGCCCCCAAGGCCGGTGGTCGTGGCCAGGCCAAAGCGTCGAGGACGCAATGGGCCGTGCGACCAGAGCGGCCGCTGGTGGTGGTTTGGTCATAGGAGGGGGTCAGAACTGGCAGGAGCCGTTGATTGACTGATCTGAGTTCCCGGCCGTTCGGAGCTTTCCATCACTGTGTGTGATCGCCAGGAGCGTAGGTCTTCCATGTTCCGCCGCCCTCAGCTGCGAGGTTCTCGGCATGTTCGACGTGGTAGCCGAGCATCTCGGCGACGACGGAAGCGGGAGCTTGAAGGACGAGCTGGCGGAGGGTGGCGGTCCGTGCGTTAAGCCGTGGAATGTCCGCCTTCCGAAGCCGTCCGTGGAGCGCTTCGGTGGTCATCGGCTGCCCGGCTCGGCGTCCCGGAAAGAGCCAGCGGCTGTTCGGGTTCGTCGCCGTCGCGGTGTTCGGACGTGTCTGGATGTAGGTCTGCAGCAGTGCGGCGAAGGGCGCGGGAACGGGCGAGGGCGGCTCGCCAAGCCGGAGAAAGAGCTGGTCGCCGTCGTGGCTGACGTCGTCGATGGTGAGGCGGACGATTCGGGTAACCGGTTGGGCGTAGAGCAGGATCAGTAACGCGACGACGCGGTCGAGTAGCGGCAGGGTCTCCTCGGTGAACATGCGCCGGATCAGCGTGATGCGACGGTGTTGAGTGAGCGGCGCTGGGTTTTCGGTGCTGTGAACCGGGATCTGCAGGCGTGGCAGGGTGCGCGCTTCAGAGCACCAGCGCAGGAAGGGCTGGACCAAGCGTCGGCTGATGGGTGGGGAGGCGAACCAAGCGTTGCAGCTGTCGCCCTACCTGACCGCGCACATCAGCCGCTTCGGCCTGTACGCGACCGACGTGCTACGGCTGCGTCCCGACGGCTTCGACCCCGACCTGCCCGAGATCGACTTCACCACCCTGTCCGAGGCGGCGTAGCGGTGGGCCTGCTACGACTGTTGTATGGCTGTCAAAGGCGCAGCCCGAGGGGCGCCGCTCCCACGAGGCCGCCGTCGATAACGAGGTCCTGACCGGTGATGTACGACGCGTCGTCCGAGACCAGGAAGGCGACGGCAGCGGCGACATCGTCCGGATGGCCGAGCGAGCCGAGCGGCACCTCCGCCAGGATGCGGGCCTCCGCGTCGGGGTCGATGGCGGACCGGTACATCTCGGTCTCGATGTAGCCGGGGCTGACGGAGTTGACGCGGATGCCACGCGGCGCGAGGTCGGTGCCGAGCGTGCGGGCGAGATTGTGCACGGCAGCCTTGCTAGCGGCGTAGATCGAGGCGGCCGGGAGGCCGCGGTGCAGGGTCCAGGATGCGTTGATGACGACGGCGCCTCCGTCGCCCATCAGCGGCAGCGCCTTTTGGATCGTGAAGAACACTCCCTTGAAGTTGATTCCGACGGTGTGGTCGAAGTCCTTCGGGGTGAACTCTGGCCTGAAGTCCGCAATACCGGCATTGGCGAAGACCGCGTCGAGGGCACCGCGCCAGGTCTCGACGCGCCGCACGAGGAGATCGAGGTCGGCGTCAACGCTGACGTCCGCGCGGACGGGCAGGACCCGCTCGGAGCCCAGGCGTTCTGCCGCGGTGTCGAGGCGGACCTGGTCGCGACCGGTGATGACGACGTACGCGCCCTCATCGAGAAGCCTGCGCGCGGTCGCGAACCCGATGCCGCTGGTGCCGCCGGTGATCAAAACTGTTTTGTTCGTGAATCGCTTCATACCGACGATCCTCGAGCGGCGGGAGCTTACGCGGCAGTGTTGGCTGAACCTGGGTCTGACACCACCACCAAGCGCTCCAGCAGGGCCTCCGTTCCCGTCCCAGGCGCGGGGGTGTGCAGCCACAGGCGGTGGCCGGGCAGTTCGGGCAGCGGCAGAGTGGTGGCCTCGAAGGTCAGCGTCCCCAGGCCGGTAATCTCCAGGGCCTTGGTGCCGTGAGTGGGACCGCCCACAGGGAGTTCCGCCCAAATCTCGGCGAAGGCGGGGCTCGCGGCACACATGTCCGCGGCCAGGCGGCCGAATTCGGGATCGTCGGGGTAGCGGGCGGCGTCCGCCCGGAACAGGCCGACCATAGCTCGCGCCGCGTCGTGCCAGTCCACGACTGCCGCACGGTAGCGGGCGTTGGTGAAGAAGCTGACCAGGCAGTTGTGGTCGTACTCGTTGCACTGGAACACGATCTCCGCCCCGCGGTTGACCGCGAGGACGTTCCAGTGCCGGTCGATGACGTACGCGGGCCGCGGCAGCCAGCCCTCCAGCAGCCGCCGCACGGCATCGGGGACCCGTCCTTCGGACGGCGCCGCCTGCGGCGGGTTGAGGCCGGCGAGGAGGTACAGGTGCTCGCGCTCTGCGGGCTCCAGGCGCAGCACCCTGGCGATGGCGTCCAGGACGTCGGCGGAGACGTTGATGTCGCGTCCCTGCTCGAGCCAGGTGTACCAGGACACTCCTACGCCGGCGAGCACCGCCACCTCCTCCCGCCGCAGCCCGGGCGTACGGCGGCCCTCGCCTGCCGGCATGCCCACGTCAGCGGGCATCACCCGGGCTCGCCGCGACCGGAGGAATGCGCGCATCTCGGAACTGCGCCGCTGCCGCGCATCTGTGGAGAGCCGGGAAATGCCCATCAGGTCATGCTATGTCGTGATTAACAGACCTCGTCTGTACGGCGCGCCCACGCGTGTCGCTGCCCGGGGGTGCTGCCGGCCGGGCCGCCTCGTGCGCGAGCGCGCTGTGCCGCGGCGTTTTCTGGATAGAGGTTTCTGGACGGTGTCGCGCCTGGTCGCTAAGGTGTCCGGAAAGGTATATGTTTCTGGACACCGCCGGGAGGGTGGCTGATGACCGTCTGGGCGTACGCACGCGTCTCGACGCGTGATCAGAACCCGCAGCTCCAGCTCGACGCCCTGGCGGCCAGCGGCTACGACGAACTGGTCATGGAAAAGGAGTCGGGCAAACGCGGTGTCGCGCGGCCGGCATGGGAGGCGCTCCTGGCGCTGCCCAACGCGGGCGACACGCTGAAGTTCTGGAAGTCCGACCGGTGGGGCCGCTCAGCGGGACACGTGCTGACAACCGTCAACGAGCTCCGCGACCGCGGCATCACGGTGGTGTCGCTGACGGAGAACTTTGATCTGGCCACTAAAGAGGGCCGGTTCATGTTCGCGGTCCTGGCCGCAGCCGCGGAATACGAGCTGGAGCTGCGCGCCGAGCGCCAGGCCGAGGGAATCGCCGCCGCCAGGCGCCGCGAAGCCACCGGTGCCATGCTGCCTGGCAAGAAGAAAACCGGCCGGCCGCGCGTCATCGGCCCCGCCGAGCTGGCCACACTACGCCACCTGGTCGACGACGGTGTCTCGGTCACCGAGGCTGCCCGCACCCTCAAAATCGGCCGCTCCACCGCTTACGCGGTACTCGCGGGACGCTGACCAGCAACTATCCAACCCGCATATCACTTCTGCCCCGGGGCGCCCCAAGCAAGATCATTCTCATCGATAACGGCTGATCGTCTCGCCGAGTCGGTAGGCCGGGTGCGTGGCGGTATCGACGGTGGGCGGGAGTGTAAAGCCAGGCGGTGATGAGGCCTGCCGATCCATCCGCGCCAGTTCACCCCACCTGGTCCCACGGGATGGCCTCGATGCGCTCGACGTGCTCCTCGCCCCACTCCCCGAGCGGTGCCATCGCGGTGTTCAGTGAATGGCCAAACTCGGTGAGCGAGTACTCCACCTTCGGCGGGACCTGGTGATAGACCTCACGATGCAGCAGCCCGGTGGTTTCCATCTCCCGCAACTGCAGGATCAGCACCCGCTCGCTGATGCCGAGCACCGCGCGCCGCAACTCCCCGAAGCGCAGGGGACCCTCCTGGAGCGCGAACAGGATCAGTCCCTTCCACTTGCCTCCCATGACGGCGATGGCAGCGTCGAGACCGCAGGTGAACGTCCGCTTCTTCGTCTCCTTCACCGGCCCATACTTACACTTATGTCAGTACCCGGCACAAATGTAGGTACTTGAGAGAATGCAGGCGCTCCGGCCAGCATGGACCAGGCCCGCGTCAGGCCACAACGGTTTCCAAGACAGCGCGCCCGTCTCCTTATCCCTGTGGCTGGAGTATGCATATGACTGCAAAGAACATGACACCCGTGACCGTCATCGGACTGGGCTCGATGGGCACAGCACTGGCCGAGGCCTTCGTCAAGGCCGGACACCCGACCACCGTCTGGAACAGAACCGCCGCCAAAGCTGCGCCCCTCATCGCCATGGGAGCCAGGCATGCGGAGGCCATTGAGGACGCGGTAACGGCAAGTCCCCTGGTCATCACCTGCCTGACCACCTTCGATGACACCCGGCTGGCACTGCGGCCCGCCGGCGCGTCGCTGTATGGACGGGCCCTGGTCACCCTCAACAGCGGTTCCCCCGCTGGCGCCCGCGAGACGGCCGCCTGGGCCATCGACCATGGCGCCCGGTTCCTGGCCGGCGCGGTCAAGAACGTGCCTTCGGCCGTGGGAGCGCCGGACACCCTGCTGTACTACAGCGGCGACAAGGCGGTCTTCGAGGAGTTCGAGACGACCCTGAAGGTGCTGGGCGGCGACACCGTCCACCTCGGCGACGAGGCCGACCTGGCTGCCCTGTACGAGATGGCGGTGGGTGCCATGCTGCTGCCGGCTCTCGTCGGCTTCTTCCAGGGCGCCGCCGCGGTCCAGGCGCGCGGGCTGGAGGTGAACACGATGGTGCGCTTCGCCGGCAAGTGGCTGGACATGATCAAGTCCCTGCTGCCGATCTACGCCAAGGAGATTGACAGCGGCGACTACACCGACGCCGCCTCCTCGGTGAACGTCTTCCTGGCGGCGGCGGCCCACGACGATGACCTGGCCAGGGAGACGAACGTCGACACGGCCTGGCTTGCCCCGCTCCATGACCTGGTGAGGCGGGCAGTTGAGGCGGGCTACGGCGATCAGAACATCTCGGCCCTCACGGAGGTGCTCAGAAAGCCGGCGCGACAGCCGTAAGCCGGCTCAACTCATCGGTAGGAGTCGATAAGCCGTGCGAGGTGCCTGCCGGCGATCTCCAGCGGCGCCTCGCTCTGGGACACCTGCGCCGACAGCTCCGCGCCCTCCAGCATGTTGATCACGCTGTGGGCGAGGTCGTGCGCCACGTCGTCGGCGAAGCCGGAGCGGGTGAGTTTGTCGCGGACCAGCGTGCGCCAGTTCTCATAGGCGTCCTCTGCGGCCTGCTGGATCTCGGGCACCCGGCCGGCGCTCTCCAGCGCCGTGGTGGTGACGGGGCAACCGTCCAGCCAGCCGGACGCGCGCAGCCCCTTGGCCAGGTCGCGGGTGCAGGCGACGATCGCCGCGGCTGGATCGTCGTCCGTGTCGAACGCCGCGCGCAGGAATTCCGTGAACTCTCTGTCCCCGTGGCGGATCGCCTCGACCGCCAGTTCCCGCTTGCCGCCAGGGAAGAAGTGGTAGACCGAGCCGAGTGTGGCCTGGGCCTCCTGGGAGATCTGCTTGAGGCCCGTCGCCTCGTATCCCTGCCGTTGCATCAGTCGGGAGGTCGTACGGACGATCCGCTCCCGGGTGCCGATCTCGTGCTGGGTCCGCATGGCCCCATCGTACTAGGTAGAGCGTTCGTTCTAGCGTGTGCTAGCGTGCCTCTAGATAGAGCGTTCGTTCTAGTCTTGAGGAGTGCGTGGATGAAGTCTGTGACGGTGATCGGGTTGGGCCCCATGGGGCAGGCCATGGCCGGTGCCTATCTCGACAGCGGCTACGAGGTAACCGTCTGGAACCGAACGCCTGCCAGGGCGTACGACCTGGTGGCGCGGGGCGCGAGGAGGGCTGAGTCCGTCGAGGCGGCGCTCACCGCCAACGAGCTGGTGGTGCTGAGCCTGATCGACTACGACGCGATGGACGCCATCTTGGCGCAGGCCCCGGGGGCCGCCCTGGGCGGACATACCCTGGTCAACCTCACCTCCGACACCCCGGACAGGGCACGTCAGGCGGCCGCGTGGCTGGCCGAGCGCGGGGCCGTGCAAATCACCGGTGGTGTGCAGGTGCCGCCTCCGGGCATCGGCACGCCTGATGCCATGACCTACTACAGCGGCCCGAAGGACGCGATCGAGGGGCGCAGACCCGCGCTGGAGGTGCTGACCGGGATCGAGTACCTCGGCGAGGACCCCGGACTGGCGGCGCTGTACTACCAGATCGGGATCGACATGTTCTGGACGGCGCTGGCAGGCTACCTGCACGGCCAGGCGGTGGCGGAGGCCAATGGCATCTCGGCCGAGGATTTCCTGCCACACGCGGTGAAGACCATGGACCTCCGCTATTTCCTGGAGTTCTACGCGCCACGCATCACCGCGGGCAACCACGAGGGGGACGTCGACCGGATCTCCATGGGCGCAGCGAGCATGGAACATGTGCTGCACACCACACAGGCATCCGGCGTTGATGACTCAATTCCGGCCGCCGTCCTGAGGATCTTCCGCCAAGGCATCACCTCCGGCCACGGCCAGAACAGCCTCACGAGCTTGATCGGCGTGCTGAAGCAGCGCTGACGTATCACCGGTCCAGCCCCAGGAGAGGGCCTCGACGCTTCCATGTGCGCTTGCCTGCTCGGGGGGAGTGTCAACTTAGTTTTACAGTCCCCCACTGGCGACTCCCACCGCCTCGCCGAGGCCCTCGCCGGCAAGGGCGCGGTTCCCTTGCACTGACACCCCCAACCCCTCAGGAACACCACTGGCCGCAGGCATGGATTTCTGATCGCCACCAGCCCGGACAACCAACGACTGGCTGGCCGGGGTGAGCGTGCCGTCCTCATCCCGCATCGTGGCGTTCCTGGTGTCCTACCTGCGGGGCAAGGCCCCGCAACGGGCACCCCCAGCGGCCGCCGGCCTGGCGGGAAGCCCAGCGCACACGAGCGCACCAGGCGCGGCGCGCCGGTCGTGGCGGCCGCCCCCGCACCCGCACACCGTCCGACATTGACGGCCCGCCGCCCGGCCGCGCGGCCGTGCGCAGCCACCCAGCCCGGCCCCGACCACATTCGCCGCCGCCCTAGGGCATCGCCAGCCGAGCCACCTGGACACGACCGTCACCCTAACTCCGTGCCGCGGTCGCGACGCTCGCTTCGCGTTTCGCTGCCGACCTCACGGACCAACGCTGACAGCGATGTCTTCGGCATGCCACCCCACAGGAATGTCTCCGGCATACCGGCCTCAACACGAATGATCCACATTTTGTGCCATTCGCGTTGACAGCAGCCTTATTCCGATCGATGCTTTCTTCGCTGCGCGCCCATCTTTTGACCATCATGCCCAATATTTGGGCATCCCGGGGAGAAGTTCACGCCGTGTTCGCGATGCATTGCCTGAAACCCGAGGTCGGACCTGCCGCCGCCTTATCAAGGCGCCTCATGGAGAGTGGCGCGGGCCCGGGAGCCACCAAGGAGAAAGGCGTCGCGCGGTGCCGTAACGGCACGCCACCCTGCCCTTCACCGCCAATCGGAGCGAACACGCGATGACCGTCGTCACCGACCTCACGAGCAGGCGGCTTTCCGGCTGGTGCGATCTGCCCTGCTCCCCGATCGCGTCATCAATCGCTCGCCGCTGGGTGTCGGCGATGCTCGCCTCCTGGGATCTGCCTCTCTGCGCCGCCGTTGAGGCGACGATCATGGAGCTGACCAGTGAGTTGGTCACCAACGCGGTCCAGCACGCGACCCCTCCCGCTCGGGGATCCTCCGACATAAGGATCAACGTGCGGGCGGGGAACACCACGGTCTGGCTGGCGGTCTGCGACACCGATCCGACCCTCCCCACGCAGCGAGCCCCTGACTTCCTCGCCGAAAGCGGGCGTGGACTGTTCCTGGTGGAGGCGCAGGCCGACCAGTGGGGCGCCGTCCGGCACGAAGCCGGCAAGTACGTCTGGTTCAGCCTGGAGTGCCTCGGCGACGCCCGACGGGCGGGCGAGGTGCCGCCTGGCAGGACATTCGCTGAGCGTTCCCCATCCGGCGCCACGAACACGAAGGAGAATCCCTCATGTCCCCCGTCGTTCTTCCCCACGACGTCCACGGCTCCGGGCCACACCGCGTAATCGCGTTGCACGGCTGGTTCGGAGACCGCGGCTCCTTCAGGAAGATCCAGCCCTACCTGGACAGCGACGCCTTCACCTACGCCTTCCCCGACTACCGGGGGTACGGCGAGGCCCGCGACCTCACCGGCGAGTACACCCTCGCCGAGATCGCCGCCGACGTGACAGCACTCGCCGACAAGCTGGGCTGGGAGACCTTCTCCCTGGTCGGTCACTCCATGGGCGGCACGGCGATGCAGCGGGTGATGCTGGACGCGCCCGGCCGGGTCCGCAAGCTCGTCGGCATCTCTCCGGTGCCGGCCTCCGGCGTGCCGTTCGACGACGACGGGTGGGCGCTGTTCTCCGGCTCCGCCGAGGAGCCCGCCAACCGTCGTGCGATCATCGATCTCACCACCGGCAACCGGCTTCCGGGCACATGGCTCGATGAGATGGTGGACAACTCGCAGCGAAACTCCACGGTGACCGCCTACCGGGCCTACCTGGACGCCTGGGCGCGCACCGACTTCCACACCGAGGTGGCCGGCGCCGCCACGCCTGTGCTCGTCATCGCCGGTGAGCGCGACCCCGCACTTTCCGCCGACGTCATGCGGGGTACGTGGCTGCAGTGGTACCCGAACGCCGAGCTGCTGACATTCGCAGACGCCGGCCACTACGCGATGGATGAGACACCGTTGGCCCTGGTGTCCGCCATCGAACGTTTCCTGTCCGCCTGACGATCTCCAGATGGGATGTCCATGACCGACACAAACACGACGGTCAACGTGTTCGACCCGCGCATCTACACACAAGGCATCCCGCATGAGACGTACCGCTGGCTGCGCGACCACGACCCCGTGCACTGGCAGGAGGAGCACGAAGTCGGTGACTGGCCGGCAGGGCCCGGGTTCTGGGCGGTGGCCCGCCATGCGGACGTCGTACGCGTGCTACGCACGCCGATCGAGTACAGCTCCTGGCTCGGCGCCACCCAGATCCGTGACCCGGACCCCGCCGACCTGTCGTTCATCCGGCGCACGATGCTCAACCTCGATCCGCCGGACCACGGCCGGCTCCGGCGGATCGTCTCCGGCGTGTTCACCGCCGGGCGCATCGAGCGCTTCACGACCGGCATCGCGGCACGGGCGCGTCTGCTCGTCGACGAGATCGCTGAGCGAGGCGAGTGCGACCTGCCGGTGGACGTGACCGACGACTACCCGATCCACAACCTCGCGGATCTCCTCGGCATCCCCTCCGCCGACCGCGGCCAGATCCTGGAGTGGACCAACCGCGTGATCGGCTACCAGGATCCTGAGCACGCGACAGTCGTTCACGGCCCGGACGGCAAGCCGGCCAACCCGCGATCCCCGGCCATGCTCACCGACATGTTCGAGTACGCTCACTCCCTCGCCGCCTACAAGCGCCGGAATCCGGCAAGCGACGTCATGACCGCGCTCGCCACAGCGGAGGTGGACGGGCAGCGTCTCACCGATCCCGAACTGTCGATGTTCTTCTTTGTCCTGGTCATCGCGGGCAACGACACTGTGCGTTCGGCCCTGCCCGGCGGGATGCTCGCCTTGCTCGACCATCCCGACCAGCATCGTCGGCTGCTCGATCAGCCTGAGCTCCTCGACTCGGCCATCGAGGAGATGCTGCGCTGGCATCCCCCCGTCCTCAGCTTCCGGCGTACCGCTGTACGCGACACCGTCCTGGCCGGGCGGCGCATCGCCGCGGGCGACAAGGTCGTCGTCTTTCACGGTGCCGCCAACTTCGACGAGCGGCAGTTCCCTGACCCGATGCGTTTCGACATCGCACGCCGACCCAATGACCACATCTCGTTCGGGGACGGCCCGCACGTGTGCCTCGGCTCCCGTTTCGCCCGGCTGCAACTCCGCGTGTTCTACCGGGAACTGCTCTGGCGGCTGCCGGACGTCGAACTCGCCGGACCACCGGTCCGGCTGGTGTCGAACTTCATCGGCGGCATCAAGCACCTGCCCGTGCGCTACACCCCCGTACCTCGCCAAGGCGTCCAATGACCGCGGAGCAACACAGCACGGCCGCCTCCATGGCGGGCTCGAAGACGATCGACACCGGACTGCGACTCCTGGAGATCCTCAGGGACCATCCGGACGGTTTGACGATCACCGAACTCGCGCAGCTGGCCGGGATCCATCGCAACGCCGTCTCCCGCCATCTGGCCGCCCTCGGCAACCACCGGCTGGTCGCACGGATCGGCACCCGCTACACCCTCGGCCTGGGCATCGTCGAGCTCAACGCCGCCGTGCAGCACAGGCTCCGCAGCGCGGCCGCCTCCGCGCTCCAGGTGCTGGCCGACACCTGCAACGCCACCGCTTTCATCACGGTGCTCGACATCGACGAGAGCCAGGCGGTCGTGCTCGCAGTGGCCGAGCCGCGCGCCTCACAGATCCACGTCAGCTATCGCGCCGGCACCCGGCATCCCGCGAACCGCGGCGCCTCGGGGATCGCCATCCTGGCCGGCCGCCCGCCCTGCCCTGGCGAGCGCCCGGCGATAGCCGAGGCCCGCGTCACCGGCTACTCGGTCACCGCGGGTGAGCTACAACCCGGGGCGTGGGGTGTCGCCGTCCCGATCACCACGCCCGGGCGACCGGCTGACGCCAGCGTGGGCGTGGTCACCATCGGTGTGCGCGATGAGAGCACGATCGTCCCACTGGTGCTCAGCGCCGCGACCGAGATATCGCGGCTCCTCTAAGCGTGACAGAGCAGGCCGTCTCGCCCTGCACCCCCATCGAAGAGGATTCAAGGGCCGGCTCTGCATGCTCCGCCGACCCGCACCTGGCGTTGATCGCCAGCCGTCGGTTCGACGAAAATCTAGCCGCCGACTAGCGACGCCTTAGCGCCCCACTAGCGCCCCGCTAGCGCGGCGGCCATGCCGTTCGGCACACCTTGCGCACCTCTTCCGCAGCGGTCTCGAAGGCGTCGACGGTCGCGCGATCACCAGGTACGGCTCTGCCTAGCGCAAGAGACAGAGGTACCCGCGCTCGGTCCCGCCGTCCGCTCGGACGATCCAGCGGCCGGTCTCGAACGCCCCACCTGACCAGGGGCCCTTCTTGCGACGGCCTGGTCGAGTGTGACGAGTGCCCATGCGGTCCTCCTGGATCACGGAAAATACCTTCCGCTCGATGCCGCCGTTGAGGATGGAGTACGGAGGCTGCTCGGTGCGGAACCGGGTCAGGACGCGCCGCTCGGAGCTCAGGCCTGTAGCCGTCCGAGTCCGTCCATGCTGGGCATGTCCTGCGTGCCGATGACGGACTGCAATTCCAACTGGGTGGCGCCCCCCGCTAGATCACGGCTTTACCTCTTGCTCTGCTGTGCGCACGAGATCATCTCAATGAACCTTTCCCTGTAACCGCTGGTTGCGGTTCGTGATCGCCTTACACGGTTCGTCCGTGCTTCAGTTGAAGCAGGACGAGGGCTGCGGCGGCGATTTGGGTGATCCGGCGCGGGTCGAGGCTGACTCGTCGTAAGGCTTTGAACGTGGTCTTGAGCAGGGTGTTTGCCCGTTCGCCGATCCCATGTATGCCTCGTATGAGCTGGTTGAAAGCGCGCTGCGGCTCGGTGAGTTCGCCGTCCTTGGGCTTCTTGAACGGCTCCTGAACACCTCCCTGGCCCCCTCGTAGCCCAGGTGGGTGAGCGTGATCAGGCCGGTCTCGGTCGCGGTGAGCGACAGGGCCTCCAGCATGCCGTGGGTGCGGGCGCAGGTCATGTCGTGTTCTCGGCCCGGCCCGGACTGCCGACACCCAGATCGGCCAGCCGTCAGGCTTCATCGGCGGTAACGTCCTGGCCATCGTGCTCCGGAGCATGCACCGGCGCGTCGGACTTTCTCCGAAACTCGGGCGAGCGCTGGTCACGGTTGGGGTGATCGGTCTGGTTTCGATGGTGGCCTACTTCGCCGACCTCATTTCCGGGGGCGACGTCCTCGTCGAACGCGGCGCCGTCCATCCGTTCCTGATCGGCCTCATCTGCGCGGGGAGTTTCATCTGGAATCGCCGGTCCCTGGACAGGAGCCATGAATCGTGGTCGCGGCGAAGGAGCGAGTCGCGTTCTGGTCCGTCGGCCAGGAGCTAGCGGGGGCGGAAGCCGTCAAAGAGAAGGGCAAGGGCGGTGGATTGCAGGTCGGCGGGCCACTGATTGCGTTCAGCGGCCATGCAGATGGCGCTGAGCAGCGCTAGGACTTCGGGCATGTGAAGGTCCTGGCGTACGGCTCCGGCCTGCTGGGCGTGGGTGAGCAGGGCCTCGATGGCTTCACGCATCTGGCGGCGGATGTCGGACAGGCCGGCCTTGTGGTCGATGCCGGCGTCGGCCAACCCGTCGGCCAGGGTCTTCTTCTGCTTGGCGTTGTCCACGATGCGGGTGAAGAAGCCGAAGAAGGCCGCCCCCGGATCGTCGGTGGTGCGCAGAGTGTCGGCTTCGGCGATGAGACGGCGCATGCGCTCGATGATGATGGCCTGGTAGAGCGCTTCTTGGGTGGGGAAATGCCTGTAGATCGTGCCCAGGCCCACTCCGGCGTGCTTGGCGATGGTGCGCATCGAGGCCGACAGGCCCTCGCGAGCCAGGATCTCGTCGGCTGCCTCCAGTACGCGGGCCTGATTGCGCCTGGCGTCGGCGCGCAAGGGTTTGGCCTGGTCGCTCATCGTCGTCCTTTCCGCGGGCATTGACATGCGGAACGCTTGTTCCGTATGTTAACCGGAACAAGCGTTCCGATCATAACGCTGCGAAAGGGTATCCCCGATGGAGTACCAGACACTCGGCCACTCCGGCCTGAAGGTCTCCCCGGCCTGCCTGGGGACGATGAACTTCGGCACCACCGGCGGTGTGGGAAGCTGCGACGAGCCGGAGGCCCGACGCATCGTCGACACCTTCCTCGAACTCGGGCACAACTTCGTAGACACCGCCGACGCATACACCGGCGGCCAGTCCGAAGAGATCCTGGGCCGGGCCATCAGCGGCAAGCGACCCTTGGTCGTGCTGGCTACCAAGGCCTACCTGCCCACCGGCCCAGGGCCCAACGATCGAGGACTGTCCCGGGTCCACCTGACCCGAGCGTTGGAGGCGAGCCTGCGCCGGCTCGGCACCGACTACATTGATCTCTACCTGTGCCATCAGTGGGATCCACACACCCCCATTGAGGAGACCCTCGCCACCCTGGACGGCTTCGTGCGCGCGGGCAAGGTGCGCTACCTCGGCTGCTCCAACTTCACCGCCAGCCAGATCGTGGAATCCCGCTGGGCCGCCGAACGTCTGGGCCTCACCCCCTTCATCGTTCTCCAGCCGCAGTACTCGATGGCGGCCCGGGCAATCGAGGCGGAGATTCTGCCCGCATGCGAGCGCCACGGCTTGGGCACCATGATCTGGTCGCCACTGGCCGGCGGGGTGCTGGCCGGACGGTACGCCCGCCACGCCGTCCCCGCTGCCGACAGCAGGATGGGTCGGCTACTGGCTTCACCCGTGCCGATGGCCCGGACCTGGGCCGAGGGGCTGCTCAACGACCGCACGCTGCACATCGCTGATGAGGTCGGCAAGGTGGCGGCCGAGTTGGGCACCACCTCCACCGCCGTCGCCCTCGCCTGGGTACGGCAGCGCCCGGGGGTGACCTCTGTCATCATCGGCCCACGCAATCTGGACCAACTCCACGGCAACCTGGCGGGCTTCACCCTCGACCTTCCGCCAGACGCAATCGACCGGCTCGACGAGATCTCCTGGTCCCCCGACATCACCGCGGTTACCGGGATGAGCCTGGGCCAGCACCAACAGCCACACTCCTGATGCGTGACGCTTTCTGCGATTTTGCATGCGAAGTGTGATGTCTTGGGCACGGTGTGCTTGAGCGGCAATCGACGTTTCTGCTCGGAACACTCTGTCGGCAGGGGCCAATTGCGAGCAAATTACCGTATGTAAACCCAGTCAAAGACGTTAATGTCCAGCCAGGACCACTCGGGAGAAAGGGAGCGCGACGTGTACACAACCGTCCTCTCTGCAGCGCTCTCTGGCGCCTCGGTCGGCCAGTTGAGGCACTGGAGCGCCACACAAGGTTCTCTACTCCTACAGGGACGTGGTCGCACTCCGATCCATCGTCTACCTGCGAGAGAACGACGTGACGTCGCTGCAGAGCATCCGCAAGTCGATCAAAAACCTGCGGACTCTGGGCAAGGTCGAACACCAGTCGCAGTACAAGCTGGTGCGCAGCGGGAGCACCATCGTTCTCGTAGACGGTGAAGAGGCCATCGATCTGCTGCGCCAGCCGGGCAACATCGTGCTCGCCGGTATGGCGGATGTCTTCCGAGAGTTCGATGGGCGCGTGGGACATGTCCTGCCCTTCCAGCAGCCAGTCCCGGGAGTGGTCGTCGATCCGGAGATTCGGAGCGGCTTCCCCGTGGTCGAGGGACCGAGCGACCGAGTTGCTTGATGAAGATCCTTCTCGATGAGAACCCCGGCGCTCCCCCTTCCCGTCCTGGAGGGTCGCTGCGCTCAGCTGCCCGGGCCAGGGAGAAGCCGGGGCTCAACGGTCCTGGCAGCGTCTTGATCCTGAGATCAGCGCCTGCGTTTCTTGCCATGACCGGAACGGCGGCCGCGCGCCCCCGGCCGAGGTCCTTCGATGAAGCGGAGCCTGTGGGAACGAGCACGCATCGGCTCGGCCACCAGCTTGCGTAGCTCCTCCATGCCGACCGTGGCGGGATGACCGGATTGCGTCACCACCTCGATGATCTGTGGCGCCTCTCTGCCCGCCATCTGGCTGAGCTGCGTCACGACCTCCTCTGGACCAGCCAGCTCCAGCAAGTTGAGCAGGCCTTCGGTCATGAGCAGGAGTTGTTCTGACGAGGACAGATCGTCGGGTCCCACGGCTCCGGCGTCGTGCAGCAGGGTGATGGCGATGGGGCCGAGCACGCGGTCCCCGCGCATGCCGGCGAGGAGCGACCGGCCGTCGGGATAGGCCCCCACAAGAGTGGTGAGCATGGCGGACGCGCGGGTGCGGAACGGGCAGGCCCGTATGGCGTCCAGCAACGGCTCGACGTCCCCGCCGTGTGCCGCGAGCCAGCCCTCCAGCTCCGTCCTCGCCTCCTCCTGCGGGTAGTGCTCCGCGAGCACGCCGAGCAGCTCGCCCGGCGCCGCCTCCGCCAGCTCTCCCACCAGCGGTGCGTCCCGGCCCTCGGCGAGCATCCGCTCGCGCACGCCCCGCATGCCGAGCGGCGTCAGGCTCACGAGCAGGCCCGGCTCGGTGAGGATGGCACGCAGCCGGGTCCGCGCTTCGGGTGGCAAGGGCTGTTCTTCGTCGTCATCGCCCAGGTCGCTGAGGTAGAGGGCGTCGGCGACGCCGTGGCTCAGTTCGACGGCGCCGAGGTCGGCCAGTGCCTCCAGCGCCGCGACCAGGTCCTGGTCGACCTTCCGCCGCCACAGGTCGTGCGGCCGATCGTCCAGTTGCAGGTATTCGTGGCAGGCCAGCCAGACCGTCTCCTGGAGGCGGACCACGGGGACCCGGCCAAAGAGGCCGTACACGCTGTTCAGTACGTCCGCCATCACCTCGTCGAAGACCTCCGCCAGCAGCGACTGGACGTCCCACCCCGAGGCGGAGGCGCCGATCAGCGGGCCGAGGTCGAAGAAGACCTCGAAGGCCCGCGACCACAGCCGTTCCGGGTCACGCAGCAAGGGTGCGGCCTTGGCTACCCGCAGGAGGCGACCTTTGCTCACGCGGACCAGGCGGGCGCCCTTCGCCCATTCGACGAAGAGGTGCACTTTGGGCATGTGCGTGGCGCTGCGGACCTTGAGGTCCTGTTCGCCGGTGCCGAGGAGCTCGGCCAGCTCGCGGGCGTCGGCCACGCGGAGGTTTCCGGCGGTGGTCATTGGCCGGCCCTCCGCTCCGGCCCAGTCGGCCAGCACCGCCAACCTCCGTACGGTCTCACTTCGCGCCGCGGCCGCGGCGATCTCCAGTGCGGGCGGCAGGACGATGGGCGGCTGGGGGAACGCCCGCTCTTCGTCGGGCCCGATTCCGAAGAAACGTGCCTCCACCACCTTGTCGAGCACGTCGGCGTCGTACGCCACCCGCCCCGCGTCGACGTCACGCTGGAACTTCGTCAGGGCTTTGTGATCGCTCGGGTCGACACCGTTGTCGATGGCCACCTGCGCCCAGAACCTCGCCAGCCCTTGGCGGTGCGGGTCCTCCAATGCCGCCGGATATTCCTTAACAGCCTCGGCCACGGCCTTCTCCAACGCGTCCGTCGTGGCGCCGCGCGGGTCGCGAATGCCGGTCGCGTCGAGGTAACGCAGCAGCGTGATCAGGCTTTCCGGGGCGGCGTCGAGGTCCTCCCGGGGTGCGGCTACGTACCGGGGGATCCACTCCAGCAGGAACCGCCGCACCTGCGCGGCATCCCAGAAGGCCAGCCGTCCGTCTCTGCTGCGATGGCGGGAATCCAAGGCCGCCGTCAGCACCAAGCCGGCGGCGGCCAGTCCGCGGTCCCCGGCCCAGTCCCGGCAGCGGCGGATCAGCAGATCCTTGGCCGCCTCGAACTCCTCCTCCTGGTCCGGCTCGAAAAAGGTCCGCATGATTCCCCACAGTGGTTCCGGCTGTCCCGGGGCTTGAAGCCGCGCGGGCCGATGACCCTCCATGATGGACCATCAACCCGCTGTGCGCGCCCTGCCGGGAGAATGATCATCGGCCATCGACGGCGACACGCCGACCGCCATCGCTCCGGGGAAGTACACACTCGTCTACCTCATCCGCGAAGATCGGCCATGGCAAACAGCACGCGGACATGACCGGCAAGAAGGACAGCCACCGCATCAGGTAGCAGGTTCAAGCCGGCAACGGCGTCACGCGTCAGCGGTGTGGTCTGCAGGAGGTATTGGCCCCGGGCGGGATCGTTGAACTCCGGGCCGGACCGCGCCCCGATATCCCAGGCGTCAATGCGCGCCAGGAAAATATATTGCCGCTGCCCAGGCACACTGCCGTCGATGTGGATGAGGGAGTGAATGACGGCCTGACCGCCGAGTTCTTCCTCGATCTCGCGTAGCAGCGCCGCCTCGAGGCTGCGGTCGCTGTCTTCGACACCGCCGCCGGGCAGGACGGAGTAGAACGCATGTCCTGGCCGGATTCGCCCGATGGTCGCGGGCGGGTGCCCCACTTTCATCAGGGCGAGGTCGCCGTACGTGGTCGTGTGACCCGGCAGGCCGATCGTGCCCACCCCCGCTCTCCAGTTCGTCCAGACGACGTCCCCGAAGGACAGGCCGTTCGGCTCCACGCAGTGACCGGCCGTCATGAACAGGTTGTCGGTTTCCGTCCCTTGGTCTCTCTAACGCCAGGACCTGGGCCTGTCTGCTAGTGCGGGGATAGTCCGGACGCCCGGGTTCTCCCCTCATTCAGGTCGTGGCGGTCTCGTACTGCGGGCGACCGGTGGTGCGGTAGGTCTGGATCGTCAGCCCCTTCGGGGTGGACTGCAAGTCGATCAGCTCGAGTCCTATGTCCGGGCCGGTGGCGGGGAAGAGCCGCGTGCCCTGGCCGACGACCACGGGATAGGTGAGCAGTACGACCTGGTCGACCAGCCGGTGGTTGAGCAGCCAGCGGATCAGGGTGCCGCTGCCCCACACTTGCAGCTCACCGCCCGGCTTGATGGCTCTCAGCTCGTCGATGGCGCCCGCGATGTCACCGGACAGGACGGTCGTGTCCGGCCATTGCGGGTCGGTGAGCGTGGTCGAGGCGACGTACTTGGGCCGCGTGTTCAACGCCTCTCCGACGGGGTTTCCCGGATCCATGCCTGCTCCCCAAGAGCCGGCGAAGATCTCGTAGGTCCGCCGCCCGAACAGGAACGCGTCGGCTCGCTGGAAGGCCTGGCTGATGAACGTCGAGGCCTCATCGTCGAGCAGTGGCGGGGCCCATCCGAAGCGCCCGAATCCGCCGCTGCCATCCTCGTCCGGCGCGCCGGCTTCGCGCCGGGTCCCTGCATCAATCCGTCGATGTCCCTGCGTCACTCCGTCGACGGAGACGTTCGTGACGGTCGTCAGTTTCATGGTCGCAGTTCCCTTCGCGCTGGGTCGTCGTTGGGTACGACCGGCCCGGGGCGCCGATCTCATCGGTCGTGCACGATCTGCCGCGAGTCGATGGATACCCCCACTGGGCACAACCGTCCCCTAAATCACACACCGCGACGCGAGGGTGGGGGCAAAACACCACGCTGTCGAAGCCATCGTGTCGATGGTGGTGATCCGGTGCGGGAGGAACTGCGGCCGGTCCAGCTGATAGCGCGGTCTCACCAGGGTTACTCATTCATCCCTCGACACTTGAACGACAGTTGAGCACTCTACAGTTAGTCAAGTAGATGAGCGGGAGGAAACATGACCGAGGCATGACGACTTGTCAGCGGAGGCCGCCCTTCGTGAGGTGGACCGCGCGCAGGGTGCGGTACGGAAGTCCAGTCTCCGGGGCGCACGGTTCTTCCTGGGGATGTGGCTCGGGAACACCGCCTACTGGCTGACCACGCTGCTCGGCCCCGAAGCGATCAAGGACTACGCCATCTGGATACCTGCTGCCCTCGTCGTGGCCGGTGCCCTCTATATGGCCCGCCAGCGGGCCTACGGTCGGTTGCAGTTCCGGCTCTCGCGCTCCGTCACCTATGCCTGCTGTATGGCGCGGTGCGCATATTCCGCTCCGCGGAGGACCGGTGAGCCATCCACGGCACGCGCTCGACGAGATCATCCACGCCCCGGTGCGCCTGTCCATCATGGCCATGCTCGCGGCGGCGGAAACGGTTGAGTTCGGCCTTCTGAGGGACACGATCGAGGTCAGCGACTCGCTCCTGTCCAAGCACATCAACACGCTGGAGAAGGCAGGCTACGTGCAGGCGACGAGAGGCTTCGTCGGCAAACGCCCCCGAACCTGGCTGGCATTGACCGACGAAGGGCGCGACGCCTTCCAGAACTACACATCCATACTTCAGCAGATCACGAAGGGCACCCGTCGCGCTTGAGACACAGAAACGACTGGCTGTGGCAGGCATGTTGGGCGGCGCGGCGCCTACAACCTGGTCGCGCCCCAGGAGGTACGGAGCCGGCAGTTCGCCGAGACACTGGCCCAGGTGGTCCATGCGGATCCGCCGAGGCCGACGCCGGCCGTGCTGGCGCGCCTGTTCGTCGGAGCCGGCGCCGACATCATCCTGGGCGGCCGACGGGTCGTACCCGCACGGCTGACCCAGGCCGGATACGAGTTCATCCATCCGGACCTGCACGGCGCCGTGCAAGCCTGCGCCCAAGACGGGTAGCAAAGTCCCGCGTGCGCGGAGAGCATCCTCCGGTCAACGTGTGGAGCTCTCACAGCCACGTCGCCCCCACCTGCGTGAGATCGTCCACACGAGAGGCGCACCCATTCGGGCTCGGGCTCACGGACGATCTTGACTCAGCCGACTACGCCTGCACCGCACGGCGCAGCCCCGCCCGTGCGCGGATGCCGGCGGTGGCCGCCCGCAGTTCCTGCTCGTCGGCGATCGTGCGGTTGCCCTCGTAGGTGACGCCCGCGGGCGGATCGTCGCTGCCCAGCGGGTCAGCGTCCCAGAAGTTGCCCCGGTAGACAACGTTCTCCAGTGGCGGATGGACGGTCAGGACGGCGGTGCTGTCCGCGCGCGTCACGACGTTCTCCTCGACGGTCACCCACGCGGCGCCGTAGTCGGTGTAAAGCCCGAAGTTGTACGGCGTCCGCGTGTCCTCGATGACGTTGCCCGCGATGACGGCCCCGGTCTCGGCCGACGACCCCTGCGGGTGGGACAGGTAGATGCCGCCGCCGTCGGCCAGCACCTGCATGGTGCCGGTGGTCAGGTTCCGCAGAATGCGCGTGCCCTCGCCCGGTCCTGCCACGATGCCGCAGTGGGGCACGTCCGCCACGTGGTTGCCGACGACCGTGCACCTGCGCGTACCGGTCAGCGCGATGCCCGGGGAGCCGGAGTGGTCGAGCCCGACGTGGTGGATCCAGTTGTCCTCGACGAGGACGTCCTGCCCGTCGCTGACGGAGATGGCCGAGGCCGAGAGCGTGTCGAAGTCGCACCCCCGCACGCTCAGACCCGACCCGCCCGACAGCCCCAGCCCCGTCGCCCCTAGCCTGGTGAACCGGCAGCCCTCGACGCGGACCTCCGCGGCCCCGTCGAGCACCACGCACGCGGGCACGGTCTCGGATCGTCCCGGCACCGTGACCCAGGCCTGCCCTTCGACCACCGTCACCCGCTCGATCGGCCCGCCCTCGTAGTAGCCGCTGCCGTGATAGTGCAGGAACCCTCCGGTACGGCTGGGCCGCAACCAGGTCGCGTCGGCGAAGCCGAGCCCCAGGAAGGCGACGTCCCTGGCGTCTCGCAGGTGCACCAGGGTCTCCAGGACAGGAGCGACGACCCGGGTGCGGCCGGGCTGCTCACCCGCGCGCGGCAGGTAGTGCAGGGTACGGCGGGAGCGGTCGAGCGCGAACGTGCCCGGCTCGGTGAGGAAGCTCGCGTCGTTCTCCACGCGGGTCGGCAGACCTGGGCCTGAGGAGGTCTGGCCCTCCCAGGTGGAGTTGTAGAGGGCGTAGGCGCGCTCGAAGGCGGGCTCCGCCATGCTGATCCTCACCCCGGCCCCGACGCCGGGGCTGCCGGCGACGGCGGTGACTCCGATGCGGGCCTCGGTCCAGGGATAGAGGCCACGGTAGACGAACTCGACGTCGGCCGGGCTGTGCCAGCCCAGCGGCTCCGTGCTGTCCGTGACGTAACCCGTCTCGGAAACGCTCACCTCGCCGGGCAGGGCGTCGAGGGCGGCCCGTTCGGCCCTGCGCCCGTCCACGTAGAGCTGGCGGGTGTCGAGGTCGCCGACGTCGGCCAGCCACCGGCCGCCCTCCTCGCGCCAGCCGGTGATCTCGCGGCCGCCGCTCAGGGTCACCTCTTCCTGGTGGGCCGTGCCGTACCCGTGGGCCTGGTAGGTGGTGCCCGAGTCGGCCTCGGTCAGCTCCAGGGGCCGGGTCAGGACGTGCGTGCCCGCCCGCAGGTGAACGGTGCCCCCGCCGGCTGCCCTGGCTGCCTGGGCGGCGCGTTCGACGGTGGCGAAGGGGTGCTCCGCCGTACCGGGGGCCGAGTCGTCGCCGTCTACAGCGACGTAGAAGTCGTTCATGAGAACCGCCTCGATGTTTATGGTGTACATGAGGTATAACACCGTAAACTAGCGGCATGCAAACGGGGGAAGATCCGGACCGCAAGGTCGAGCTGCTGTGGCGGGATGTCGAGCGGGAGCCGCGGCCGGGGCTGAGCGTGGGGCGGATCGTGGCGGCGGCGATCGAGCTGGCCGACGCCGAAGGGCTGGCGGGGCTGTCGATGCGCAAGGTCGCCGAGCGGCTGGGGTTCACCACGATGTCGCTCTACCGGCACGTGCCCGGCCGCGACGAGCTCGTGGACCTCATGGTCGACGCGGCCCTGGGCGAGCACCGCCCGCCCGCGCCCGCGCACGAGCCGGGTGGCGGGTGGCGGGTGCGGCTGGAGGCGAGCGTGCGCGCGGGCTGGGAGCTGCGCACCCACCACCCCTGGCTGGCCGAGGTGCGCGGCAGCAGGCACGTCCCCGGCCCCAACGCCCTGGCCGTCTACGAGCACCTGCTGAGTATCGTCGCCGAAACGGGACTCCCGCCCGCCGAGGTCATCGCCGTGGTGGACCTGATCGGCCGCTTCGTGGAGGCGGAGTCGGTGCGCCTGGTGGAGATCGCGGAGGCCGAGCGCCGCAGCGGGGTGAGCGAGGGCGAGTGGTGGGGCGCCCGCGACACGCTCTATGACCGGCTCTACGCCTACCCGACCGTGACGCGGCTGTGGCAGGAGGGCGGCTGGGACCGTCCCGAGGACTCTTTCGAGTTCGGCCTCGCCCGCCTGCTCGACGGCGTGGAACTGCTCATTCAGCGGCGTGATGAAAGTCGTGACGAAACGGTGGCCTGTCCCATCTGCGGCAAACCCGTGGAGCAGCCCGCCTCCGGACGCCCACGGGCCTACTGCTCACGCGCCTGCCAGCAACGCGCCTACAGAAAGCGGCGCTCAAGCTCCGGCTGATCCCACGGGCGGAGCCTCGGTCTCAGGCGCCCGCGACGCCATGTTCGCCGCACGAGCCGCGATGACCGCGACGAAGGACATGCACCGCGCCACCACCTTCGAGGCCGCCAACCCCCACTCCATCGCCCGCCAGGAGTTCGCCACCATGGCCCAAGCCGCCGACGAGTGCATCACCAAGGTCGCCGGCATCGACACGGTCGGCGGCCAACCGCCTGGACCGCAATCATGGCGACCGTACTGCTGAGCACGAGCGCTGTAAGCGCACCCGCACACGCCGACAAACCACCACCTCTTCCAGTGTGCCGAGCTGGCCTCACCGACATTGCCGGAGGTCTTCACGCTCTGCGCATCGATGATCGCCGCGGTGGGCGCGGGCTTGCGCCCCTTGGCGACGCGGACCTGCTCGCGGAGCAGGTCATGGACCGCTTGGGTGGTGCCGTCGGCCTGCCACTTGGCGTAGTAGTCATAGACCGTCTTGTACGGCGGGAAGTCATGCGGGAGGCACTCCCATGGGATCCCGGTCCGGCACATACAAGATTGCATTCACGATTTCCCGCAGGTCGTGGACCCTTGTTGCGACACCGGGGCCCCGACGAGCAGCCCGCCATGCCATCAACGTCGGTTCGATCAACGCCCAGCGGGCATCGGACAGGTCGCTGCGATAGGGACGCCGAGACACCATGTGATGATCAACGACGCAGCCATCCCTCCGACACGGACAGATCGTTACGAAACAAGATCAGATGCCCTCTGAGTGGGTATCTGATGATGACCTGTCATAGTTCGTCCCGATTTTGTCCTGGCCCGAGATATAGGGATTGAGGGCATTCACCGCATTCAGCCTCCCCGAAGAGGGGCCATCGAGCTGGCATTTTGTCTGATGAGACACCTCCTGCCCGTCCGATCTCGGGATGCCCTCGAATCGCCCAACTCGACAGATGCGGGCCTTCTGATGCGACAGTTGCTAGCACGAGGACTACGACCTCACGCCGTCCATACCCCTCGGATCTATCCGATGCCCGCTGGGCGTTAATCGAGCCGACCCTGAGCGCCTGGCGAACCGCACGCATGCAGGCCCGTGCGCGGGCCGGGATCACCGTTGCAGACCCGTCGACCAGCCTGCGCGACATCTTCGACGCCATCCTCTACGTCAACCGCACCGGCATCGCCTGGAAGCACCTGCCCCACGACTTCCCGCCCCGCACGACCGTGTACTACTACTTCTCCGCCTGGGCCAAGGAAGGCATCTTCGACCGGTTAGGCACCGACCTGACCGGCCTGGCCCGCACCAAGGAAGGACGTAAGCCCGAACCCAGCGCCTGCGTCATCGACAGCCAGAGCGCCAAGACCTCAACCAACGTCCCACTCGACACCCAAGGCATCGACGCCGGCAAGAAGATCGTCGGCCGCAAACGGGGAATCCTGACCGACACCCTCGGTCTGCTCCTGGCCATCACCGTCGTCGCCGCCGATCTGTCCGACAACGCCATCGGCAAGACCCTGCTCACCCAAGCCAGCCGGACCTATCCCACGATCACCAAGGCCTGGGTGGACACCGGCTTCAAGAACGCCGCCGTCGAACATCGCGCCCGCTTGGGCATCGACGTCGAGGTCGTTCCACGGCGCTCAAACCAGCCCGGACTTCACGTGGTCAAGCGCCGCTGGGTCGTTGAACGCACCCTGGGCCGGCTCATGCTCCACCGCCGGCTAGCCCGCGACTACGAGACGCGGCCAGACCACGCCGCAGCCATGATCCGCCTGGCCTCCATCGACAACCTCGCCCGACGCATAACGGGCGAATCCACCCCAACCTGGCGATACACGTAACCGGCAATCAATCACAAACTTCGCACTTCAGACGCCCTCTCAGGCCCGGGCCGGAGGCCGGGTCGGGCGGCCCGGGGGCGGCGTGAGGGCGGGGCGGCGTGGGGTCGGGCGGCGGGGTCTGGGGCCGGGCGGGGTCGGGGGTTTCCGGGTGGGGTTCCGGGGTGGCCAGCTGTCGGGTGACCGCCACCCGATGACGACCAACCGCCGGTGACCGCCACCCGATGACGGCCAGCGGGGCGGCGGCCAGCGGGTGACGGTCAGCGGGTGGCTGGTGTCGAGGTAGCTGGTGTCTCGAGGTGGCGGCTAGCGGACTGCTGCGATGATCCGCCCCGCCTCCCGAGCCGTGATCAGCCCAGAAGCCGCCAGCTCCGCACTCTTCCTGGCCACATGGGTAACCAGCTGCCCACCGGAATACTTCTCGTCCTCGATGAGATCCTCGACCGTGCAGCCATCGGCCCGGTACCGGTTGGCGACCCCGCTGTCCCGATCCTTGATCGTGACCGTCGGCGACAAGTCCGAACGCGGACAGGCATCGACAGGCGGCGTGTAACGCAGCAGCCGAGCACCACCCTGGATGGCACCGTCGGCGTCCTTCGTGCCACTGCGGAACCAGACGTTACCGGCCCCGTCCTGCGCACTCCGGTGAACGCCCGACTCCACCGCCACCGTGACCTCCTTCGACAGCGGGTCGATCCGCAGCAGCTTCCCGTCCAGCGCGGCGTAGACGTGCTCGTCCGCGTTGAGGTGCAGCTCGTCGGGCACGCTGCCCGAGCCGGTGCTCAGCTTCACCCGTCGTACCACCTCACCGGTGGCCGGGTCGGCGAGGAAGAGCGTGCCGTCGGCCAGGCCCCACAGCAGGCCGTCCGGCCCCTCGATCAGCGAGGTGATCGTCCGCGCGCCCGGGACGGGGGTGTACTCAGCGCGCTTGGCGCCGGTGGCCAGGTCGTAGGTGAACAGCTTAGTCTCGGTCGCCCTCGGTGTGGTGCCGCCGCCGCCGTTGATCGACGTGCCGCCCCACAGCGTGCCGCCCAGGACGACCAGGGACGTGACGCCCTGGTCGGTGACGGGCGCGCGCAGGACGGTGTGGGTGCGGGTGGTCTCGTCGTAGACGGTGAGCGCGCCGCCCCACAGGCCGTAGTCGGGGGTGCTGCCGATGTAGACCTTGCTGCCGGAGGAGGCGAACGCCACGGGGCGGTTCTGGCCGTCGCCGATCAGGCGGAACAGCTCGCGCGGGTTCGTGCCCGACACGAAGGGCTGCGCCGGGTCGTAGTGCATGATCGAGCCGTTGGGGTAGACGCCGAGGTAGAGCTTGCCGTCCTTCCAGAACCACCCGTCGGTCTGCCCGGTCCGGCCGAGCTGGGTGACCGTGCCGGTGGCCGGGTCCAGGACGGCGAGGTTGCCGTTGATGAACAGGTTGGTGTAGATCCTGCCGTCCGGCCCCGCCGTGATGTTGGCGATGTCGATGGGCTGGTGCGGGAAGGGCAGCTTGAAGCGCTCGGCGGCGCCGGTGGCCGGGTCGTAGGAGAAGGCGTCGCCGCCATAGTTGCCGATCGCGGCGTAGAGCTTGCCGTCGACGAAGCCCCAGCCGACCGCGGGGCCGCCCGCGTTCACCGGGCCGGGCACCGGCTCGGGCCGGTCGGCGGCCAGCTCGTAACGCCACAGCGCGCCGCTGGAGGTGAAGTAGACGTAGCCGCCGGCGGCGGTCTTGGTGGTGCCGCGCGAGTTCATGGTGAACCCGTCGGCCAGCACGGCCCCGGTGTCCGGGTTGAGCACGAGCGCCTGGTTCTTGCTGCGTTTGACGAAGAGCTTGCCGGCCACGAGGTTGATGTCGTAGGGGTAGCTGGCGTCGCCGCGCAGGGCCTCGGGCCAGATGTCGCGCTTCTCGCCGGTGGCCAGGTCCAGCCTGATCAGGTGGCCAGCCGAGCCGATGGCCGCCCACAGCAGCTGCCGGTCGGTGTCGACGGCGACGTCCACGGTGTACTGCTGGCCGGGGAACATCGCGCCCAGGTCGCGGAAGCCGACCGACGGCGAGTAGGAGAAGGCGTGCGCCCCGGGGTAGGTGCCGCCGTAGACGGTGCCGTCCGCCCCGGCCTGCAGGCCGTAGGCGTACGTCTCGCCGGGCACCACCTGGCCGAGGTCGGTCGCGACGTCGGCGCCGGGCTTGAAGGAGTAGAGGTGGCCGTTGGGATAGGTGCCAGCGTAGACGGTGCCGTCGGCGGTCTGGGTGATGCCCCAGCCGCCCGACGAGCCGGGCAGGGGCACGGTGTCACGCAGCTCGCGGGTCACCGGGTCCACCTCGGCCACAACGCCGGGGGTGCCCATCTGGATGGCGAAGACCGCGGGCCGGCCGTCCTGGCCGGTGCCGAAGTGGCCCTCGTGGACGGTGAGCGCGGCGGACTGGACACCGAAGTCGGTGACGGTCCCCTGGACCGGCGAGGCGGCTAAGAAGGTGGACAGCACGACGGAGAGGATGCGCATAGCAAAGGGCATAACGGGCCGGACCGTAATTGTCAACGGTCCGGTCCTAGCAAAATGATCTAGGCCGTGTCCCGCGACGCTGCCGGTCGTTGATCTTCGTGTGAAGAAGGGCGAGCAACTGCCGTGGATCGTGCCGGACAGTCTGTGGGAACGGATCGAGCCGCTGCTGCCGAAGGTGGAGCGGCGCCGACGTCATCCCGGACGTAAGCGGCTGGATGACCGGCTGGCGTTGCAGGGCATCTTGTTCGTGCTCTACACCGCGATCCCCTGGGAGTTCCTGCCGCAGGAGCTGGGCTTCGGCTCGGGGATGACGTGCTGGCGGCGGCTGCGCGACTGGCACGCCGCTGGCGTCTGGGACCGGCTGCACCAGCTCCTGCTCGCCGAGTTGCACGCCGCCGGCCAGCTCGACTGGTCCAAGGCGGTGATCGACAGCTCACAGGTTCGGGCGCTCAAGGGCGGCCCAAAACCGGCCCGAGCCCGGTCGACCGCGCCAAACCGGGCTCGAAACACCACGTCATCACCGAAGGAGGAGGCATCCCCCTCGCCGTCTCCCTTGCACTGGTTCCGCCGCCTGCGCATCCGCTGGGAGATCCGCGACGACATCCACGAAGCCTTCATGACTCTCGCCGCAGGGATCATCTGCTGGCGACGCCTCGTCCGCTGATCTTTCTGTTAGGACCTCTTAGAGGCATTGACGTACTTTCGGTCCATACCGATATTCTCATGGGTGCCACAGATCTCCTGCCAACGGGCCTTTCGGTCCCGGCCGAAGCTGGAGGACCCCGCTATGCTCACCCGCCGCAGCCTGTTAGCCGCCGCGATCCTGGCGCCGGGCGCCCTCATCCCGACCCCGGCACGCGCCGTGTCCGTCACGCCGCTCGGCTCCCCGCTCCAGGACGTCACGCTGGTCGGCGGCGCCATGGCGCCCGGCCCGCACGGCAAAAAGGTCCTGTGGTCGGTCGCCACCGGCGAACCGGCCAAGCTCAACGCCGTGGACCCCGCCACCGCCAAGACGGTGCTCACCCAGCCGCTGACCGGGTCGCCGGGCGCGTACGCGGTCGTCGCCACCCGCGACGGCACCCTCTACGTCGGCACCTACGACACCGGCTCTCTCTACCGCCGCAAGCCGGGCCCGGACAGCACGCCGGAGAACCTCGGCCGCCCGCTCCCCTCCGAGCACTACATCTGGCGCCTGGCCATCGACGATGAGGACCGCCTCTACGGCGGCACCTATCCCGGCGGCCGCGTCTTCCGCTACGACCACCGCACCGGCCGGGTCCGTGACTACGGCCAGCTGCTGCCCGGCCTCCAGTACGTCCGCAGCATCGCCGTCTGGGGGTCCTACATCTACGCCGGGACCCTGCCGGACGCCCACGTCATCGCCATCCACAAGGACACCGGCGCCAAGCGCGAGCTCCCCCTCCCCGAGGGGCTCGGCGACGGGACCGGGCAACTCGTCAACGACCTCAACGCCTACGCCGGAAAGCTCTACGCCCGCTTCGGCACCGCGATCAACGGCAAGCTCGGCGTCTACGACCTCTCGGCCAGCAAGTGGATCGACCTCATCGACGGCGTCGCCGGCCTCGACGTCTCCTCGCCCGGCCGGCGCGGCGAGGTCTACTTCACCCGGAACAACCGCCTCACCCGCTACCAGCCGCGTACCGGGAAACTCACCGCGGTCGGCCCCGACATCATGGGCCGGGTCGCCAACAACCGCGGCATCGGATGGGCCGACCTCGGCACGCGCGACTGGCCCGGCGAGACGGTCACCGGGCTCCTGTGGCGCGGCGCGCTCTTCCGGCACAACCCGATCACCGGCCGCGGCGAGCTCGTCCAGACCGACGTGCCCGGCGACCCGGTCCTCATCCTCACGCTGCACGCCGGTCAGAGCGGGACCGTGTACGCCGGCGGGTTCCTCAGCGGCTTCGCCGAGATCGATCCCGGCACCGGACAGGCGGACTATCACAGCTTCGGGCAGATCGAGAGCATCCGCGAGATCGGCGGCGCCGTCTGGATCGGCGGGTACCCGGACTCCCGGTTGTACCGCTACGACCCGTCCCTGCCCTGGTCGAGCCCCGAGTACGCGCCCGGCCCGCCGGGGACGGCCGACAACCCGGTGAAGATCACCGATCTGAAGGCGCAGCACCAGGTACGCATCCGCGCGATGACCGACGCGGGCACCGACCTGGCCTACGGCACCATGCCGGACGGGACCACGCTGAACGGCGCCCTCGTCATCGTCGACAAGACCACCCTGGCGGCAGCCGTCCACCTGCCGGTAGTCACCGACCAGTCCATCGTCAGCCTGGCCTACCAGGACGGCACGATCGTCGGCGGGACGTCGATTCACGGCGGCTACTCGACGCCCACGCCGACCCAGCCCGAGGCCCGCCTGTTCGGCTGGACCGTCTCGGCCGGCAAGACCTTCGAGATGACGCCGGTCCCCGGAGCCCCGGCCATCCCGGCGCTCCTCCAGGACTCCACCGGCCTGTTGTGGGGACTCGCCGACGGGCAGCTCTTCGCCTTCGACGTGGCCTCCCGGCAGGTGGTGCACCGCCTGCAGCTGGCCCCGGACACGGGTTCGACCGCGGGCGAGCTCGCCCGTCCGGCCGCGGACGGCCGGATCTACGCCCTGGTCCAGCGGCACCTGCTGTTCGAGATCGACCTGGCCGGCCGTACCGGCAAGCTGCTGCTCGACCGGCCGGCGCAGAACCTGGCGGTCCACCCCGACGGGCGGATCTTCCTGGCCGAGGACACCGTCCTGACGCGCGTCGAGTGACCACCACGATGTCGATCATGGACAAGCTGGGCCCCCGGCGTACCGCGCTCATCCTCATCGACCTGATGACGCGCAACGTCGAGCAGCCCACGGCGCCGCATGCCGGTCCCGCCGTGGTGGCCCGCTCCCTCGACCTGGCCGAGGCGGTGCGCCTTCCACGACACCGGGCTGGAGGAGGCTTTGCGCTCGCGCGGCATCGACACTCTGATCATCACCGGGATCGCCACGAACTTCGGCGTCGAGCAGACGGCGCGGTTCGCCGACGAGTTCGGCTTCCAGGTCATCGTCCCTGAAGACGCGGTGACCGCGCTGGACGCGCGGGCCCACGAGTTCGCCTTCGACTACATCTTCCCGCGCATCGCCACCGTCTCCACGACCGCGGAGGTGGTGGCGGCTGACTCAGTCGTAGAAGCCCAGCCGCCGCAGTTGCTTCGGGTCGCGTTGCCAATCCTTGGCCACGCTGATGCGCAGGTCCAGGTATACCCGTGTCCCCAGCAGCGCCTCGATCTGCTTGCGGGCCCGCGAGCCCACGTCGCGCAGCCGTTCCCCCTTGTGGCCGATCACGATCGCCTTCTGCGAGGGGCGCTCGACGAACATGTGGGCATAAATGTCCAGCAGGTCGTCTCGTCCCTCCCGGGGGAGCATCTCGTCGACGACCACCGCGATCGAGTGCGGCGAATCCCCTGGTGGCAGGATCGCGGCGGACGACTTCGACGTCGATGCCAAGGGCGGCGCCGCCCTCGATGACGGTGTTGCGGTAGGCGCTGTCGGCCCAGGCCTTGGTGATGGCCGGGTTGTCTGCGGCGACCTGGGTGAGCAGGGGGAGACCGGCGGCGCTGTCGGAGACGCCGGCGGCGGTGACCAGCACGGCGAGCAGCAGGCCGAGGGTGTCGGTGACGATGCTGCGTTTGCGGCGATCTTTTTCCCGTTATGCCGGTCCAGACATAACGGCAAGAAAGTACCGGGTCGCAAGCGTGGGCTGGCTGTGGATGTGCTGGGCCTGGTCATCGCGGTGGTGGTCGTGGCAGCCTCGATGCACGACAACGCCATCGGGAACGCGCTGCTGGACCGGGTCGCCGCCGCCACACTGCCTGGCAGTGTCCAGACCGCCTTGGTCGATCAAGGCTTCAAGAGCAGCGTGGTCGCCCACGGCGCCACCCACGGCATCGACGTGAAGATCGTCGCGCGTAACCCCGCCGAGGTCGGATTCGTCCCGCAGCCCAAGCGGTGGGTGGTGGAGCGGACGTACGGCAGGATGTCCCTGCACCGGCGCCTGGTGCGCGACTACGAACACGATCCGGCCAGCTCCGAATCGCGGGTGTACTGGGCGATGACCGACGTGATGACTCGCCGGCTGACCTTGGCATTTTGTCTGATGAGACACCTCCTGCCCGTCCGATCTCGGGATGCCCTCGAATCGCCCAACTCGACAGATGCGGGCCTTCTACGGCGACAGTTGCTAGCACGAGGACTACGACCTCACGCCGTCCATACCCCTCGGATCTATCCGATGCCCGCTGGGCGTTAATCGAGCCGACCCTGAGCGCCTGGCGAACCGCACGCATGCAGGCCCGTGCGCGGGCCGGGATCACCGTTGCAGACCCGTCGACCAGCCTGCGCGACATCTTCGACGCCATCCTCTACGTCAACCGCACCGGCATCGCCTGGAAGCACCTGCCCCACGACTTCCCGCCCCGCACGACCGTGTACTACTACTTCTCCGCCTGGGCCAAGGAAGGCATCTTCGACCGGTTAGGCACCGACCTGACCGGCCTGGCCCGCACCAAGGAAGGACGTAAGCCCGAACCCAGCGCCTGCGTCATCGACAGCCAGAGCGCCAAGACCTCAACCAACGTCCCACTCGACACCCAGGACATCGACGCCGGCAAGAAGATCGTCGGCCGCAAACGGGGAATCCTGACCGACACCCTCGGTCTGCTCCTGGCCATCACCGTCGTCGCCGCCGATCTGTCCGACAACGCCATCGGCAAGACCCTGCTCACCCAAGCCAGCCGGACCTATCCCACGATCACCAAGGCCTGGGTGGACACCGGCTTCAAGAACGCCGCCGTCGAACACGGCGCCCGCTTGGGCATCGACGTCGAGGTCGTTCCACGGCGCTCAAACCAGCCCGGACTTCACGTGGTCAAGCGCCGCTGGGTCGTTGAACGCACCCTGGGCCGGCTCATGCTCCACCGCCGGCTAGCCCGCGACTACGAGACGCGGCCAGACCACGCCGCAGCCATGATCCGCCTGGCGTCCATCGACAACCTCGCCCGACGCATAACGGGCGAATCCACCCCAACCTGGCGATACACGTAACCGGCAATCAATCACAAACTTCGCACTTCAGACGCCCTCTCAGAAGAAGTTCAGCCGCAGTGCACGTTGTTGAGCTCGGTGACCTTCCCGGCCACTACCGTTCCGGTCACGTCAATGCACTGGCCAGGCGCCGAGACGTACACCGGGCCGGCGTAGTACTTGTAATAGTCGGCATCAGGGTCATACCCGCTGCCGTCAGCTCTCGATATCGAGACGCCCTTCCACGTCGTGGTGCCGTAGGTGGAGCCGTAGCCGTAGGCCAGGGCGCAGTTCTTACCGGTGCTGGAGCTGTAGTACACCTCCAGAGTGCCCGTGCGGGTCCCGCTCTCGGGGATGGCGTAGACGCCGACCCGGGAGTAGCTGCTGCCGCAGGGTCCAGCCGCGCTGGCCGGGGCGGCGCCCGCAACCAGCGTGGTGGAGGCCAGGGCCGCGCCAGCCAGGAGGGTCGCCAGCTTGCGTGTGCGCACGAATATCCTTTCGATTGCCAATGGTGTGATCATGAATACCACTGGGCTGACGGCCGCGACCCACGAGTCGTGCTCAATGTGACAGTTCGCACATTTCCTCCCGGCTGCCCGTTTTGTGCGTGCCGAGGTGCCCGACATTGGGTCAGCTCGCTCACTCCGGCCGGTCGTTCATGTCGCTCGTATTCTCCGTTTCCGCAGCAGCTCCCCGGCCTGATCACACCCCGGCTCCGGACACTCCGGCGGCCACGTCCACTCCTCCAGTAGAGCCGTATGCCCCCACCGGCACGCCACATACAGCTCGAACGGCCAGAAGACGCCCGTTACGTGCCCGCATCTACGACCACGACCCGCACTTGGCCGTTGGACAGCCACCGGCGTCAGCAACACCGCAGACTCCACACCGAGCACTTCCGCGAGCGCCACCAGCTCGTCCACATCAATGCGCCGCTGGCCCTGCTCGACGCTGGCGACCGTGAACCGGGCCCGCGGCGAGCGTCTCATCGTGCGCGCGGGCCAGGTAGGCGGGCAGAGCGCCTCCGCCCCCTGGTCAATCTGGCCACGCCGACATCAGGTTCGGGCCCGCTGTTCCACAAACGCATCCGCCTGACTGCGGCATAAACCCACAGCTCAGCTCACGAATGGAGACTGCCGTCGCTAGGCCGCCTCGGGTTTGCATTTATGTATCTCGCCGTACCGGCTTCGGGCGATGCGGAGCAACTCGATCGAGTCCGCGACCACGTTCCGTCCCTTCGCCACCTCAGAGAAGTCGATGCCCATCCAGGGCCGCTCGTCGCCGCATCGGAACAGCATGAACGCGACGTAGGGACTCGTTCTGGGTTCGCCTCCCGTGTAAGCGACCAACCCCTTCGACGTGACATTGGCGCGGACCAGCAGGGCCAGCGTGGCCGGCAGCTCGGTTATGCCCTTGGCTCTTCGTACTCCAGTGACACTTCGCCAGCATCGTTGCGACCTCGCGTAGTGGCCCACCCCGCAGCGACATACCCGACTTATACCGGTGCTCGCTAAGCTGCGGTACATGATCCACACCTGGCGGCCTTAAGCGCGACGGCTGGGCGCCGTGAATAAGGGAGAACAACATGCGCGGGCGCCTCAGCCGTACCGGGCATTCCGCAGCCTCAACCGTGCCAAAGGTGAGTACAGGCCATAGAGTGACCGCGATCGTCGCCGCTCTCCTTCTGGGGGTGGCAGGATGCACTGCAAACAATGAGCCGCAATCCGTCGTGACGGTCACCGCGTCTCCCGAGCCCCTTCCCGCCTATCGAGGCCCCCTCACCCTGAAATCCTTCAAAGTCGAGGACGTCGACTTCGACTCCAAGACCCTTACCGGCAGCGACGCCGAGATCGACATCCATGCCGCCAACATCATCTGGAAGTACGCTGACGTGGACTTCGAGGCCATGAACGACACCAAACTCATGGTCGCGCCGGGACAGGTGAACTCCCGGGCCGAGTGCGAGGCCGTGGCCCAGGCGGGGAAGGATGATTATGTCATTACACGGACAGACGACATTCTCTGCGTGAGAACCGCGAACGGGACCGTCGCCCGGCTCCAAGTGATCAAATTCGGCAAGGAGACCGTCACCTTGGACGCCACCGTCTGGAGACGCTGACCCAGGCGTGCCGCCCCAGGAAGACGTAGACGTCCGCCTCGTCCACCCCCCGGAAGGACCCCGGTGGCGGCGCGGCCAGCATGTGCGAGTTCGCGGCGTATCGGGCTCCAGGCGCGACGCTCTCACGGATCTCGCGCGAACCGCTATGCAGCGCGGCTGGTGGGATACGTACGAGACGATCTCAACCGACTACGCGAACTACATCAGCCTGGAATCTGAGGCCACCGCCATCCAGTGCTTCTCTCAAACTCTCATCCACGGCCTCCTACAAACCGAGGACTATGCACGGGCGGTCATCAAGGCGGCCCTGGTCCCGTTCACGTCCGCTTCTGAGGTTGATCGTCGCGTCGAGATCCGCATGACGCGGCAAAGAGTCCTCCATCTGGACAGCCCCCTCAGCATTTGGATGGTCCTGGATGAAGCCGCCCTTCATCGCCTGATCGGCGGTGCGGACATCATGAGAGCCCAGTGTGAGTCTCTGATCCAACTGTCGGAACTGCCCAACGTGACGATCCAGATCCTGGCCAGCTCCGTCGGCGCCCATCCCGGGGCCAACACCCCGTTCTCCATCCTGTCGTTTCCCGAGGTGTACGACCCTGACGTGGTCTACATCGAGACCATGACGAGCAGCCTCTGGATTGAGGACGATAGGGAGGTTCACCGCTATAGCCTCGCCTTTGACCAAATGCGCGCAATGGCGCTTAGCCCACACGAATCGGTAGAGCTGATCTCAGAAGTGGTTGGCCGTCTATAGATGAAAGAGGATCTGCCAGACATGCACACGAGTCCAATCGATCCCACCACTCTCATCTGGCGGAAGAGTCGGCGGAGCGACGGCGGCAACGGCTGTGTAGAGGTCGCGCTCTCCGACGGCGCCCCAGCGGATGCACCCCACAAGGCCGACCGAGGACCCTTGGTGCTCTTCCGCGACAGCGAGAACCCAGCTGGGCCTGTCTTGGCTTTCACTCGTTCTGAACTTCAAGCATTCTTTGGTGGCGTCAAGGACGGGGAGTTCGACGATCTAACTTGAGCAGCTGAATCTGGCAGAACGCCCAGGCACCCCCAGGTGATCGCCGAGGAGATGATTGAGAAGGCCGAGGCGTTCATGGCCAGGGCGAGGGCTGGTAGCGGAGGGCGGTCCCCGGCAATGTGCTCACGTACGTGGTCAAGGCCGTCAACAAGGGCCCCAACACAGCCACGTCCGTGTCGCTGACCGACACGCTGCCCACCGGCGCGGAAGCTCGGGATCTAGCGCACGTCTCGCGATGGTTACGTTTCGATCTTGAGCGCGGCTGTCATGCATTTGGCAGCGAGAGTACTGCGTGGCAGGCAGATGTGATCAGCTCATCGACCAGTGGTGGCGGCGGGCGTCGTTCCAGCAGATAGCGTCGGACTGCGCCGTATGGGACATCGACCGTGGCGAAGGTCAGCCGTTCGCGGTCGACGCCGGGATGGCGGGCGATGAAGGAGTTCAGTGCGTCCGAAACCTGGGCGTTCAACGTGTCGAGGTTCGCGCCGAGTTCGGCAGGCCATCTGGTGGCCAGTTCCTGTCGGCGATGGAGCAACAACAACGCGGCCTCGGCGGGATGCCGGCGGCACCACCTCGGTGTGTGCAGGGCGGCCGCCTGAGCGTCGCCGGTGGCCAAGGCCTCGACGAACCCGCGTTGAAAACTCCGCACGCTACGTATCCACAAGGTGGCCAGCAAGAGATCGCGGGAACTGAATCGGTGGTACAGCGATCCGGTCGGAGCGCCGAGCCGGGCGGCGATGGCGGCCATCGTGGCGGCGCCCGGTCCGTCCTCGGCCGTGATGGCCAAGGCCGCATTGAGAATCTGGTCCTGGCTGAACTTGGCTGCTCTTCCCACTGGGCGTCTCTCCATGATAGTAGTGAGTCGATTCTAGAATGTATCGTCTACTAAGGAGAGACATGCCCACGGGGTCCGAAGTCGTCCAAGGCTTCTACAGCGCCGCCCAAGCAGGCGACGGCGTCGCGATCCTCGCCCTCCTCCATCCGCTGTTCCAGGCCCACACCGCACCGGGCATGCCATGCGGCGCCGGAGGCACCTTCCAGGGGCCACAGGAGACGCTCACCCGGGTCTGGGGCGCGGTCTTCGCCGAGTACGACACCGCCCCCTTCGAGGAGGCCTGGCATGAGACCACCGACGGGATCGTCGTGGTCACCGGGCATTACCGAGGCGCCGCGCGAGCCACTGGACGCGCCTACCAGGCCGAGTTCGTCCACCTGTGGCGCGTCACCGATGGACAGATCTCCTGGCTGCACCAGTACACCGACACCGCGCGCTGGCACGAAGCTCTCGCTCCGGTGACCGATTGAAACGCCACCATATCTGCCCCGGGTGACCCCCATGCGCCCGTC
Organism: Nonomuraea sp. 3N208; assembly: GCF_052245935.1. Lineage (NCBI taxonomy): Bacteria > Bacillati > Actinomycetota > Actinomycetes > Streptosporangiales > Streptosporangiaceae > Nonomuraea > Nonomuraea sp. 3N208. The sequence continues at coordinate 11,733 of NZ_JBQQBR010000044.1, read as the reverse complement.
ACCTGGCCGATCCGAGACAGGCCCCTCCTTCGCGTGCGGGCCTCACCGACTCTGTTCAGTCGGCGTTCTCGGGCCTACCCTTCGCGCATGAGGGCGCGATCTGGCTGGTCTCGGGCGCGTGGTTGGGTCGTTGCGGCCGCAGTGCAGTTCGCCGCTGCTGGCGCGTTTCTGTTCATGGCGCCAACCCCCAGCAGCGGCCACACGGCCTTGACCACGTTTCCCTAGAGCTGGACACGAACTGTGGCGTCGCGCTGCCTTTGCGAAGGAATGAGCCTTAGCGCTGTGCAAGGCATCGAAAGCGAAAGCCAGTTGAGCAGCAACCATCCTGAATGAGAACTACGGGCCCGCCCAGCGGGGCAAGCGCTGAGACGGGCCCTTACAGATCGGACACCGGAGGTCCGACCCATGGGCAACTCAATCACAGACGTACGATTCACGCCCCTCCTGACCGCGGAAGTCCAGACCGTACTGGAGAAACACGGCTACCGGGTGCCCTCCGAGGGCGATCACGTCCACGAGCTCGTCATGGCTCGCGTCGACATCGCGCTCAAGAACCTCGTCGAGGTCTTCGAAGGGAGGACCTGGTGACCTGGCGAGACGAGATCCCCGACTTCCACGGCCCGCACGTCGAGCCGCCCAAGCCGGGCCACGTCACCCTCCCCTGGTACGAACCGGCCAACCGAGCACCGCGCATCCGCGTGGTCTCGCACACGTGCGAGTGCAAGGTAACGACGTACGAACTGTGCACCGCCGCCGGCCAGGGCTTCGTCCGCCGTACAGACCGAGAGAAGGGCACCGTCCGTGAGACCGCCTGGACGTTGATCGCGACCGCCAGGCACACCTTCGATCAGATCCTCCAGAGCGAGGCGCGATGAGAAGGGAAATGAAGACCTTCACCGTCACCATCGCCGGCACGGAGCGATTCGACGGCGAGGCACCCTATACCTGGGTCGTGGAGGCGCCTGACGTGATGAGCGCCATTAACAAGGCCCTGGCCTACCACGCGCTTTCGCAAGAGCAGCGATTGTGCGACCTGGAAATCGACGCCCTCCACACATTCGAGGGCCTTCCCCCTGAGAACTGCGACTACCGCTGGAACGACCTACGGCCCGCTGTCCTCGATGTGGACGGCGCCGATGGAGCAGGTTGAGTGCTGGGGACGGCGCCAGTCTGCTTGCGGGTGCGGAGGCTTCACCGCCTGACCGCGTTGTCCTCGCTGCAGCGGAGCCGGTATTTACTGCGGCGGTCGCGGCGGCTACTCGGCTGCACGAAGGTACGCGCGGCCCGATGACTCCGAAGGTCTCGGCCATCTCTCACCGAAACTGACAGCCATTGGCGACCCGACTGCCGCGCCTCAGATCAGGGGTAGAGCGTGTAGGTCTTGGTGTTGTTGCACACGATCGTGCCCGGGAGGCAGCGCTTGGCCCTGATCGTAATCCGGTCGAGGTTGGTGCGGGTCGTGGACCATTTGAAGCTCTTGTGGCCCTTGTTCCGGCCGGCCTCCTTGTACCCGCCGTAAATTTCGTTGCCGTTGCTCTTCTTGAAGGAGACCTCGACCACGGTCGTCCAGACGTCGTTCTTGGTGTCCGTCACGCTGCCGCGCGCCTCGCCGTAGCCGTTGCTGCAGAGCTTCAGGACGTAGCTGACGAAGCCGTCCTTCGTGTTCAGCTTGCTCCACTTGTCCTTGCAGCCAGCCGAAGAGACGCTCGAGGAGGCGGTGGTGGAGGCCGTGGCGGTCGTGGCCGGCGTCAGTACGGCGAAGGCCGCAGAGACCCCGACAACAGTGGCGAGCATCTTCGAGGGGGAGAGCTTCCGCATGAGATTCGATCCTTGTCAGTTAACGAGAACTTCGCGGTGCTCCGCCTGTGATCAGAGCACCGCGAAGAATGCGAAACACCGGCGGTATAGCAGTGGTATGTCCACAGCATGTCGTGGGTCGAACCCCCTGCCCCGGTGGAGCGGCCAGATATCGGCGCTGTTGCACTGGTTCCGCCGGCTGCGCATCCGCTGGGAGATCCGCGACGACATCCACGAAGCCTTCCTCAGCCTGGCCTGCGGCATCATCTGCTGGCGTCGACTGGCCAAACTCTGACTCCGTCAGGAACTCTTCGAGTCTGCTGCAAGCCCTCCGGTCAGGCCACGATGGCCGGATAGGGACTCCTCATCGCGCCGAAGTAGGCCTCGGGCGCTCCTTCGATGTGCTCGGGCAGTTCGTCCATGAAGGCGCGCAGCAGTGGGGTCGCGTTGTGCCGGTCGAGGTCCTCCTGCGAACGCCAGACCTCATAGAGGAAGAAGCGATCGTCCTCCTGCTCGTGGAGGTGGTATTGAAGGTTGCCCTCGTGCCCTCGAGACGGCTCGACGAGGTCCATCAGGAGCTTCCTGAACTCGTCGGCGTGTCCGGGCTTGGGGGTCAGGAATCCGTAGAGCGAAACGGGCGCTGGTGTAGTCGAAGTCGTCGTCATGTGAGCAACGTTAGGATGTGACACTGGTGTCAGATTCAAGCCGCTGCCCTATGAGGTGGGTCACATGAAGATCGGGGAGCTGTCCCGCGAAACAGGCGTGGCCATACGTCTCCTGCGCTACTACGAGGCCCAGGGGCTGCTCACCTCCCACCGCAGCGAAGGCGGCCACCGCCATTACGATCTCGAGGCTCCCGCCACCGTCGCCCGCATCCGCACCCTGCTCGCCGCCGGGCTCTCTACCAAGGTCATCCGCGAGCTTATGCCCTGCTTCGTCGGCGACGGCACCGCGCTCCAGGCATGCGTTCTCGATCACCTCAGAACCCAGTACGCCGAGCTGGACTCCCGCATAGCCGACCTCACCCGAGCCCGCACCGCTCTGGGCGGCATCCTCGAAGCCTCCGCCCGAGCACTCACCCACGTCTAAACCGGCCGTCACGCGTCGGGAAGCCGTGACCCAGCCTGCGCCAAAAATCGATGATCAACCTACAGAACAGACGATCAATGGTTCGGCCTCGACGACCTGCCCGCCGACGTCGTCAGCTACGTCCGCACCGGAATCGACGCTTATCGCTGCGGCCAGGTTTTCAGCCTCGACGGCTGGCCCGCGCCCGGGCACCGCACCTCTAACCCCTGGCAAGGATAGACGGGATTGAGTGCGTGACCAGGCCATTGCTGCCCTTCCGACGGACGCCCGGAGGACCGTCGGCACACGGGAGCGCGGCCGGGCAGCGAGATGTCCATCTAGCGGGCGCGCTTCCCACCGCCAGACGAGGAGCCACAGGTCCTTGACGGCCTCGGCGCTATGCCCGGGACACTGAGCCTTAGGGCCCATCGCGGTCCCTCGCCCTTCGTGAAGGAGCAGGATCATTCCTTGGGCGTACTTCGAGGAAGGGAACGGGGTCACAGCGATGGGGAGCCTTCTGCTAGCTCTGCTGGCATTCGCGATCAGCGGCACCGCGTTCTGGCAGGTTCGTCGCATGTCCGCCTCACATCGGCGTACACGCGACTGGCCGACCATAACCGGACGTATCATCCATAAATCGATCGCCGGAGAAGGCAGACGTTTTCGGGCTCTGGTGGCATATTCCTACACGGTCGACGGTGTCGAGCACACCAATGACAAGATCGGACGGATCGGCTTGTCCTACGGTCCGCAGAACTCGATCCAAGCGTTCGTCGACCGGCTGCCCGATCAGCCGCACGTTCACTACAATCCAGCCGACCCAATGGAGTCGTATCTGTTCGACCCGCCGAAGTGGCTGGCCTGGATCGTGCCGACCATGGCACTGTTCGCGTTATTCGTGGGCTTCGTCTGGCTGTCCGATGCGATCGGGTCGGCCTGACCCCCCGTCCCGGCCAGCCCTCAAAGAAGCCGCAACCCGGGTGGCTCTGAATGAGAATGTTGGATCTGGATCTGGTCCACGCGTGGTCTCACACGCCTGCGAGTGCCGCCGAACGACGTACGAGCTGCGCGCCGCCGGCCAGGGCTTCGTCCGCCGTACGGACCAAGAGAAGGGCACCCTCCGCGAAACCCCATGGACGTTGACCGCGACCGCCAGACACACCTTCGATCAGATCCTCCGGGGTGAAGCCCGATAAGAGCAGCGCGGCGGACGCCTACGCGGGCGCGTCCGCCGCGCCTTTCGAAACGGAGCGCGAGTCCTTGATCGGGACGAATCCGGAACTCGTGCTCAGGTGTTCAGTCCGCGCTCCAGGCCCCAGGCATCGAGTCTCCGCCCTCCCTCTGCCAACCGCACGCCGTGCCACTGAACCGTCTTCACCAGTGCGAGAGTCCCCATCCACTTGGACTCTCACCTCATGGTGCTGCACGCCGAACGATCGAGGAGCCACAGGAGATGATGAAGACCTGCACAGTGACCATTGCCGGTACCGAACGATTCGACGGAGAGGCGCCCTACACGTGGGTCGTGAAGGCGCCTGACGTGATGAGCGCCATGAACAAGGCCCTGGCGTACCCAGGGCTGAAGCGTTCTCGTCTGGTGAGACGGTCGCGGCCCGGGGATAAGTGGATGGTTGAGGGTGCCCGATGCGGAGATGTCGAGCGCGACCCCTCATGATCGTCATTGTCTAACCAGTCGATCAAGAACAGGGGTCGCGTTCGTGTGCCGTCATCCCCTGATCGACGTGCTCGGCCGCCACGTGGGACACGTCGCCACCGCCGACAACCCCTACCCGACCCGTCCGATCTGCCACCGCTGCGAAATCACACTTATGACAGAATTATGATTCGGGCGTGCGATGGTAGCGGCACCGGCAATCGGCCCACCGCAATCAAACAGCCACGGGGTGGTCATGAGAAAACGCGTAGGCGCTGCCATCGTCATCGCTCTATCCATGCTGTTCATGGTCACGGCACGACCCGCCTCGGCGGACGACGACCTATTAGGCTTCGTCGCCACCCACTGCTATTACGGCTATCCATGCGTGGGTAATGGCTACAGCAGTGGCGGGGCCAAGGTTTACAACGGTCGCTGCGGCTTCCAAAACATGGAAGACGAAACTAGCAGTGACACTATCCCGTGGGATAGGGACAGTGTGTACAACTACCGAACCCACGGAAACCCCATGATCCTCCTCAACTATGTCTCTGGCGACCCAGCCCACAGGAGCAGCTACGACTGGGAGCACGGCCTGGGCATCGCGGCATGGGAGTCCGGATCGGTCAGTTTCCACGGCTACGACGCCATGATGGTGTGGTGCTGACGACCGGCTCACAGCGGTCACGGGGTGGTAATGCCTCACTGACAGCAGCTCCTTTAAGGCAACCCCAATCAACAGGTACACCATCGCCACCTGAGTCATCCATGCGGCTGCGGGTGTGCCGCCTGACGCCACTGGCAACGGCCGGGCCGACATGCTTGCGGGGTCGGGTCGTTGTTCTACGCCAAGACCGGAGCCCTATATCAATGCGAGAGACTCATCTGACCTTAGGGTTCTAGACGACATCACAACAGGGAGGTAAGCCTGTGGCAAAGAGAGGATTAGCTACAACCCTGGCTCTCTTGGCAGTATTTCTACTCCCGGAAGCAGCTCACGCTCAGGAGCCGCCGGACGCGGAGGATGTAACTGCACAGTTTGTGTATTCCACGCCAATCTCTTCGGGATACGCAAGCTGCCCAGACGGCTGGTTCTGCGCCTGGAGCCAGCCCAACGCTGGGGGATACGGAACTGCCTACGCGAACGACCTGTGCAGAATCCGCTTGAATTTTACCGACAAGTACAACGACTGGATCGATTCAATCCGGAACCGGCTACCCAATAATACCTGGGTGCATGTCCAGAACTGGAATGGGCAAACCTGGGACGATCTTTGGGTGTCGGGACCTAACAACTGGGGCAATTTGCCGTACGAGGCACGTAATAGGGCAGACGGCCTTTACTTCAACTGTTAGCCATCGCCCCTACCCAGGACTGAAGCGTTCTCCGGTTGGTGGGCGCCTGCGGGGATGACGCGGCCGAGTGCTTGAGGGGCACCCTCGGGCGCGCATGACGAACGCGACCCCCGATAATCGTCGGTTGTCTAAGCCAGTCGATCAAGAACAGGGGCCGCGTTCGCGTGCCATCATCCCCGATCGACGCAGGGCCTCGGCATAGTGGCGTTGAAGGATGTGATGTCCGGTTCGCGGGGTGACGGGCGCGAGCCCGGCCGGGTAAGCAAGCAGGCACGATCTTCGAGATCATGAGGGTCTCTACGCCAAATGATCAGAGAAGGCCGTGCCTGCCCCCTCATCATTGCCGATCAACCCTGTCCTGGACCAACTGGCCGAAGTGGCCTGCGACTCCATGCCCGTCGTAGTCGCCGAGTACGCCAGCCTGCTGGATCACTTACGACAGGTTCCCGATCCACGCGATCGACGCGGGATCCGACACGCGCTGGCTTCGATACTGGCGGTGGCCGCGGCGGCGGTCCTGGCCGGAGCGCGATCCTTCACCGCGATCGGCGAATGGACGGCGATGACGAGCTGGGCCCGGTCGCGGGCGTGCAGTTTGGCCAGGAGGCGGCCGATGTGAGTCTTGACCGTGCCGACGGTGAGGTGAAGGTGTTCGGCGATCTCGGAGTTGGACATTCCCTTGCCGATGAGGGTGAGCACGTCGCGCTCGCGTTGCGTGATGTCGTTGAGGTCTCGCACGACCGGGGCTGGGTGAGCGCCCCGCAGGAATTCGGCGAGGACCCGCCGACACCCGGCCGCCTTGAGCGCGTCCAGCTGGCGTTCGAGGTTCTGGCCGGCGGTGGAGACGCGGGCGTAGCCGATGCGGATCTCGCTGCGGTGAGCACCGAAGGCTGCTCTGTTCCGTGAGTTCAGAGACACACCACTCTTGATCTTGTACCTACGACTACCTCCACCCCCGAGCCCTTCGAAGAGCAGCCTCGGAGGTGACCACCACCAGATTCCCCCTGACGACACGGGTCATGGGATGATCACTCCCCAGCACTCGCTCACAATCGGTGAGGGTGGTCGTGTACAGCGCGATGGCCGGGCCCAGGTTCCCCGCCGCCCGGTAGGCACCGGCGAGGTTGCCGCGGGAGGCCAGGGTGTCGGGGTGGTCGGGGCCGAGGACGCGTTCGCGGTCGGTGAGGGTGGCCTCGTACAGCGGGATGGCCCGGCCCAGGTTCCCCGCCGCCTCGTAGGCGTCGGCCAGGTTGCTGCGGCAGGCCAGGGTCGAGGGATGGTCGGCGCCCAGCACCCGCTCATGGTCACTGACGCTGGCCTTGAGCAACGGGATGGCCCGCTTCAGATCACCCGCCGCCCCGTAGGCGATGGCAAGGCTGCTGCGGCAGGTCAGGGTGTCGGGATGGTCGGCGCCCAGCACCCGCTCATGGCCGCTGAGGGCGGCTTCAAGCAGCGAGATGGCCCGATCCAGGTCCCCCGCCACCTGATAGGCGTTGGCTAGGTAGGTGCGGGAAGCCAGGGTGTGGGGGTGGTCGGAGCCGAGCACGCGCTCGCGCTCGGCCAGCGTCTGCTCATACAGCGGGATGGCCTGGTCCAGGTCCCCCGCCACCTGATAGGCGTTGGCCAGGTTGGTGCGGCAGGTCAGGGTGTCGGGGTGGTCGGGGCTCAGCACCCGCTCATAGTCGCTGACGGTGGCCTCGAACAGTCGGATGGCCCGCTTCAGGTCCCCCGCTGCCTGGTGGGCGCTGGCCAGGTTGTTGCGGGTGGTCAGGGTCGAGGGGTGATCAGGGCCGAGCACGTGTTCGCGGCCGGTGAGGGCGGCCTTGAACAGTCGGATGGCCCGGCTCAGGTCCCCCGCCTCCTGGTAGCCGATGGCGAGGTTGTGGCGGGAGGCCAGAGTCTCGGGATGGTCGAGGCCGAGCACCCGCTCCACGTCGGCGAGGGTGGCCTCGAGCAGCGCGATGGCCTGCCGCCAGTCCCCCGCCGCATGATAGGCGGCGGACAGGTTGTTACGGGTCATCAGGGTGTCGGGGTGGTCGGCGCCCAGCACCCGCTCACAGTCGGCCAGTGTCGCCTCATACAAGGGGATGGCCCGGCCCAGGTCCCCCGCCTCCCGGTAGGCGAAGGCGAGGTAGGTGCGGGAGATCAGGGCATGGGGGTGGTCGGGGCCGAGCACCCGCTCGCAGTCGGCGAGGGTGGCCTCGAGCAGCTGTACGGCGCGGGCGAGCTCGGCCAGGTCGTGCAGAGATCTGCCACACCAGATGCGGAGTGCCAGGAGATCCTCTAGGAGCTCGTCGGCGGGGACTCGCCGGTAGAGGGCGTCGCTCTGGTCGATGAGCATCTCGACCGCGGCGCGGGCCGCCCAGGTCTGCGCGCCGTCCGGCAGCGTGTCGGTGTAGTCCTGGAGCAGAGCGATGGCCTGGTCCAGGACGGCGTCGAGGTCGCCGTGGTGGGCGGCCCGGTCGCACAGTACGCGCTGGATGAGGCGGTGCATCAAGACCGTGGTCCCATCCTCACTGAAGGTGATCAACGAGGTATCGGCCAGGTCGGCGAGCATCTCTCGCAGGCGTACCGGCTCGATGCTCCCCCCGCTCCCCGCATCGCTCAGGGCGGACAGGACCTGCAGCGGGACGCCGGAGGGCGACAGCACGGCCACGATCGACAGCAGGTCGTGGGCGAAGGGCAGGGCGGACTCGGCCTGGGTGACCGACAGCATGATGGCCTCGGCGGTGCCAGCCGGGTAGACATCCCCGTGCTGGGCGGCCAGCTGGTCGCCGACGGGGAGGCCGTGCAGCAGCTCCAGGTAGCCGGCACAGCTCAGCCGCAGGCGGACGATCACCGCGGCGGCCTGGGCCAGCGCCAGCGGCAGGTATCCCAGCTCGCGAGCGAGCTCGGCAGCGCCGTCGGGGTCGGTCAGGCCGGTGCGCCGCCGCAGGAAGGCCTCGGCCTGCCCGGGGGTGAACACCTCCACCTCAAGCGGCACGTAGGCGCGGGCGAAGGCGCGGTTGCGGGTGGTGATGACCACCCGGGCCGCGCCAGTGGCCGGGCACCAACGGCGAATGGCCGCCACGTCGGTGGCGTTGTCGAAGACCAGCAGCGCCGGCTGGGCGGTGGCAGCCAGCCACGCCTTGGCGCGGCGGGCGGCCGCGGCGGCGTCCTCGTCGGAGCGGCGTTCGCCCAGTCGCTCGGCCAGGGCGGCCAGGCCGGTCAGGATCTGGTCGGTGGTCTCGGCGGCGATCCAGGCCACCACCGGCCAGCGGGCGGCCTGGCAGGCCCAGGCGTAGGAGGCGGCCAGCATGGTCTTGCCCACCCCGGGCGTGCCGGCCAGCGCGCAGATCACCACCGCTCCGCCACCGGCGCTTTCCTGCCCGTCCTGCACGGGCTCGCCCAGCAGGTCGGCCAGCCGCTGCAGGAGCTGCGGACGCGGCTGGAAGCCCGGCGGGCATTGCGGTATATCGCCCTCGACGATCTGGCCCGGTTCCGGCCGGGGCGGGTAATGGTGGTTGATGATCTGGTCACCGGCCGCCTGATACACGCGGCCCTGCCCTGAGGCGGTGGCGTCCATCTGGACAAGCGGCTGCCGCTGTGGGGAATCAGCCGCTGGAGGCGTGGTCATCGCTCATTGATGGTCTGGTCGCCGCCGGCCTGATACACCCGGCCCTCCCCCGAAGCCTCCGCCCGCATCTGCACATTCCGCGCGCCATCACCGGTGGAGACGATGCCGGAATTGTCGCCGACGATGGCGACCGACCGCTCCCCCGAGGCCGACACCCGCGGCGGCGCACCTGGCTCGGCAGCCGGCGTGCCAGGCGCGGTGCCGGCAACCGACCGGCGTTCGGCGCGGGCCTGCGCCCGCAACGCCACCACGGCGACTACCAGCCCGGCCACGCCGACCAGCATGCCGGTGAACATGCCGACCACGCTGGCCCGCTGGTCCAGCACCTGCAGCACGTCCTCCGGTAGGTGCAGCGGATCGGCGAAGAACCAGACAAGCCCCGCCCCTAATGAGGCTGCCAGCACCACGACCGCGGCGATCACCACACCCCGCCACAGCCGCGAACCCGACATACGTCCCGCCCCCGGCGTCGTCTTCGACATGCCTCCAGAGTGTGCTACCGAACCGGCACGAGCGGGACCCATAGTGACGAACGCGTTACCTGCGATCGCGCCTGCTCGAATCGGTCGTTTGCGGGACGGGCATCGGTGGGCCGTGTCGTGATCGCGTTTCCGCAGAAACGATCGTCCCGAACCCGTTGTCGATGTCCGAAGTCGAGTGCACGGGCGACCTGGGGCTACGGGCAGATGTGCAGAGGAGTGCGGATATTCGGCCTCAACAACCTCCAGCAGCGCCGCGCCAGCAGCGTGTCGGACGCGGACGCTAAAGATTGCTCCTGATAACCGTCCTTCTCCGGAGCAAGTCATGCTCCGCGCCGTTCACCGCCATGTACGCGAGCTACGCCACGATCTGGTCGCGTTCGAGGCGACTCGTCAGGCATGCGAGAACGTCGGTTGGGGGTATCGATGTCCTGCAAGGGAGGATGAGCCTGATCGTGTTCCGTCTAGCGCTCCGCGGCACATCGCTGCCGCGGTGAAGGCAGGGAGGGGGCCAGGCCCGCCGTACTTCTGCTGGTCACGTGAGCATGGCAAGCTCGTAGGCCGAGATGGGACGGAAAGTGGACAGCGCTGCCACCAGGTCAGCCTCAGCAATGCTCGAACCGTTGAGCATGACCAGCGCATCGCCCGACCTGGCGAAGACGGTGACCCAGGAGGACCCGGCACCGGTCCGGACCCATCGGTCGCCTGGGAGCGATTTGCACCGCAGCGGAATTCCGTAGTCCTCGGTGACCGCCAGGCAGGAATCTCGCGGGTTTCCAGCCGCGGCGGGCCAGACCGTGACCTGGATCTCGGAGAATCCCCGATTCGGCGTGGCGTCCCGCCAGTACTCCAGCCAGGTGGACGGTTCCGATTCCCGCTGCCCGGCGGCATTGAGATCCACGTGAACCAGCCGGTAACCCTGGATCGCTGGAGCGATCAGCGGCACGCCGGACCTCTCGAAGCTGCGGACTTCAAACCAGGCCAGGATCTGCGGCTTGTACTGCGCCGCGCCCCAGGATCCAATGGGCACGGTTACGACCAGGGCTACCGCCCACCAGCGAAGGGGCGACATTAACGACCACGCCGACAGGGCGAAGCCGACAGCACCACCGACCACGTAGACAGGGGCGACAAGGGCCGGTAGAGGTCCGAACAGCTCCGGCTCCGGGACCGGCACCAGCACCGCGAGGGCACCGATGAGCAACCAAGTCGCAGAGCCCCCGACAAGACCGACCATGCCCCAGCGCGGCAGCCTGGCCATCTGCGCACCCACTGTGCCCAGGATTATCGCCAGGAGGAACATCTCCGGCAGGAGAGCGGTCCCGTCGAGCTCCTCCTCCTGCATGTCCGCCCAGATGATGGCCGTGGGGATAATGCCCGTCACTAACCCGATGAGGGCAGCACGCCTCAGGACAGCTCTGGTCGATAAATCCTGCATGTTCCTATTGTTGTCGCTGGCCATGCCAGAACGAGTTCAGAACAACTCGATCGAGGGCGTAGGTGAGCTGGTCAGCCATCGCGGGAGAGCCGCTGACCTTGTACTGATCAGCGGCCCGAACCCGCGCCGCGCAACGCGCTCCAGGTGACTTCGGCGAACAGTTCGCGTCGCAGGTCGCCGCCGTGTGGAACGACTGACCGTACGTGGCTGGGTCAGCGGGTGGCGCTGAGCTGGTCGAGCAGCAGCGTCAGGCGGGCCTCGCGGCCTGAGGCGGGGAGTCGGCCGCCGCGGGACAGGACGATCAGCCCGTGCAGGGCGCTCCAGG
>NZ_JBQQBR010000043.1:0-107752 GCF_052245935.1 Nonomuraea sp. 3N208 | reverse complement strand
CCATGCCAGCCACCGCGAGCAGGGCAGCATGATCCGCCGCTACATCGCCTGGCGAAACCGCAACACCGACAACCCCCGCCTACGGAAGATCGTCAACAGGGCGAACGTGGCCTGACGCGGCACTAGCGACGCAGGCATCTGTGTGCTCGCCGCACTGCCCCTTCCGACGTACTTCTCCCCTCCTGAAAGATTGAGCCGTTCTGAAGGACTTAGCCTTTCCGAAGAGGTGAGCCGAACGGCGATCCAGCCGCGTCCCTGGCCGCCGGGCACGTCCCTCGGGACGCGCCCGGCGGCGGGGTTCGGCGGAAGATCCCTTATCAGGGTCGGGCACCGATAGCTTCACGCTCATGCCAGTGGAGTTCCTGACCGACGAACAAGCGGCGTCGTACGGCAAGTTCTTCCAGGAGCCGACCCGGCCGGAGCTGGAGCGGTTCTTCTTCTTGGACGACGAGGACCGCAAGCTGATCGCGAAGCGGCGCGGGGGCCACAGTCGACCCGGTCGACGGCACCTACCGGAGGCAGATGAACCGGCAGCTCACCGTCCAGGAATCCCGCCACAAGCTGGCCCGGGACGTGTGCCACGGCAAGCGCGGCACCATCCACTAGGCGTACCGGGACGGCATGGAGGACCAGCTCGGCTCGCTCGGCCTGGTCCTCAACGCGATCGTGCTCTGGACGACCCGTTACATCGACGCCGCCGTCGCCCAGCTCCAGGCCGAGGGCCACGAGATCCGCGAGGAGGACATCACCCGGCTCTCCCCCGCTCAAGCACCGCAACCTGAACCTGCTCGGCCGCTACAGCTTCACCGCCTCGACCCCGGCCGCCGGCGCCCTGCGCCCGCTGCGCGACCCGGACGCGCCCGAGCTGGACGAGGACGACGAAGGCGTGGACTGAACGCCCACATCGGGTGGCGCGGGCATATCAGGTGGCCGGGGTGCTCGGAAATCGCAAGCGCCGGTAGGGGAGCTGATGTCAGGCTGCCTGGTATGTCTAACTAAGCCTTGATTGGTGCGGCCGTCCTGGCGGCCTGCTCGATCTTCGCGCAGTAGGCTGCACGGGCTTCCTCGTCGATCTGCTTCTCGTATTCGGCGCGCAACCCGGTCCGGCCGTCGAGGCCCTCGCGCAGGATATCGGCGTGCCCGGCATGCCGGATGGACTCGCCGAGGACATGGACCATGATGGCGAACAGGTTCGTGTCGGCATAAGGCTCCGGCCACCACGGCACGTGGCCGGGGGCGTCGAGGGGAAGCTCGTTGATCGTCGCGTCCGAGTGTTCCCACGTGCGCCGGTAGAACCCGATGATCTGATCGCGGGTCTCGTCCTCGGTCGCCCACAGATCGCTGCCGTTGGAGTCCTGCCACCGGGGCAGCGGTTCCGGGGAAGGGCGGTCGAAGACCTCGCCGAAGTACCTGGCCTCGACGGTGGCCACGTGTTTGACCAGGCCGAGGAGGTTGGTCCCGGTCGCTGTCAAAGGTCGGCGGGCGTCGTATTCGGACAAGCCGTCGAGTTTCCAGAGCAGCGCCTTGCGATCCCGCCGCAGTCTCCCGTGCAGGTTGTCCTTCGCGAATTCATCGATCATGCGGCATGAGCCTGCCATGGGCTGCTCATGGTCTCAAGTTCCCGTACGTGGTCCGCAACGACTGGCAGAGCCGAGGCCTGGCCATGGCCGCCGTTGTTCACACTCACGGACGGCACTGCCTCGGGGCGAAGAGCGGGCGCCGTCGCCGGCCTCTGGCGGCGGCGAGGGCGTAAGGCCGAACGGGGCGGCGGGAAACGGGCAGGCTGGACACCCTCACCAGGGTTCAACCCTGCGACCGAGGATCGAACCCTGCCGGGCGACACCGTGCACATCTCCGAGATGTTCCGCCTCGTACGCGGCACCGGGCACATCCTCGACGTGCTCGACGTCCTCCACCGCGACCAGGTGGCGCTGCGCATCCACGACGGCGCGTTCTCCGCGATGGACCTCACCGCCCGTCACCCGCGCACCGGGGAGTTGCTGTCCACCGTGAAGTTCATGGTGCAGACCCTCGCCGCCGCCGGTGAACTCCAGCGCGACCTCCAGCGCGAGCTGACCTACGACGGACTGCGAGCCGCCGAGGCCAAGGGCAGCAAGGGCGGGCGCCGCCCCGCCGTGGCGGCCGAGAAGACCGGCGACGTCCGCACCGCGTACCTGGAGGGCCGCTCGATCGCTGCCCTCGCCCGCGACCACGGCGTCAGCCGCGGCGCGATCCGCACGGCGGTCGCCGACCTCATGCCCGACCACAACGCCATCTCGCAGGAGGACACCCCCGCTCCGGAGCTGCCGGTCGCCCTCGACATGCCGGGCAAGGTCGCGGACTTCCTCCGCGCGTCCGACCTGGAGCCCGCCGAGCGGGCCGCGCTCGACCAAGGGGTGACCGTACGGCGCGGCCAGGGCTACAGCCTGCGCATCACGGCCGTGCCAGGGGTCCACCGCCAGCTACTCGCCCGCTGCCAACCGCTCGACGGCGGCCAGGGCGTCCCTACCGTCCCTGCCCAGCGCAAAGCCCGGCGCGAGTACGAGAACCGCGTCACCGGCCTCGGAGTTCCGGACTGAACAAGATCACCGGCTTACCGTTAACCGTTGTACCGATGTTCCCCGAGGCCGTATCCGTCAGGCCGACGCCGCGCCGAAGGCGGCGGCGTGGTCGGCGACCCACTGCGCGTAGGTGAAGGGCGGTCGGCCGGTGACCTGTTCGACCGTCGGCAGGACCTCCGCGGTCTTGCCGATTCTCGCGGTGAGCGCGTCGACGTAATCGTCGATCCCCGGAGCGGGCATGCCGAGGCGGGCCATCTGATCCCGGAACCAGTCCTCGGACTGCTCCTCCCACCGCAACGGCCGCCCGATGGTCTCCGCGATGATGCGCAGGCGGTCGATCTGGGTCAGCGACTGCGGTCCGGTCACCGAATATCCCTCGCCGGCACGCCCATCGAGGAGGCTGCGGACGGCGACCGCGGCGATGTCGCGTGGGTCGACCGGGGCCGTCGCGGCGTTGCCGCTGGGGTTACGGGTCAGGACGCGGACCTTCTCACCCGCCTCCAGAAGTTGGCGGACGATGTCGGAACCGACGTTTCCGGTGGCACCGGTTACCAGGATCATGGTTGAGATCTCCTTAGTTTCTTTCTCTTCGTGTGAGACGGGGTTCGGTCGGTGACGATCGCGTCACTCGACCAGCCGCCCGGTGGATTCGACACAGCGGTGCGGGCCGGCGTCTTGTGGTCGAGCAGGAGTCGAGAGTGAACAGGCAGAGCCAGGTTTGAACGAGCGCAGGGATGCAACGACGGGCACAGCCGAGCTGGTGGTGGCCGGATCGACTACGCCACCGAGGCGACCGAGACATTCCTCGCCCACCGCAGGCCTCGCTGTAGTCCTGGGAAATTTCCAACGGATTTGCCTGACCTGCGACGATATACGCCCCCTGTGACTGTCGTCTCGATTCACTTACGGTGCTGCGCAAGGCGGGATGGTGGGAGTTCAGTTCGAGGCTTGGAGAAAAGGACATCCGCCAGCAATGTGGTCGGCGGCGCCCCCACCGCGTGCCGGAACTCGGCGAGCAGGTGTGACTGGTCGTAGCAGCCGCTGCGCACGGCGATGGCGGCCCAGTTCGGGTGCTCGCCCTTGGCCACCGCAGCGTGCGCGTCGGCGAGCGCTTGGTGCAGCCGCACCACGCGTGCGTAGGACTTGAGCCGCAGCCCGACCGCCGCCCCGAAACGCCGCCGAAGTTGCCGTTCGGACAACCCAGCCTGAGCGGCATGCCGGTCGACTGGCGCACCCGGCGCCGCGTGCCTGGCCGCCAGCGCGATGCGCACCCGCTCGTCGACCTGGCATTGCCCAGCCCGCGCCCGCACCAGTGCCAGCGCCCCTGCCAGCCGCTCAGTCACCGACCCGTCCAGTTGCCCGACCTCGATGGGCGCCCCGGCCAGCGGCACCTCGTCGGCCGCAACCCCGAACAGCCCAGTCACCGTCCCGGTCGCAGCCGCACCCCAACCAGGGACCCGCCCTTGGGCAGCGTCCCCTGCCGAGCGCGCGTCTCCGGCCCGGCCAGCCAGCACGCCCCATCAGGCATGACTAGCAGGTCGACGGCAGGCTGCGGTAACCCTCTTGGCACCGCGTTCGCCGTCGAGCACCCGGTTTGCGGCCACCAGGTGTGCCAGGTCGGCGGGGACAGGCAATGCGGTCACCCGTGCAGTCAACCCGGAGACCGCCGCGTCCGTCAGCGATTGACCGGACGGAGAACGCGGGACAGGCGCCGCAGGATCGAGCCGACCACAATCTCCCCGAACTCACCCCCTTCGCGCACCCTTCTGGGATGTTTTACCAGGCGATGGGGCCGAGGCGATCGATGAAGATCCCGGTCGGCCCGTCAGAGGCGAGCGTCGCGAGCTCGATGATCGGATCACTGCCCTCGGTGACCGTCAGCTCGCCCGTGTGGATGTTCATGTCGGTGGCGGTGAACCTGCCGTTGGCGACCTCGCCGGGGGTCACGGCGTTGAACTTGATGGCCGGCAGCGCCTGGGCGTATCGGACGCTGATCATGTTCAGTGCCGCCTTCGACGAGGTGTAGGCGAGTTCGTACATCGTCGAGACGGCTTGCCCGGGGTCAGTCACGACCGCGATAGACCCCCCGGCACCGGTGACCATCACCACCCGCGGGTTATCGGCCGCCTGTAACAGCGGCAGGAACGCGTGCGTAACCCGGACCGGCCCGTACACATTGGTGTCGTAGACGGCGTGGATGTCCTTGGCCGTCGCGTCCGCCGGGTTGACACCGCCGCCCGGCGTGCCGGCGTTGTTGATCAGCACGTCCATCCGGTCGGTGTGCTCCCGGACTAGCCGCACAGCCCCGGCCACCGACTCCTCCGAGGTCACGTCCAATGGGACCATGATGACGTGTGCGCCCTCGGCGGCCAGCTTCTGCGCGGCGGCCCTTCCCCGGCCCTCGTCGCGTGAGCCGAGGAAGACCCTCCAACCCAGCTCCCCGAGCCTACGCGCCGTCTCGTAGCCCAGGCCTTTGTTCGCTCCAGTGATCAATACTGAGGTCATGTTCTCTCCTGACGTCGTTGTACTTACGACCATGTGACGGTGCCGACCCGATTCCTGTGACGGTGCCGAGGCGTGATGTAAGCCACCGGCGGCGGTTGTCACAAACCGGCGGGATCGGCGTCTTGTGTGCAGGCACCGTCGAGATCAGCGTGGAGGGCCGGCAATGCGTAAGGGCAGGCGCCAGACGGACCGCGCCACCGAGGCGTTCGTCGTCCATCGCAACCTGCTGTTCACCGTCGCCTACGAGATGCCCGGCTCGGCCGCCGATGCCGAAGAGGTCGGTGGGCTTGAGCAGCTTGGCCCACTCCGGATCGGCCAGGACGTCTTGGCGCATCAGGGTGTTGATGTACACGAGTGCGGCCTGCAGGATCCGCAGGCACAAGACGGTCATCTCCAGTTCCTCGCGCCGGTTGGTGGAGATGTCGCCGCCCTTGTCGTAGAGGATCACCGAGTTTGCGCCGTTGGAGGACTCCACCACGTCGGTAAAGCGGCGCAGGATCGCCTCGGTGGAGGCGGTGCCCCGGCCACCGCGTCTTGCACCACCTCGTCAGCAACCAGGGGATCCGGCAAGGTCCGAGTTCAAAACGGCTCTGGGGCGTTGCGGAGTCATCCGACGTCGGGCAGGCAGTGCGTCTGTCCCATGGCGGCGACGTCGTGTGCGCGGTGACGGCAAGCCATCGGAGCCCAAGAAGGTCAGGGCGGGGGCCGTTCCGTCACCGTTAATCGACGTGTTCTTGCTCGGCGGCCGCGGCGTAGGCGGCGTCGAGGCGCTCGAACGGGCCTGGACCGTCGTGCGGCTTCGGCGGGGCGCCGAGGTGGCGGACGCGAAGCTCGTCCATGAGCTCCTCGATGAACGCCGGACCCTCATCGCGCATGAGCTGCGGTCGGCTCCGGAGCTCGTCGCTGCCCGGGCGCCAGTCGAGGCCCCAGTTGCCGAGGGCGTAGATGATCGGAAGAGTCTGGATACCAGCTTCAGTGAGGCTGTAGCGAGCGCGCTGCCCCCGCACGGCGGTGCCGCGGGTGAGTATCCCTGCGTCGACGAGCCGCACGAGGCGGTCGGCGAGGATGTTCGAAGCGATGCCCTCGATCGACCCGGTGAGCAGCGCCCGAAAGTAGCGGCGGTCGCCGAAGATGACGTCGCGAAGCACAAGCAACGACCAGCGATCTCCGAGCACCTCGACGGCGGCGTTGATCGGACACCCGGACCGTGGTTCCACGATTCCTCCTTGACAGGTATTTCGTCCTACATGTAGTAGTTGCAGAATACAATCACTCTTGGGAAGAGGAGATGATGGGCCGCTTCGTTTACTCGATGCAGGTGTCCCTCGACCTGCGGATCGAGCAAGTTCCGGGGGACAACGGTGCTGGCGAGTGGCTGCGCATCGGCGAGGAGCTGCACCGCGAGGCTAATGCGCAGACGCGGGCGCTCGCGCTCATGGTCCATGGTCGGGTCATCTACGAGACGATGGAGGAGTGCTGGCCACGGGCGCGCGAGGACGCGTCGCTGCCGGACTACATGCGTGAGTACGGCGAGATCTGGACCGCCAAGCCCAAGGTGCTCGTCTCCCGCACCCGCCACGGCGCTGATCACAACACCCGGATCATCGGCGGAGACGATGCGATCGAGCAACTCGCCGCCCTGCGGGCCGGGACCGACGGCAGCATCAGTGTGGGCGGCGCGGCGCTCGCCACGCAGCTGCTCCGGGCGGGGCTGCTCGACGAGCTGCTGCTCTGGACCCACCCGGCAATCCTCGGCTTCGGCAGGCCGCTGTTCGACGACTACGACGTGCCGATCGAGCTCGACCTGCTCGAGCAGCGATCGTTCGAGCAGGGCGTCACGATGCATCGTTACACCATCCGGGATGCAAAGGAGGCGAGCTCGTGCTGAGGCAGGTCGCGGAGGGTGTGCTGGTCCACGAGAGCGAGTTCGTGCAGACCAATACCGTTGTGGTGCAGGGCCGGGCCGGTGTGTTGCTCATCGACCCCGGGATAACGGGCGACGAAATGGTCGCCATCGCGAACGACCTTCGTAAGTTGGGCCAGTCCGTTGTGGCAGGCTTCTCGACGCATCCTGATTGGGATCACGTGCTCTGGCACGCCAAGCTCGGCGAGGCGCCCCGTTACGGTACAGCCCGCTGCGCGGCTTATATGCGAGATCTGCTGTCGGACGCAGGTGCGAAGGCTCGCATCGCCGCCAGCCTGCTCGAGACGGAAATCGCCGGGCGGGTACCGCTGGACCTGCTCGGCCTCATTGCCGGCCTGCCCGCCGGAACTGCGCAGATTCCTTGGGATGGCCCTCAAGTCCGGATCATCGAGCATCAAGCGCATGCACCGGGCCACGCGGCGCTGTTCATCGAGGAACGCGGGGTTCTCATCGCCGGCGACATGCTTTCTGATGTCCTGGTCCCGATGCTCGACGACGGAGACCTCGCCACCGCGATCGAGGAGTACCTCACCGCGCTGCGGCTGCTGGAGGGCGTGGCGGGTGACGTCGATGTCGTCGTCCCGGGCCACGGATCCGTCGGCGGATCCGACCAGATGCAGGCACGGATCGACCAGGATCGGGCGTACGTACTCGCGTTGCGGAACGGCCAAGTCCCCGCCGACCCACGGGTCGGCCCATCGGCCAAGCCTGGCTGGGAGTGGGTGAGCGACATACACGAAGGGCAACTCCGGCGCCTCGCCCAATGAAGCGAGCGCGACGGGGCGCCCGGCTAGCGATCGGTGTGCGACACAGCCAGCACGCGCGGGTCGCCGGTCGGGATCTGGGGCAGCGGCACGACGTTCTCCAGGGTGGTCGGGCTGGTCAGCGGGGGTTGCCCTCTGCGGCGGCGAGCTGGGCGTCTGCGGGGGTCTTGTGGACGACGCCGACGGAGACCTTCACTCCGGCGGCGATGGTGCGGATGGATTCGCCGCGCTTGCGGCGGTCGAGGATCGCGGCGCGTTTGTCGTCGTCGACAACGGTCGGCGGCCGCCGACCCGGCCGCGTGCGCGGGCGGCGTCCAGACCGTTCTTGGTCTTGCGGATGATGTCGCGGCGCCGGTCCTCGGCCAGGGCGAGCGCGATGTCGAGGATCAGGGGGCGTTCGGTGTGCTCGCCGGCCGCGATGCCTTCCAGGACCTTGACGCCGATGCCTTGCTGGAACAGGTCGTTGAGGACGATCAGCCCTTCCAGGAGGTTGCGGCCGAGCCGGTCGACCTCTTGGACGGTCAGCAGGTCGCCCTCGCGGATGTAGCCCAGCACGTTCAGGAGGTCTGGCCGGTCGTCGGTGGCGAGCTTGCCGCTGGTCTTCTCCTCGAAGACCTTCAAGCAGATCAGGTCGAGGGCGTCGTGCTGCCGCTGCGTGTTCTGCTTGTCGGTGCTGACTCGGACCAGGCCGATGAGCGCCATCAAGAGCGCCTTTCGTTCATCAACGTGGCGTGTGAGATAGCTGAACACTGATGAACGGCCAGACGAACGATTCTGCGAGACGGGCGGCTCTCTCGGACGTGCTCTCGCCTGCGTTCGCCAGACGTTCGTTAGATGAACGCCCGGGAGCGCCGTTGGCGGGTCAGATTTCGTCGGCGTCCTCGGCGGCGTCCGGGTCGTGGAGTTCGCGGATGGTGCCAGGGGCGAGGTCGGGCAGGGCGAAGGTGTAGGTGCCATGGACGCCCAAGTGAGAGTGGACGAGCGGCGAGAGCCGGCTCATGTCCTCCTCCCGCACCGGGTAGCTCTGGGCTTTCAGCTGGCGGACGGCGGCGTCCAGGTAGACGGTCGTCCAGAGGGTGGCGCAGTTGAGGACGAGGCCGAACGCGCCAAGTTGGTTCTCCAGGCCGCGTTCGTAGTGGTGGTAGAGCTCGCCCTTCTTCCCGTGGCAGATCTTGCGGGCCAGGGAGTGGCGGTTCTCCTGCAGGTTGCGGATGTCCTTGATGTCGCGGCGCTAAGTCTCGTCCACGTCGATGAACTGGAGGATGTGCGCAGGTCGCCCTGGGCGGCGGCGCCCATCGCCGCGCCCTAGGCAGGGCCGATCGCGGCGGCGACGGTCGCCCGGTCCTCCGGCGGCAGGAGCGGGTCGATCAGCGGCGGCTCGACCAGGACGAGCTCTACCCTCATCCCTGTCATCGACCCTCACCCGGTGCAGAGTGTGACCCGCGACCTTGAGCGGTACCTGAAAGAGCACGTCGACGAGATCCTGTTCTTCGTCCGCGCGCCGTCCCGGAAGGTTCATGTGGTGCACCCGCTGCGCCACGCGAAACGACCTGACCCGGATAACATCTTCACCTGCCTGATGCCACGCACGATCATGGCCTGTGGGCGAACGTACCGGCTCCAGTGCGACGGCGGGGACGCCCTGCCGGTCGAAGAGTTCCACGACGAGGACCTGTGCTGGAGCTGCCACCTCGCGCTCGGCTCCCAATCAGCGCGCGCTTACCAGCACCCTCAGCCAGCCGACTCAGCTTTCTCGCCCACGCAACATCCGCGGACAGCGTGCGCCTTCGGGCAGGACCGCCGCCAGGCTCCTGCCACAGAGCAGGCCGCCAGCCAAGATCCGCATCGGCCCTCAACCACCGCTCATCCCGGGAGAACCGACATGCCATCCGCCCCGACGAGGATCTACCCCTACTGGCCTCTGCGTCATGTCGCCACACCTCCCATTGAATGGGAGGCCCGCCGCGCCGACGGCGGAATCACCGGCCGCCTTCGCGGCTGGACGCTCCACGTCGCCACCGCTCCACAAGTGCCGTGCTCGTAGACCATCACCAGCCCTAACGGTGAGTCATATGGGCGCGCGGCAGCGGCAGCACCCTCGAAGCCGCCCAGGCGTTCGCCGCCGAACGCATGGCCGCGGCGGCCGGCAGCGGGGAGTGGCGCACTCCGCTGGTGCAGTCCGAGCAGGGCTGGGTGGTCGCCACCACATACACCTACACCGCCGCCAACGGTTCGATGGCCGGCCCCGACACCTACGCCCCCGGCGTCATCCTGGAACTGACCCGCGGACCGTCATCGGAGCCATGCCGTCACCCCGACGACGGCGCGCAATTCCCCTCCATTCAGCACGTCGAGGATCACTTTGGTAGACATCGGCGGGTACGCGCTTGCCGAGCCTCGGCCATGATGAGGCATCCATGTCCACTGTGTTCGTGGCCGGCCTGGATGTGTTCCTCGATCGGCGGCAGGTTGTCCTACGCGCCGGCGATGAGGATGATCTTGCTCATCGAGACACTGTTCCTCGGGGGCTGCACCGGCAGGGTGGGGACGGCTGTCGGATCGCGGTGCCCGCACCGGCTCGCCGCCGTGGAAACCCGAAGCGGGAGATGTGGCGGGGACCTGTCCCGGTGGGTTCAGCCGACCGGTGTTGTCGCGTCCGTTCCCCAGCTGGCAAGTAGCCGCAGGGCCGTGGCGGACTCGGAGCCCGGTTCCGCGTGGTACGCGACCAGCACCTGGTCAGGGTTGTCGGGTAGGGGGAACATCTCGTACGAAAGGGTGAGTTCACCCACCAGCGGATGGTTCATCCGCAGCACACCATGGCTCTTGCGACGCACCTCGTGCGCGGCCCACAAGCGGCGGAACTCCTCGCTGCGCACCGACAGTTCGCCCACCAGCGAGGCGAGCTGCGGATCTTCGGGATGGCTGCCGGCGTGCATGCGCAGCAGTCCGGCGATACCGCTCGCCTTGGGCTCCCAGTCGATGAACACCTCACGCATGCCGGGCGAGAGGAAGATCAGCCGACCCCAGTTGCGTTCCTCGGGCGGTAGCTCGGCCCAGTTGCCGAACAGCGCGGCGGCCGGCCGGTTCCAGCCGAGGATGTCCATGCGGAATCCGTACACGTACGCGGGTATGTCCGTCATCGTGTCGAGAAGCTGCTGGATGGCGGGGCGCAACCGTTGGGTCCGCGGTGACGGTTTGTTCGCCCGCTGCCGTGTGGGCTTGGCCAGGTGTGTCAGGTAGGCATGCTCGGTTTCGGTCAGCCGCAGGGCGCGGGCGATGGAGTCCAGGATCTCCACCGACACGTTGGCGCTGTTGCCCTGTTCGAGCTGGGTGTAGTACGAGGCCGACACGCCCGCCACCTGTGCCAGCTCCTCTCGGCGTAGCCCGGGCACCCGCCGTCGCCGTCCGTAGTCGGGCAGGCCGACGTCGGCGGGCTTGAGCCGGGCCCGGCGGCTGCGCAGGAATTCGCTGAGCTCGGCACGCCTATCGAGGCCGGCAGCCGACCCATCTCCGGAGGGAGTGAGGCTTGGCATGCTGTCCAGTTTGCCCCATCCGCAACCACCGTGCCTGCCACTGCCAGCAGTAGGAAAACGGAAGGTAGTCAAAGCAGCGGATGGCTGTTCCCGGGCACGAACGGCAGGCTTGGCGATGTCCCGGCCGGAACGGGAACCAGCGCCGATCAGCACGGTGCCTGAGTGATCTCACGTTGGGACCGCATCACGCGGCCGTCCGGCTTCTTTCCCATCAGCACCTCGGGCAGACGCGCTGTCGCGGCCTGCCCGGCCAGTTTTCTTCTAGGAGCTCTTGATGTCTCGTACCTGGTTTATCACCGGAACCTCGCGAGGATTCGGCCGCGTCTGGGCCGAGGCCGCGCTCGGCCGGGGTGACAAGGTGGCCGCCACCGCCCGCAACGTCGCCACCCTCACCGACCTCGTCGACCGCTACGGCGACAACGTCCTGCCGATCGCGCTCGACGTCACCGACAAGTCCGCCGTGGACCTGGCCGTGAAGACGGCCCACGACCACTTCGGGCGGCTGGACGTCGTCATCAACAACGCGGGATACGGTCTGTTCACCATGGCCGAGGAGGTCACCGAGCAGCAGGCGCGCGACCAGTTCGAGACCAACGTCTTCGGCGCTCTGTGGGTGACCCAGGCTGTCCTGCCGTATCTGCGCCAGCAGGGCTCGGGCCACATCATCCAGGTCTCCTCCATCGGCGGGCTGCGCGCGTTCCCCGGTGTCGGTATCTACAACGCGTCCAAGTGGGCGCTGGAAGGGATGAGCCAGGCTCTCGCCGGCGAGGTCCGCGGTTTCGGCATCAAGGTCACGATTGTCGAGCCGACCGGCTACGCCACGGACTGGGGCGGGAGTTCGGCGGTGCGCGCCGAGCATCTGCCCGTCTACGACGGTGTGCGCGAGGCCGTGGCCGCGTTCTGGAGCGGGGTGACCCCTGGCGACCCGCAGGCGACCGCCCCAGCCATCCTCCAGGTCGTCGATGCCGAGGAACCGCCGCTGCGGATCTTCCTCGGCGCAGGCCTGCTCGACTGGATGCGTGAGGAGTACGCGCAGCGCATCGCGACCTGGGAGGAGTGGAATCACGTCTCGGAAGCGGCCATGGGCAGCCGCCCCGCTGCTTGACCCGGGCCTCGCTCGACCACAGGAGCGTGGACCGGCCGCGCTCCAGCGGCCGGAGGATCACCGGCCTCCCCGCGGCGGGGGCCTGCCAGCGGCGCACGGCTGTCCCCGGACGGGAGCGAGAGCACGGACCTCGCCGAGCCGGCCCGGTCCACCGTCGCGGCGCCCGTGCTGGCGGCCGAGGAAGCCGTCGCCGCGGAGACGCCACCGAGCGGCCGCCTTTCGCTGGCCGTCAACGGCGAGGCCTCGCGGCCGCAGGGCTCCTCAACGGCCGGCCGGCCACCACGCACTGGGTGGTCGCGGACCTCTTCCGCGACTGCTTCCCGCAGGTGGCACTGGACCCGGACGTCCTGTTCATCGATGACAGGGACGTGGTGACCTCGGCCGGCGCCGCCTCCGGGCTCGACGTCTGCCTGCACCTCGTACGCAGAGACCATGGCAGCGAGGTCGCCAACCGGGTGGCGCGCATGTGCGTCGTCCCCCCATGGCGGGACGGAGGACAGGCGCAGTACATCGAGCAGCCGGTGCCAGAGACCACTGCGAACGGAACGGCCGCCGCTCGCCAGTGGGCGTTGGAGAACCTCCACCAGCCGCTGACCCTGTCGGACCTCGCCAAGCAGTCCCACATGAGCCTGCGCACCTTCGCCCGACGCTTCAATGAAGAGGTGGGCATGAGCCCGGGACGCTGGCTGATCCAGCAGCGCCTCGCCCGGGCACGGCACCTCCTGGAATCCACCGACCTGCCGGTGGACGAGATCGCCGGGCAGGTCGGCTTCGCCGCCGACACGTCGCTACGACAGCATCTGCACGCCGCCATCGGCGTCTCACCGCTTGCCTACCGCCGCACCTTCCGGGGCGCTCTGTCACCGAATCGCTAAGCATCACCGCAGGCCGTGACCGAGGCCGAGCGGCGCCGCGGGATCGGCGCGGTGCTGCTCAAGTGCTGCAGACAGGTCTACGTTCACTGCGGCTGTCTGCTGCTGTAGGGGCGATACCGCCCACCCCGCACTGGGCGGTTGGACATGGCAAGCGCCTGGCCTTGGGCGCCCTGGCGTCGGTGGTCAGGGTCGCCCAAGGCTGAGCATGGCCCTCAGGGCAGCTGTGGGTAGAGCGCTGAGACGCCTGCGGCCAGCGCGGACTGCGCCTGGCGGCTGACGTTGTCCGCGAGGATTTCGTATGCGCCGGCGGTGATGCCGTCGACGGCGATCCGGGCGATGTCGGCGGGGTCGGACTTCGGTGCGGTGACAGTGCTGGCCATGTCGGTGTCCATGTAGCCGACATGCAGTCCGGCCACTCGGATGCCCTGGCCGGCGAGTTGCAGGCGCAGAGCGTTGGTGAGCGACCACTGCGCGGATTTGGCGGCGCAGTAGGCGCCGATCTCCGGGAAGCTGACCCACGACAGGCCGGACAGGATGTTGAGGATCGCTCCGCCGCCGTTGGCCGCGATCTGGGGCGCGAAGGCCCGAACCACCGAGAGGGTGCCGAAGTAGTGGGTGTCCATCTCCAGGCGGATGTCGTTCAGGTCGCCTGCGAGCAGGTCGCTGCCGGTGGCTGAGCCGGCGTTGTTGATCAGTACGGTCACGTCGCCTGTGGCATGGGCGGCGGCCGCGACGGAGGCGGGGTCGGTGATGTCGAGGGCGATCGGCTCGGCGCCCGGCAGGTCGACCTGGCCGGGGTCGCGGGCGCCGGCGTAGACGGCGGCGCCGCGGCTGAGCAGCTCGGCGGCGAGCGCCCGGCCAAAACCTCGGTTGGCTCCGGTGACAAGGACGGTGCTGGTGGACAGGTCCATGGAAAGCTCCTGGTGAAGTGAGAAAGGCACGTTGATCGGGCCGGCCGGTGTTCTCGGTCAGGACGCAGGTCAAGCCGTTGGGCGCAGCGTCGCCTCACCGGGCTGGAGGTGAGCCTTCATCCGGCGGCACCGGCGGCCGCCCTGCGTTGTCGGGTGCCGGCGTTCGGCTGGGGCGGTCAGGCGGCGAGGAAGTTGGTCACCGCGGGGCTTTGGCGTGCTGGAAGAGGAAGGCGTGGCCGGCGTCGCTGTAGAGGATGAGGGTGGCGTTGTCGAGGTGCTGGACGGCAAGGTTCTTGGCCTTGTCTGCCGCATACGTGCTCATGACATGCTTGTCCTTGTTGTTGGTGTGCCTGGTTGGCGTGATTCATGAGGTCCGACCGCCAGCTCGGTGAGGTGGAGCGATGGTCTGGGGCCGGTTCCGCCTCGCTGTAGTCCGGGGAAACTTCCCACGGCTATGCCAGACCTGCGCTGATGTATCGCTCAGTAGCTGTGGCATCGATTCGCTCAGGACGCCACCGACATCCCGATCAAGCGACCGATGGGGGCACGGGATGACGCTGATCAACTCCACGATGCCCGACCTGTCGTCGCACAGGTTTCCAGCGACAGGTGTTGAGCTAGTCCAGCATGACGACGACCTTTCCCTTGGCGCGCCCCTGGTCGACGTACGCGACCGCTTCGAGCGTCGCGTCGAATGGGAACATCCGGTCAACGATCGGGCGCAGGTGCCCGGCGTCGATGAGCGTGGTGAGCTCTCGCAGCTGCGTTCCGCTGGCCCGCATGAACAAGAACGAGTACCTTACGCCCCGCCGCTTGGCCTGCCGCCGGATGCGGCGGCTGAGCAGGGTCATGGCCATGCGCAGGAACGATGGAGCTCCGATCTCCTTGGCGAAGTCGGGATCCGGCGGGCCACTGATGCCGATCACCAGCCCCCCGGGCTTCACCACCGTCAACGACTTCTCGAGCGTCTCGCCGCCCAGTGAGTCCAGCACGACGTCGTAGCCGGACAGGACCGTGGCGAAGTCCTGTTGCTTGTAGTCGACGACGACGTCAGCGCCAAGGCTCTTCACCCAGTCCACGTTCGCCGTGCTCGTCGTCGTCGCCACGGTCGCACCCAAATACTTGGCGAGCTGGATCGCCATCGTCCCCACACCGCCGGAGCCGGCGTGAATGAGAACCTTCTGGCCGGCTCTCACGTTCGCGCGCTCGACGAGTGCCTGCCATGCGGTCAGGCCGACCAGGGGCACCGCGGCCGCCTCCAGCATGGACAGCGAGGTCGGCTTGAGCGCGATGTCGTCTTGGTCGATCGCGACGAGCTCCGCGAACGTCCCGATGCGATCCTTCCCGGGCCGGGCGTAGACCTCGTCGCCCGCTTTGAACCTTCGCACCGCGGATCCGACGCGCGTGACGACGCCTGCGACGTCGTGCCCGAGCACGAACGGCGGACGGTAGCGCAGGATGAGCTTGAACTCGCCGTCCCGGATCTTCGAGTCCAGCGGGTTGACGCCGGCGGCGCGGACCCGGACCAGGACGTCACCGTCTCCCAGCTCGGGTTCTGGCACCTCGGCAGCCCGAAGGCCGTCCTTGTGGTAGCGCTCGACGATGAAGCCCTTCATGTCCGCCTGCTCCCGTCATTTCGTTCGGCCCGCCGACTTGCAGCGGTATTGAATTACGATCCTACTTTAATTGCGGACATGCACAGCCCGAACCCATCCACCTCGCAACCTCACCCGGGATTACCGTCGTCAACAGACCACGACTACCCCGATCTCCCCTGGGGCGCGGCACCCCGAAGCGGTGAGCGCCGACCAGGCGAGGGGTCAGGCCTGTTGGTTGGCGATGCCGATGTACTCGCCCATCCGGTATTCGAAGTCGAGGCCCTTCTCGGCGACCAACGCCTGGTAGCCGGCCGCGCGCGCGAGGAACCCCGGCAGCGTCAGCGAGTGGGCGAACTCACCGTAGGCCGCGACCAGGTCGAGGTCCGGCGGCAGCGACGCACGGTTGACCATCGACTTGGCGGATGCCAGGGAGGTCTTGTCGAAGGAGGCCAGGCGGGCCGCCATCGAGTCCACGAAGTCGTCGAGCTCGGCGTCCGGCAGGGCCCGTGTGACCCATCCCCAGCGCTCGGCCAGGTCGGCGTCGTAGTCGCTGCTGCTCAAGATGACCTCCAGGGCCCGGTCGCGGCCGACGAGCCGGGGCAGGCGCTCAGTCCCTCCGCCCCCGGGCAGCAGCCCGCCGCCCACCTCGGGCTGGCCGAACATCGCCTTCTCCCGGCTCGCGTAGCGCAGATCGCAGGCCAGGGCGAGCTCGTTGCCGCCGCCGCGGGTGCGACCACGGATGGACGCGATCGTGATGTAGTTGGCCTTCGTCAGCCGCAGCACCATGTCGGTCCAGACCGGCACTGCGTCCTTGCCCTCCGGCGCGGGGAAGTCCGCGGCCGCCGCGAGGTCGAAGTGGTTGAAGAAGAAGTCGGGGACACCGCTCTTGAAGACGACGACCTGGATGTCGGGATCGCCGCCGAGTTCCACGACGAGTTCGTGCAACCTGGTCACGGTCTCGCCGACAAGCAAGTTCACAGGAGGGTTCGAGAACGTGATCGTGGCAATCTTGGGCGTCGGGCGTTCGAGGCTGATCGTGCTGGGCTTGCTCATGGGGCGCTCCAAGCTGTGGTGTTCGTCGGTGGCTCTCAGCGCAGCGCGGTGCCCCGCAACACGTCGAACGAGAGTCGCGCGGCCATGGGGGTCTGCGCTGCGCACTGATAATATTACGGTCATACTATAAGCGTGGGCACTCACGGCCGGGGCCCGTCGAGCACCGCGTACCGTTCGAGATCGGAAACGAGACGACTCAGCGGATCAAGTCGCGGATGTCGCCGACGAGGAGTTCGGGCTGTTCCATGGCGGCGAAGTGACCGCCGCGGTCGAACTCGGTCCAGCGCAAGGATGGTGGCGGCGCGTTGAGCGAGGCTGCGGATGGACTGGAGGTCGTATGGGAAAGCGCGATGCCCAGCGGGGTGGTTGGGACCTGCTCGCCTGAAGGTTCTACGGCCGGATGGGCGGCGTGGCGTGCGTCGTGTTCACCTGCTCTGCCGATCCGATCCCGGACCCGATTCGGGAAGAACTTTATGATTCGAGGAATTCCAGGGCTCTTTTTACGAAGTCTTCGTGATACTGGAATATGCCGCCGTGTCCGGCGTCAGGATAGAGTGTGAGTTGGGCATCCGGCAGGCGTCGAGCCAGGTCGACAGAATTACTGCTGGGCACCATCCTGTCGTCATCGCCGTTTACCACCAGTACGGGCTGCTGAATATCCATCAAGTCAGAAGGCTTTTCCAATCCCCAGGCGTGGATAGCTTTGAGCTGGGACCGGAAAGCTGCCAGCGAAATCGCCTTGTCCCGGTTGTGCGTACGCTCCTTCAGTCGTTTCAAGAACTGCCGAGCCGCTGCCTGGCCGTTTGCTGTCCGGGTGAAGAAGAGATACTGCTTCGGATCTTTGAAGGTCAGCGAGCCTTTTATCGTGTCGCGGATGGTGAGGGAGGTGACCTTGTCGATGCCTCGACCTCCGGCCGGGCCTGTGCCGGCGAGGATGAGCTTGCGAACGAGCTTCGGCTCTTCCTCCACGATCACCTGCGCGACCATGCCGCCGAGGGAGAAGCCGAGAAGGTCGACCTGATCCAAGCCCATCGCCCGGATGAAGGCGATGGCGTCACGCGCCATCGCGGCCACCGAGTCCGGTGTCTTGCCTTGTGACGCGCCGACGCCTCGGTTGTCGAAGGTGATCACCCGATGTCTGGCGGCGATGCCGTCGACGATCCTGGGATCCCAGTTGTCCAGAACCCCGGTCAGATGGTTGAGGAATATCACTGGTACACCGGTGTCCGCGCCGAGCGGACGGTAGACGAAACTCGTTCCGCCGACATCGACGGTTTCGGTGGGCGCGTCCCTGTATGTAGTACTCACGGTTTCTCCTGGTGAAATCGATAGGTGTGCCTCTTGTGGCCCAGAGCCGCCTATGAGCATCTGCGCTATACGGCCAAAGGATGCGGTGACGCCATCAAACGTGTGTTCTTTCTCCGGTTTCTCGCTGCAGGAGCCGCGCCGCCGGCGAGGAACGGCGAGGAGCAGTTCTTCTGCTCAGCCCGAGATGGCGGCGGAGCCACTGGCCGATCTGCTCGATCGCTTGGCCCATTTCTGGCACACGCCCCGCGCCCACGACGAACGAATGCTGCCCCTCAGGCGTCGGGTCGACCTCGGAGGTGACCTTGAAGTCCGCGAGCCGGCGCCCGAACTCGGCGCCATCACCGACAAGGAGCTCGCGCTCGCCGTAGTCCACGCTCGTGGGCGGCAGGCCGGTCAGATCGGCATTCACGAGGCTGATCCGAGGTCGGTGAACTCCAGGGCCGGGCCCTGCAGCCATGCCCCTCGAAGGTGACGCCTTCCGGCTCGGTCGACGCCAGATGGTGCGTCTCGACGATGTCGCGCACGATGGCCAGGTCGAGGCCCCGGCACCGACGACTTCACACTCATGCTCTCAAGGAACTGCGCAAACTGCTGCGCCTGCGGACTGACTCCCACGGTGACACTCCTGCTCCCTGCGCACACTTCTCGTGTCCGGCCAGCTTTAGATTACGACCATACGACCATAGACCGAGAGCCCGTCTCGAGGGAAGGGTTCTGCTGAATTTACATTATGATCGTACTCACATAGGGGGCGTGCAAGGCAGGTGAGCCCTCCCCGGCGGATGGAGAACGCATGGCGCGATACAGCCAGGAGCACAAGCAGGCGACCAGGCAGCGGATCATCGAGACGGCCGGCCGCCGGCTCAAGCGTGACGGCATCGACGGCTCTGGGGTCGCCACGCTCATGGCGGACGCGGGGCTGACCAATGGCGCCTTCTACGCCCACTTCGCCTCCAAGGAGGACCTGGTCGCCACCGCAGTCGCCGACCAGCTCCGCGGCCAGCACGAGAGCCTTGGCGCGGTGGTGCCCAGCCGTGCCGGAGTCGAGCAGATCGTGCGTGCGTACCTGTCGGTCGAGCATCGCGACAACCCAGGGGACGGCTGCCCGTCCGCCGCCCTGCTCGACGAGATCGGACGCTGCACCGACACGACCAAACAGGCCTACACCGACGGCGTGCTGGCCATCATCGACGACTTCGCCGCCCGCCTGGCGCCAGATAACCCGCAGTCGGTGCGCACCAAGGTGCTCAGCATCTACGCCGCAATGATCGGGACACTACAGCTCTCCCGCGCCCTGGCCGACCGGCAGCTCGCCGACGCCGTCCTCGAGCAAGGCATCCACAACGCCCTCACGCTGCTGGACGCCACACAACAGAGTTGAGGCGCCTCATCACCAGACGGTGACACGCCTGCGGAACCGCCCCATCGTGTCACTCCTGGTCCCAGACTGCAGAAATTCTCCACGGATACACCGTTGACCTGCGACGATGGGCAGGACATCGCATTCAAGGCCACCGGCCCCTCGCACACGGCCTCGGCGAGGTCAATCCCCTCGCGGTCTGCCGGGGGGATCACTCTAAGTGATATTCCCAGTCTGACGGCCGCCGGCCCGGCCGGCGGAGGTGGGGTGGGCCGCCGGGGCCGGGCCAGTGTGGACTGGGGAGGTCATGTGGTGCTGCCTAGGATGGTGATTGCGATTTTGCCGGCGGGTAGGCCGCTTTTCAGATGGCGGATCGCGTCGGGGACCTGACCGAGCGGGTAGGTGCTGTCGAGGACCGGGGTGACCGTGCCGGCGTCGATCAGGTCGGTCAGGGTGTGCAGGTCCTTGGCGGGCGTCCAGGACTCCGCGCAGGTGCTGGCCGACAAACGGCGACAGCAGCATCGCCCGGATCAGGCGGCCGGTGCCGTGCAGCCAGCGCCCGCCCTCGGCGCCGCCGACCATGACGAGCGTTCCGCGGGATGTGAGGAAGCGTCGCAGCCGGGCCAGGGTGTGGTTACTGGTGGTGTCGAGGATGAGGTCGTAGTGGCCGACCTGGTCGGTGAAGTCCTCGCGGGTGTGGTCGATGACGTCGTCGGCCCCCGATGGATCGGACCAGGTCGGTCTTGCTGGTCCGGCACACGCCGGTGACGTGTGCGCCGAAAGCCTTGGCGAGCTGCGCGGCGAACGTTCCGACGCCGCCGCCGGCACCGGTGACCAGCACGTGCTGGCCGGCCTGGAGTTTTCCGGCGTCGCGCAGCCCCTGCAGCGCGACGCAGGCGGATCCGGGGACGGTCGCGGCTTGCGCGAACGTGATGCTCGCCGGTTTGGTGGCGAGCCGGTCCTGGCGGGCGCGGGCGTACTCGGCGTACGCGCCCTCGCAGGTGCCGAAGACCTCGTCGCCGGGGCGGAAGTTGGTCACGTTGGCGCCGACGGCCTCGACCCGGCAGGCGACGTCCATACCCAGGACCGGGTTCTTCGGTCTGCGTAGCCCGAATCCGGCGAGCACCTGGGCGGCGCGGATGCCGACCGGTACGGCGACCGCCGTGCTCGACGAGTCCGGGCAGGAGTTTCAAGCTCAGCGCGATAGGCGCTCGTCTGCTCGCCGAGTCGGAGCGAGCAGACGAGCATGGGGCCGGTGGTGTGGGTCTACATGGTCGTCCCGCCTGAGACGTCGAGCCGGTGTCCGGTGACGTAGCGGCTGTCGTCGGAGGCCAGGAAGGCGACGGTGTCGGCCACGTCCTGCGGCGTGCCCAGCCGGCCGAGGGGCGTCTGTGACGACAGCCAGGCCAGGGCCTCGCCGACCAGGCGTCCTTGGTGCATGTCGGTGTCGATGACGCCGGGGGCCACGGTATTGACCGTGATGCCACGGGGCCCGAGCTGCTTGGCCAGCGCGGTGGTGAGGACGTCGAGCGCGGCCTTGGACATGGCGTAGTCGATCGCCCTGGGCATGGCCGCGCCCCGGGTCAGCATGGTGCCCACGGTGACGATCCGGCCGCCGTCGCGCAGCCGCGGCAGCGCGAGCCGGGTGATGAAGAACGGCGCGGTGGTATTGACCGCGAACAGGCGCTCGAAGCTGTCCCGGGTGACGCCGTCGATCTCGGTCTGGCCACCGAGGATGCCCGCGTTGTTGACCAGGATGTCCAGCCCGTCGGCGTGGGCATCAAAGCCGGCCCACAAGGTTTCGGCGTCACCTGGCGCGCCCAGCTCGGCCTGGATGGCGAAGGCCTGTCCGCCGGCTGCTTCGATGGTGGCGACGGTGTCCTTGGCGGCGGCGTGGTTGCTGCCGTAGTGGACGGCGACGCGGGCGCCTTCGCGAGCCAGCCTGGCGGCGATCGCGCGGCCGATGCCCCGGCTCGCGCCGGTCACCAGCGCCGTCTTGCCGGTCAATCTCATCATGATCATGCCTTTCCGTTTATGCGGTGTAGGGGGTGGTGGTCTTGGCGTCGCGTAGGACCTGCGCCCACCAGCTCACTTGGTCCAGCAGGGTCTTGGCGGCTGCGGCCGGGCCAACGGGGTCCTTGGGTTGGCCGTTGCCGTCGAAGCACTCCCAGGCGCCGTGGAAGCTGACGGTGTCGCGGGTGGTGACGGCGTGCAGTTCGGCGAAGACGGCACGCAGGTGCTCCACCGCGCGCAGGCCTCCGGAGATGCCGCCGTAGGAGACGAACGCCACTGGCTTGGCGTGGAACTGCTGGTTGTGCCAGTCGATGGCGTTCTTCAGAGCGGCTGGGTAGCTGTGGTTGTACTCGGGGGTCACCACCACGAACGCGTCGGCGGCCGCCAGTCGCGGGGTCAGCCCGCCCAGGGCCTTGAGCACTGGTGCTGGCGCGGACATCGACGGGGCCGACGTGCCGATCGGCACGTCGGCGAGATCGATCATGTCGACGTCGAGGTCCGGGCGGGCTGTGGCCTGGCCGGCGAACCAGGTGGCCACGGTCGGGCCGAGGCGGCCGTCGCGGACGCTGCCGACAATGACGGCCAGCCGTAGCGGGTCAGTGGTCACGGTGTTGTCCCTTCGTGGCGGCGGCCTGTCGCAGGGCCGCCAGCAGTGTGGTCTCGGTCTGGGATCCGGTGAGCGGGGGCAGGTTCTCGATGAGGAAGACCGGCACGCCGGTGATGCCGAGGCGGCGCACGCGGTCGAGCCGGGCGCGCACCGCGGCGGGAGGCACGCGGCCGGTGGCGACGCCGATCTCGGCGGCCAGCTGGGCGAGCGTGGCGGGGTCGCCGATGTGCAGCTCGTCGGTGAAATGGGCGCGAAAGAGGCGCTCTGCCATGGACTCGGCCTTGTCCTGCTGCGCTGCGTCGGCGATGAGGCGGTGGGCGTCGAAGGTGCCGGTGGCGATCGCCTTGCCGTACTCGAACCGGAGACCTTCGCGGGCCGCGCGTTCGGCGAAGCCGAGCGCGCCGGCGGCTGCTTGCGGGCCGAAGGTCTGTTCCAGTACCGCGAGGAGTGGCCGTCCGTCGGCCGGGGCGCCCGGGGCGAGCTCGAAGGGGAGGAACTCCACGGTCACCTGCACGCCCTCGGTCCTTATCCGGTCGGCGGCGCGGGCGAAGCGGGTGTAGCCGAGGTAGGAATGCGCGCAGATGACGTCCATCACGAGCTGTGCTTTCACACTCTGTGGCATGGGTGTCTGCCTCACGCGGCCGCGGTGGCGGGCTCGGCCGGAGAGGTCCGGTCACGCAATGGGACCTCGCGGATGAACCAGGCCAGCGCGAAGGCGAGGGCGCCCAGCGCGGCCGCGCCGAGGGCCATGGCGTGGATGCCGCTGGAGACGGCGAGATGAACCGCCTCCCGCGCGGCGGGCGGGAGCTGCATGAGCGCGCCGAGCGTCAGCTGGCCGGAGGCGATCCGGGTGCCGGTTGCCGCGCCGAGGTGGTCGATGAGGGTGTCCTGCAGCCGGGCGGTGTATAGGGCGCCCAGGGTGGCCACGCCCAGTGAGGCGCCCATGGTGTGCCAGAGGGTGACCGAGCCGCTGGCCGCCCCCATGTCGCGCGGCTCGGCGCTGTTGATGGTGATGATCGTGGTGGACTGCATCAGCAGGCCCACACCAAGGCCGCCGATCAGCGTGAGACCGGAGGCGAGCGCCAGGTTGATGCCAGGCCGCAGCATGAGGAGCGCGAGCATGCCGACCGCCACGGTGGCGCCGCCAAGGATCGGGTAGATCCGGTAGCGGCCGTTGCGGCTGATGAGCCGGCCGGTGCCGATCAGCACGGCGACCATGCCCAGCATCGCGGGCAGGATCAGCAAGCCGCTGGCGATCGGCGAGGCGCCATGGACCAGCTGCATGTACTGGGGCAGGAAGGTGGCCGCCACCACCATGCCGACACCGCCGAGGAAGCGGATGACCTGGGCGAGGGTGAAGTTGCGGTTGGCGAACAGGCGCAGCGGGACGATCGGCTCGGCCGCGCGCCGTTCCACGAACAGCAGGGCGGCCAGCGCCGCCGGCCCGATCAGGATCAAGGCGAGGATCGGAGTCGAACCCCAGGCGTACTGGGTGCCGCCCCAACTGGCGACCAGACTGAGCGCCACCAGCGCCACCGTCAGCAGCAGCGCCCCGAGGTAGTCGATCCGCGCCCTGATCCGGCGCCGCTCCAGCCGCACGGCGGCACCGATGAGCAGCAAGGCGGCCGCGCCGATGGGGAGATTGACGAAGAACGCCCACCGCCAGCCCAACTGCTCGGCGAACAGGCCACCGAGCAACGGCCCGGCAATGAAGGCGATCGGCATCATGACCCCGAACAGCCCCATGAGCCTGCCGCTGTGCCGGGGCGGCACCAGCTCGCCGATCAGCGCCAGAGCTCCAGTCATCAGGCCACCCGCGCCCAGCCCCTGCACCATCCGGAAGCCAACGAGCTGGATCATGTCCTGCGCCATCCCCGACAGCCCGGACCCCAGCAGGAAGACCACGATCGCGGCCATGTAGACCGCCTTGCGGCCGTACAGGTCGCCGAGTTTCCCCCAGATCGGCGTCGAGGCGGCCATGCAGATCAGATAGGCCGTCGCCACCCAGGAGAAGTACTCCAGCCCGCCGAGATCTTTCACGATCGCCGGCAACGCGGGCCCGAGCATCATGCCGTCCAACGGGGCTGTGATCATGCCCAGCATCACGCCGATCACGCCCACACGAAGAGATCGATCCACACGTCCTCCATTTCGCGTACTCTGTACGTGAAATGGACCATAACCATTCAGGTACCATGTACGCAAATGGAGGGAAGGGATGTGCATGGCCGACGAGGGAGCGACCAGCATCTGGATGCAGCCGGAGGGGCACGAGCGCTCCGGCCCGGGACGGCGCCCCGGCTACACCCGCGAGCAGATCATCCGGACGGCCGTCCGGATCGCCGACGCCGAAGGAGTGGAGGCCGCGACCATGCGGCGGATCGCGGGCGAGCTGGGCACCGGCGCCATGTCGCTCTACCGCTACGTGCCGCGGCGCGACGACCTTTTCGACCTCATGATCGACCTGGCGATGAGCGAGATCGAGCTCCCCGACGGCCCGTCCGGTGACTGGCGCTCCGACCTGACGCTGCTGGCCCGGCAGATCCGCGCCGCCGGCCTACGCCATCCCTGGCTGATCACGCTGCTCACCAGCCGGCCCACGCTAGGCCCCAACCTGCTGCGCGTGCACGAGTTCGCACTCGGCGCCTTCAACGGGACCGGGCTCGACATCGACGACATCACCGGCTTCGTCGGCATGCTGAACGACTACACGCACAGCGCGATCCGCCGCGAGATCGGCTGGCTGGAGGAGGCCCGCCGCACAGGTCTGGACCCCGAGCGCTGGAAGCGGGACTACATGGGACCGTACGTCCGCCAGGTCGTCGAATCCGGCGCCTTCCCCCTGTTCAACCGATCGGTTCTCGACTCCCGCACCGCCCACCTCGCCCTCGAGGAACGCTTCGGGCATGGACTCGATCGCATCCTCGACGCCATCGCCGCGCTCATCCCATCGCTCTGTCCTCGTTGAGCAGGAAGGCAGTAACGCTCCTGCGAAGGAACAGCGGGATGTGCACGAGCGGACCGAAACCATCGCGCCACCGGCGGCGCGCCGACAGAAGCTTCTAGGGCGCAGAGGCGTTCCCGGGCCTGAACCGCAAGAACATCTGGTACGAATCAATTCCGGAAGTAGACCCCGGGAGTGACTGAGCTGCTGAAACTCCTTCATTAGGTCAGTCAAGAGGTACGAGACCGCCGCGCGGTCCGAGGAGATTCTGTCGGTCAACATCGAGGACCTGGACCTGACCGGCCGGGCCTGCCCGGTGAAGGCCAAGGGCGCCAAGCCCAAGACACGCAGACGGGGCACGGTACGGCAGGTGTACGTGCTGGAGCGGGTGCGGTGGGACGCCGGCACCGCCCGGCTGCTGCCCCGCCTCATCGCGGGCCGCACCTCCGGGCCGCTGTTCATCGGCGACCCGGCCCCGGCGAGAAGATCGACGCCCGCGACCTGTGCCCCGACACCGGACGAGCTCGCCTGTCCTACGGCCAGGCCCGCGCCCTCCTGAACGCCCACACCCGCACCGGCGGCGAGACCGGAACCGGATGGGATCTTCACGAGCCCCGCCACTCCGCGCTCACCCACCTGGGCGAATCCGGGGTCTCCCTGCTGCTGTTCATGGCCAAGTCCGAACCTTTTCCGAACGCCGCTTCGTCAATCACGGTCCTGACCTGGGCAAGCACGTGGCTGACATGTGCGCGACGTTCGAAGTGGCTGACCGGTCTGCAGCTCTTGATCGCGGACGCCGTCTCGTATTGATCGTCACGAGCAAAGCGAAAGGCCGCCGCCGCGCCTGACTCGACGCGGACGGTCGGCCTTTCCGCTATTTCATCAGGTTGTGCAGAGCAACGATGACGGCGCCCATGGCTCCACACGTTTCCGTTCGTATGCGTCTCGCGAGCCTGCTCACGCACCTAGCAGGTTCAGGCAGAGAGAAAGCGGCCGTGATACGCGGCAGACGATATGAGCGATGTGATTCTTGGGTCGAGTCGTCTACGGTGCCAGGCCGGATTCGTATGCGGCGATCACCAGATGGACCCGTGCCGTGCCGCCGAGCTTGGTCAGCAGGCGGCTCACGTAGGTCTTCACCGTGGCGGGGCCGATGTGCAGGCGGGCGGCGATGTCGGCGTTCGACAGCCCTTGAGCCACCAGGGTCAGCACGTCCACTTCGCGCTCGGTCAGATCCGGCAGGGTCCGGTCCGGCAGTGGAGCCGGTGAATCGGCGAACACCTCGACCAGGCGCCGGGTGATCGACGGCGACAGCAGGGACTCTCCCGCCATGACGACACGTACCGCGCGCAGCAGGTCCTCCGGCGGTGTGTCCTTGAGCAGGAAGCCGACGGCGCCGGCGCGCAACGCGCCGAAGACGTACTCGTCCAGCCCAAACGTGGTCAGGATGACGACCCTGGCGGACGCCAGTCCAGGGTCGGACCTGATCTGGCGGGTGGCCTCGATGCCGTCCAGCACCGGCATGCGTACGTCCATCAGGACGACGTCCGGTCGGGTCGCGCGGACCAGGCGTACCGCCTCCTCGCCCTGGCGGGCCTGGCCGACCACCCTCATGTCCGGCGCGCCGGACAGCAACGCAGCGAACCCCGCCAGCACCAGCTCCTGATCGTCGACGACGACGACCCGTATCGGCTCGCTCATGCCAGCGCCCCTTCCGACCGCAGCACGGCGCGTACGGTGAAACCGCCGTGGTCGCGGGCTCCGGCATCGAGGGTGCCACCGAACATGGCCACCCGCTCCCGCATCCCGGCCAGCCCGTATCCGGAGGACGTGCCCGGACCGGGTGCCTGGGTCCCGGCTGGTGGGTCGTTGTCCACCTGGATCACCACGTCCTGGCCGTCCAGGACGATCCGCACCTGCGCCGCCGATCCGGCGGCGTGCTTGCGTACATTGGTCAAGGCCTCCTGGACCAGGCGGTAGGCGGTCATGCGCAGGCTTTCCGGCGTCGCCTCGACGCCCGGATCGACGGTGAGCTCGACCGGCCCGCAGGTGGCGCGGTGGGCTGAGGCGAGCAACTGGATCTCCTCCAGTCCCGGGCTGGGCGCCAGGCTGGGTGGTTGGCCGGGCTGGTTGGTGTGCAGTGCTCCGAGCATCCGGCGCAGGTCGGTGAGCGCGGAGCGTGCGGCCTGCTCGATGGCGGTCAGCGCGGGACCGGCCGGGTTGTCGGTGCCGGCGATGCTGTGCCGGGCCACGCTTGACTGGACGGTGATGGCCGAAAGGGTGTGCGCGATGACGTCGTGCATCTCCTCGGCGATCCGCAGGCGTTCGGCGATGACGGCCTGCTCGGCCGTGCGCGCGGTGCCGCGTTCGACCTCCAGGGCACGTCGCAGCGCCGAGTCCTGCTGATGGCGCCAGCGGCGGACGATCAGTCCCAAGCCGAAAGGGATCAGTGCTCCGGCCGCGGTCGTGTCCGCGGTCGGGTCGTAGTGCGGCGTGTCCACGAGCGCGCCCGCCGCCTCGACGGCCAGGTGCAGACCCAGCCCGCCCAGGGCGACCGGGAGGGGCCGCCAGGCGGCCACGGTGTATCCGGCGACGTAGGAGCACAGGAACGGCATGTCGTGATCCCAGCCGCCGACGGTGGTCAGGACGCCCGCGGTCAGCGTCACCACGAGCACCGTGAACGGCCAGCGCCGCCGCACTGCCAGGGACAGCGTCGCGACCAGCAGCAACAGCACCGACCACCCGGTCGGCTCGGTGTACTGCCGGGTGGCGGCGGGATCGGTGACGAAGACCATGAGGAGCCCCAGCCCGGCCAGCACGACGGCGATGGCGAGATCCACCACCCAGTCCCGCATCCATCCGGGCGCCGGGGCGAGGGCAGGTGCGCGAGCCGGGCCGGCGTCGGGGTCGGGGCGTGCGCGCAGCAGTCCCAGCATGCGGCGCAGGTCGTCCAAGGCCGACCGGCTCGCCCTTTCGATGGCTCCCAGGGCCGACGCGACCGGGTCGCCGGTGCCCCCCAGTTGGTAGCGGGCCACGCCCGACTGCACCGCGATGACCGAGAGCGTGTGGGAGACGACGTCGTGCAGCTCACGGGCGATGCGGAGCCGTTCGGCGAACACCGCCCGCTCGGCGGCGACGGCCCGGGCTTGCTCGGCGACCACGGCGTTGGCCTGAGCGACCTCCACGCTCTGGCGGCGCCACCGCATCACCCGGCCCATCCCCCAGGCGATGGTCAGAGCCAGAACGCCGATCAAGGCCAGCGGATCGTCGAACGACGGGACACGGAGCACCGCCAAGATCGCCATCGAGGTGTACATCGCCGCCAGCCCCGAGACCGCCGCACGGCGCTCACGCCAGGCGGCGACCGCGTACAGACCAGCCATCTGGCAGAACGGGGTGACGCCCGGATCCCAGCCCAGCGCCGCCAGCAGCAGAGCCGCCCCCGTGATCGTCAGCGAGACCGTGAGCGGCAGGCGACGCCGGGCCGCCAGCGGCAGGCTCGCAGCAAGCCCCAGAAGGACCGCCCAGCCGTCGGGCGCGCGATAGGCGTGCGCGAACACCGGCTGCGGAGCCATCAGGTTGATCACCACGAGTACCGCCAGCACCGCGGCGATCGCCGCGTCCACCAGCCCCTCGCGCACACGCGGCTTGCGCGTCGCCGACACACCGGCTCCGTGGTCGCTCACATGAGCAGCGTACGGCCGGGCGGGTCGCGACGGATCAGCCCCACGAGGGCATCCGCCGTTCCCCCGCGGGGGGGAATAGGAGTCCGCCTTCACCCGTACGGCGGCACGGCTAAACCCGCCCTACGGCCGCTGTGCGGATGGGAGGGGCTGCCCACACTGAATGCGAACAGCAACCCTTCCCAATCGGGAGTGGCCATGCCATCTCCCCGCCGGCCGGCGCGTGCTCTGAATCGGAGGCCGACATGATCGACGGATTCCACCACGTCAAGCTCCCTGTCACCGACGTCGCCCGCAGCAGCCACTGGTACCAGCGCGTGCTCGGGCTGTGGCAGGCCCTGGAATTCCACGAAGACGGGCAGCTCATGGGCGTGATCCTCCGCGACGCATCCGAAGGGATGAGCCTGGGATTGCGTTGCGAGCCGGACCGCGCGGCCGTCCTCAGGGGCTACGACCCCGTCGCGTTCGCCGTCGCCACCCGCGCCCGACTCGAGGCGTGGCGCGAACGGCTCGAAGGGCTCGGTGAGCCGCACGGCGGCATCGTTACCGGCCACTCCGGCTGCGTCCTGGTCGGCCTGTACGACCCGGACGGCATCGAGCTGCGCTTCTACACCGAGGAGACGAGTGATGAGCTTTGACCCACAGGGCTATGCCCTGGACCGCGACGGCGGACGCCACGTGTGGTTCCTCGACACCCGGATGACCGTCAAGGCCGCGGACGCCTTCGCCTTCCTGGAATGGACCGCGCCCGAAGGCTTCGCCCCTCCCTGGCACGTCCACCACCGCGACGACGAGGCCTTCTACCTGCTGGAGGGACAGATGCGCGTGGCCTGCGGCCAGCGCCGGTGGACCCTCGGCCCGGGCGGCTTCGTCTATCTGCCGCGCGACGTCCCGCATTCCTTCGTGGTCACCGGCGGGCCGGTCCGCGGCCTGCAGATCACCTCACCGGCCGGATTCGAGGGCTTCATCGACGAACTGGGCAGGCCCGCCGAGCACGACGGCCTGCCCGACCCCACCGAACCCGACCTCGCCCTCCTGGCCGAGGTATCGGCCCGGTACGGACACGAGATCCTCGGCCCGCCGCCCTTCCCCGAAACCGCGCACTGATCGACTTTCCGCCACACCCGTCGCCCACCCACGCAGGAGCTCACTATGGCCTCGCCATCCCTACCCGTATCCCGCGCCGGTTCGGCCGCCGCACCCACCACGATCACCGTCGCCGCTTGCCTCCTCGGCGCGCTCGGCTCGGCTCTGCACGTGGCCAGCGTGATCGTCCTTCCCGGCCTCACCCACCTGGAGGCCGCCCGCCATCCGGTGGTGCTGATCGCCAACGTGCTCGGCGCGATCGCCTTCACCTTCCTGGCCATCACGCTGGCCGCCACCCCGGCGCTGGACCGCCCCCCGCGGTGGGCGCTCTACCTGACCGCCGCCGGCTGCTGCGCGGTGGCCGGGCTGATGTGGGTACACGTCACCCGCATCCCGCACCTGCTGGGCTGGCTCACCGAAACCCAAGCCCGGCAGGCCGTCGACCAGCCCACCCTCTACAGCTTCCTGATCAGCCTGCCCAAACAACTCCTCCTGCTGGCCGGCCTGGTCGGGCTGGCCGTGGCCGGATGGCGCCGGCGGCTGATCTCCCGCGGCGCCTGCGTGCTGCTCATCCTGGCCGGCCTCGTCTCGGCCCTCCTCGAACCGCCATGGCCGGGCACCGTTCTGGCCGGCCTGGCGCTGGCCTGGACCGCGCGCTCAGCCCGTCCCGCATCGCACCACACCACTGTCTGAGGAGACATCATGATCCGTCTGTCATCCGTGCTGGCCATCCCTGCTCTGGCCGGCGCGCTGCTGGCCAGCGCTCCCGCCTACCCGGCCACCGCATCCGCAGGCTCGGGCTGCTCGATCGAGCCGTACGGCGGGATCGGCGACTACTGGCGCAACCTCGGCGGCGCCGACAGCGTGTTCGGCTGCCCCAAGGGCGTGGAGTACACGGTGTCCAACAGCACCGCCCGCCGCCAGGCCTTCGAAGGCGGCCAGATCGCCTGGACCCCCGACCAGGGACACAGCATGATCATCGCCGCATATCACAAGGGCGAGACCGCCTACTTCCGGTGGGGGCCGACCAACCCGTTCCACTACGACTACTTCAAGGTCGCCGTGCGTTCCTCGCACATCGCCAACGGCACCTTCACCTATCGCAACGGGCCCCGCACCCGCGGCGCGGCATCCTTCTACGGCCCCGGCCGCTACACCTTCCGGGTCCGCGGCTGCACCGACCGCCTCATCGGCGACATCTGCCGCCGGGACTGGACCGTCTCGGTCACCACCGACTTCTGACCTCCCCTTCACGGCATCCGAGGAGCCATCATGATCCGCCTCTCGTCCCTTCCCGCCGCGATCGCGCTCGCCGTATCGCTGCTGACCCTCACGGATACCGCGGGCGTTCAAGCATCGAGTGCTACAGCCTGCGCGATCAATCCCTACGGTGCGATCGGCACCCGCTGGCGCGAGGCCGGCGACGCGAGCACGTTCGGCTGCGCCCAGCGGGAGGAGCACGACGTGCCCGGCCGCCGTGGGCGAATCCAGGAATTCGGGGCTGGGCAGATCGCAGGCCGTACCGCGGATCAACGTCACCTACCGTGGTCCGGCCGACCAGGCCAAATTCGCCTTCACCGGCTCCGGCTTCCTGCCCGGCAGGCAGGTCCGCATCCGCGCCGTCAACAACGGCAACCTGGCCAGCTACAGCTTTCACACCACGGCGAACTCCGAGGGGAAGGCTGACATCACCATCGGATTCGCCGTCCTGCCCGGGCAGGACATCAGCTTCGCCGCCACCGACGGGCGCGGCAGCCAGTCGGACCAGTCCGGGGTGCTCTGGTCCAACACGGTGACCGTCCAGACCCACTGACCTCGGCATCGAAGGCTCGGCGGCGCTGCGGCCGGGCCTGCCGGGCTCAGTACAGCGTGCCGGACCACCGGATGGCGGCCTTGTCGACGGTCGCCGTCTCGCCGTCGCAGTGCGGGGTGGTGATGGTGTCGTAGCGGTGGTTGCCGTCGACGTCCAGGATGTGGCTGGTGACGCCGTTGACGTAGCCGCTGCACATGGCCGTTGCTGTATCTATACAGCCACGGGCCACCGTCGAGGCTGTCGACGTCACAACCAAGTGGATCTACGGCAGGGCTGGCAAGAAGGCCACGGTCATCGCGGCCTACACGGCCGACGAGCAGGCCACGACGACAGACTCACCGGTGACCTGTGCCCCGCCAGAACTAGGCCGTCGCGGCAACCACACCCTTCTGAAATCTCCACGACGATGGCCTCGTGGGCGGTATGTCCGATTGCGCCGCCCACTCGGCCTACCGTGATCGACACCTCCGGGAGGTGTGATGGAACCCTTGACGGCTGTCGTGCTGCTGATCGGGCAGTACGG
Organism: Nonomuraea sp. 3N208; assembly: GCF_052245935.1. Taxonomy (NCBI): domain Bacteria; kingdom Bacillati; phylum Actinomycetota; class Actinomycetes; order Streptosporangiales; family Streptosporangiaceae; genus Nonomuraea; species Nonomuraea sp. 3N208. Next base: position 75,586 of record NZ_JBQQBR010000043.1, on the reverse strand, counting down.
CGTCAAGCAGGTAGTCGGTGCTCTGTCCGGTCGGCCGGAGCTGGGCGCCCTCGCCGGCGACGTGCTCGGCGCCGTGGCGGCCAGCGAGAGCGGGCTGGGGTCCCGCCTGGCCGGGATCGAAGACAGGCTGGCGGGAATCGAGCGCCGCCTCGACCAGGTCCTCGCGCAGCGGTACGAGATCGAGGTCGGGTCGGGGCTTCGCTGCCTCCTGGATGCTGCCGGCTCCAGCGGCAAGCGCGCCCGCAACCAGGACCTCAAGCAAGCGCGTCAGCACTTCCGGAACGCGGCGGCCGCAGCGGCCTCCGCGCTCCAGCGGGCACTCGCTGAGCGCTATCTCCTGCTGTGCGCCCTGACACTGAACCGCCACGACGCTGCAAAGACCGCATTCGCACAGCTCAACGCCGCGATGACCGCCGCAGCGTTCGAGGTATCCGACGGCCTGCGCGAGGCATCCTCGGCCGCCGCCCAGCGCGGGGGCCAATCAGGTTTCAAGTGGCGAAGCCAGCGTCGCGAGCTTCAAGACCGACAAGAAGGCGAGCTCAAGCACATCCACCAAGGGGCATCCGACGCCGCAAAGGTCATCCAGGCTCTGTTTGCCGAGGCTGGCGCCCTCGGGCAGGCATTCGGACGGCCGGCGCCGACACCGATCCGGCCGATCGTCTCGCAGACATCGATCACGTGGCAGGTCGGCGTTTCCCACCCTGACCCCATCGGTCTCGGCGCGCTCACCGCTACCTGGCAGCGGTTTGACCTGCAGCCGGTCCGACCGTACACACCACGGTGGGAAGATCTGTCGCTACTGACTGCGCGGTCACTCGCCGCCGCTGAAGGGCGCCTTGAATGGCAGCTTGTTCGACGCTCCCAGTACGTGGTGGATGCGGAGGTCGTGCTCGTCGTGGAGGCTGACCCCGTACTGGCCCGTGACATCGTCGTACGTGTGTACGGACCTCGCCTGTCGATGGCATCGCGTGACTTCCGATTCCTACCAGTGCACTACCAGCAACCTTCTGCTGACCCCGACCTCCCGACTCTGGTTGCGGCCCTGCCCGCAGGTACACGGTCGTGCCGGGCCGCCGGAATGCTCACGCTGCCCGCCGACCGACACGGCGCCCTTCTCGCACCCGTCCGTGTCGAGATCGGCGATTTCACCATCCTGCGAGTGTGACTCTCCGGGCCCGGCATGGCTGTCGCGGTGGCGTTTTTCTGAGTCTCACGAATACTCATAACTGAGCTTGTTCTTCATCCTCCAGGCCGTTGTGGCACGCGGAGGTTGATCGTTTCACGACAGCGGGACGGCCTTGAGTGATCATGTGCGGTGCTGAGTCGCTACCGATCACTACAAGGCCGTGAGAGTGAGTGTGCTGACCGACGCCGCTCGTGTCGAGTCCCAGAGAGTGCTGTCCCGGTTTCGGAACGACGTCTATGCCTGCTTGAGCGCGCGGGCGGATGCGTTGTTCGAGCTGGCCGACGCATTATTGTGTGAGCCAGCCCTGGTGCGCTCGCCGGTGGATCTGACTATCAGCGCAGATGAGTTGATCCGGTATTTCACGCCGACGTGCGCCGCTCGGCGGGAGACGAGCCGTCCGCGACGAGCGGCTCGTACATGACGGGCCCGGAGCATAGACTGCGCCACCCCGGCCGCGCTCACCTCAGCAAGGAGTGGAGCGCTTCGGCGAACTCGGCCGGGTCGGTGAGATAGCCCACATGGTCTCCGGGCAGCTCGATTACGTCGGTGCCGAGGTGCCCGGCGATGGCGAGCGCGCAGCGGTGCATCAACGTGCCGCGCGTCCGCTAGCCCGAGGCGATGACGAAGGGCGCCCCGTGCAGCGCCTCGGCGTCGGGGGTGAACTGGCAGAACGACCGCAACTCATACGTGCGCGACCAGGCCAAGGATCCGGTCGGGGTGGCGGGCCTGCAGGTCGAGGGCGATGAGCGCGCCCGAATGGGTGCCGAACACGTATCCCGGCTCCGGTCCGAGCAACCGCAGCGCGTCGTCGGCGTGCTCCTCGACGCGCTGCTCCCGCGGCGGTTCGGTCAGCGAGCTGCGGGACAGGCCGCGCCGGTCGTATGTGATGACGGTGTAGCGGCCGGCCAGCGTCTCCGCCAGCGGTCCGGCCATCGCCGCGTCGGAGCCACCCCCGAGGATCGTCAGCAGGACCGGCCCCGATCCGCGCACCTCGTAGTGGAGCTCCGCGCCGGGAACCGTGAGCGTTCTGGTCTGCATGGTCCCCCTTCCGGGGATTGAGTGAGGGCTCACTCTAGCTCTGGGTGGGCGGTTTGGTGACTCGTCGCGCAGTACTAACGGCGGCTCGGCCTGGAACCGAAAGGCCTAGTTCCACTTGCCGCTGTACTTCTTGACGCCCAGCTTGCTGTCCCACTGACAGACCTGGACCAGGTACGTTTCAGGGACGTTTTCCTCCCAATCGCTGAAGTCGACTCGGACTGAGCCGGAGGCGGATCATGGAGATGATCGCTGGGGCTCCTACTCATCCGCCGGCCTGACGGAATAGACCAGTCGCCATCCACCGCAGCGAGTGGCCCGGCCGGTGCGCTGGTTCCAGTAGCACACGCGGATCGCGATGGTGCGGGGCTCGTCCTCGTCCCAGGCGCGCATCCCGAAGCGGCCGTAACCGTTGGGGCCGCACTTTTTGACGGTGCGGTAGCTGGGCTTGTCCCATTCATCGGGGTTGGTCATCTTGATCTGCAGGTGGCCGCACAGCCAGGGCGGGGAACTGTGGTCGTAGATGCGGGCCTCGAAGTTGAAGCTGCCGTTGTCCTCGTCGTCCCAGGCCCGGCCGTCGGCCTGTGCCTGGGAGCCCTGGAAGGGCAGGGAGCGCACTGGCCCCCACCCGACGTCGTCGGAGCCGGATGCAAAGGCGGGGGCAGCAAGGGCGGGACCGGCCAGCAGGGTGGCCGCGCAGGCGAGTGTGGGCATGATGGAGCGCTTCATGGTGATCCTCCCGTAGGGATAGGCGAGCGTCATGGACGGGCGGACGGCGTCTTGACGGCAGCGTTGGAAGGGGAGCCAACCGTCGTCTCGTTCCTCGCTGCCGCAGGGTCGCACGGGCCACGGCGTCAGGCGCAGGAGCCGAACATCTGCACGTAGGTCAGGGCCGGGGTGATGGATCCAGCTGCTGGATCCGCGCTTCCCCAGGCGACCTCGGTGTACAGCACCCTGAAGGCGGGGTTGAGGATGTGGTCGCGGTGGATCTTGCTGTCCATCCACGCCGAGACGGCCGCCCGAGGAGTGACAAAGCCGGGTCCCCACCCGACGTAGGTGTTCTCGGCAACGGAGAAGGAGGTGCAACGGCGGCCGTAGCCCACGGCTTGGGCACGGCTGAGCGGGGTCGAGCGGGTCTGTGGATTGATGTGCGAGTCGCACTTGGTGGGGTCGTCCTTCCTGGCGATGCAGTTCTTGCCCGGCTGCACCTTTCCCCACCAGCGCAGCCTGACGGCGTCTGCGGCGTGCCTGGCCGCGGCGGTGTCGAGTCCGGGTGGGGCCTTCTTGCCCAGCCGGACGAATCTCTGCAGCGGCAGTAGCTTGAGCGCGGTCCGTTCGGCGTTGACGAGGCACAAAACCGCTCGCTCGATGGTGGGTGACTGCATGATGTAGTCGAAGCGTCCCCTCGAGGTGTTGGGGAATGCGGTTTTGGCCCGGTAGACCAGGTCGATGTTCGCGCAGGTTCCGGCGCCCTTCAGCGGCGCGGCGGCAGCGACTGCCGGCTGTGCTGGGGATAGGGCAGCACTCAGGCCCACCAGGACAGTGCCGGTCGCTAGGGCGGCGGCCCGCCGAGGGCGTGACAAGGCGCTGCCACACACGAGTCGCCGCTCCTGGTGGGAGAACGGTGAAAAGTGGCTCACGGGGGATTCCTTCGCTTTGGTGTCGGTCAGTGATAGGGCTGGAGGTCCACCGCCGCGTCTACGGTCGTGATCAGCAGGCGGTGGTGAAGGCGGCCTCGGTTGTGCGGCGCATTTGGAAACGCACCGGCTGGTCGCTGGGCCGCCGGCTGTCGGAGGCGGTGATGGTGATCGTGTCACCGCCCGGCCACTGGCCCTTGATCTGGGTGAGCGACATGCCGGAGGACGTGGCGAGGGCTCGGTTGCCGGGGCGTGCGTACAGGGAGAAGCGGCTGGCACTGCGGTCGCTCACATCGCCCCAGATCTCGTAGACGATCCTGCGGCCGGTCCCGCATACCTTCAGCTCGCCGTCGATGGGTGAGCAGTTGGAGCACCGCCCGCGCCGGGGTTCGGCGCGTAGATCCATGACCACTCGCCGTTGGCCCTGTCCCGGGAAGGACGCCTGGCCGTGCCAGTATCCGGGCAGGGTCGGCTCGCCCGTCAGCGACACCGCCCACGGATAGAGCAGAGGGTGGACAAGATACGGCAGGGCGGCGGCGGTGATGAACAAGCCGGCGACGATGGCGATCGACACCGGCCACGAAAACTTGCGCTGCTGTGGCGGTGTGGCCGGTGCGCGGGTCACGCGTTTCATGATCTTCTCCTGGGCCTCTTATCCCCGGGTGGAGCCCTGTGTTCACCGCGGTTGCAGGTCTGCTCCCGGCGGCGCACAGGGGTTAGTGGGGGGAGGTGTAGATGTCCTTCCAGGCGGGATTGCCGGCGGTGCACTGGATCGACGGCTGGCGTCCCCGGCCTTCGGCGCACACCTTCAGCTCGACCTGGTAGACGCGGTGGTAGGTGAAGGAGAATCGCTTGGGCGTGCGGTAGGTGCAGGTGCGTTCGTGGTGCCGTTTCCATGTGATCCGGTTGCCGGCCGTGTTGACGGTGGCGATGCCGAACACCACCCACCCGCACGTGGCCTTGGCCCTGGACAGGTCGGAGATGGTGCCGGACACGGTCAGTGTGGCGGCGGACGGAATCACCTCGTGATCCTCTCCGGTCGCGGTGACTGTGCCGGAGGCTTTGGCCCGTTTGCCGCCGGGAGAGTAGTGCGGGCCCCAGGCGAGGGGCGCGGCAGCTGCGGTCCGTACCTGCCGGGAATGCGTAGCGCCCGCATCCGAGGCGGTGGCGGGTTGCGCGACCTGCGCCAGAAACGCCGCCGTGGTGATTCCGATCAATGCGCGCGAGATGGTGCTCATTGTCGCTCCTGTTTGAAGGTGAGGGGCGGTGGTGGGGTCGGTGCGGTGGGTGGCGCGGTGAGGGGTTGGCTCAGGCGGCGATCGGGACGACCTTGGTGGCGGGGCTTGTCGACGCGCTGTCGCGCTGACAGCCCCGCGCCCTGCCGCCCGGCGCCGCTGACCGGGTGCCGGGACCCTGAGGCCTGCATCCGGGAAGGCTTTCGTTTGGTGATGAGATGGGTTTCCGGCCGATCTCGCTCAGCAATGCTTGCTCAGCACGATCGAGTCGACCAGGTCGAACAGGCCGGGGTCGAACCGCCCATTGGCTTGCCACCGGTAATTCCAATAGGCGTTGGGCAGGTTCTTGACGAATTTGGTACTGCTGCTCCCGTCCACCCGGATCTCGCCGAGCACGGCGCCCTCGCTGTCCATGAGGTGCGCCCACATCAGCCAGGCGTCGTCGCCCTCGGTGCTGGACACCCTGGCGTCGAATCGCGCTGTTCCGTTTGAGTACAGGGTCCATTTGGCGCCCGGCCGGATCCGGCAGTCGCCCGCCGTCATGGCGCGCTTCCAGGTGAATGCGACCCATCTGGCGGTTGTGGAGGCGGTGGACGCCGTAACTGGCGATGCGCCCGCCGGTGTGACTGTGGTCGTGGCGGCGGAAGCTGAGGTGGCCGGACTGAAGAGGGTGAGTCCGGCGGCGAGTGCGGCGACGCCGAGGGCGACGCGTTTCATGGTCTTCTCCCTGTGGTGGTCGTGGCCGATGGTTCGGCCTGTCGGTATGTCATCAGCGTGCGGTGGCGGGGCTCCCGATCGGGAGGGGGCGTACGGCTGGGCTGCAGGGAGGATTTCCCGGCCCATCTGGGAGCCCACGCCCAGACAGTCTGGGTGTCCTCGTTGTTCCACCATCGGCCCCCGCGTGGTCCCGGTGACAGAGGCAGCCGTCCCGGCTGGACGGGATTCACGAGCGACGGCAGGCCGGGGCCTGTGTGGGCTTCCGGCGCACCTCGTGGCCACGGCATGGCAACACACGCGACTGAGCCACCTGAGCCGGCGGATCCCGGTGAGCCGGGACGGTCGCCTCTGGTCCTGGGACCACGCGGGCCCGACGGTGGAGACCGCGGTCGCGGGCGCGGCCGTGGGTCTGGTGATGGGAGGAAGACCATGGTGTCGTCGAGGGCCCGGGTGGCGGTCGGCGTGGCCGTGCTGCTGGTGAGCTCCGTGGCGCAGCTGCTGCAGTTCGCGGTCACGCCGATGCGGCTGTCGGACGGGGACGCGGGCGCGCAGGTGGAAGTGGTCGTGGGGCACGAGAAGGCCATGAGGCTGGCTGTCTGGCTGGATGTGCCGATCCTGCTGCTGATCCCGGCCATCTTGTACGTCGGGTATGCGGCCGGAGCCGGTACGTCGCGGCTGGCTGCCTCGGGTGTGGTGGCGGCGTTCACGTCCGTGCTGGGCGCGGGCTACCTGTTCGGTACGGACGTGCTGGTCCACCTCGCCGCGCAGGCCTCCGATCGGGCCGGGGCGGTCGAGCTGCTGTCGGCGTATGAGTCGAACGGGGTAGTCGTGGTCGTGCTCGCGCTCTCGGTGCTCGGCGGGCTGGTCGGATTCGTGCTGCTGGGCGCGGCGCTGATGCGGGCGGGCACGGTGCCCGTCTGGGCGGGCGCGGCCGTGGCCGCCTCGCCAGTGCTGGAGATCATCGGCTACGAGACAGGCATCGTACCGGTGGGCGTCGCTGGGTATGCGCTGCGAGCGGCGGGCTTCGCTGCCTGCGCGGCCGCACTGGTACGGCTGGGCCGGGCCGCTGCGGCCGGGCAGCAGAAGGTCGCGGCTTGAGCGCCCTAGGGACGACGCGGAAAATGGGCGATAATCGCGGCATCGTGGATGCCGCTCCCGTCGACGCCGCCACGACCGCCGCCTGTGGGACGGCGGTCGTGCTCACGCTGGCCTGCGCCGCGACGGCGATCGTCTACCCGGTGAGGGCCTGGTCGATCGTCTTGCCGGTGGTGGCGGTCGCGTACGTGTCGGTGCCGGTCGTGGGGGCGGCCATGGCGCGGTCACAGCCGCGCAACCCGGTCGGCTGGATCCTCGTGGCCAGCGGAGTCGGTTTCCCGCTCGCCTGCACCGGCTACCTCCTGGCCGAGGCCGCCTACACCGCCGGAGCGGACATCCCCTTCGCGGCATGGGCGGGATGGCTGGACGGCTGGCCCTGGGTGCCGGCACTGGGGCTCGTACCGACGCTCGGGCTGTTGCTGTTCCCCGACGGGCGGCCCCCGTCGCCGCGGTGGCGTCCCTTCCTGTGGTTGTGCTGTGCGCAGGCCATCATGCTGTTCCTCGGCCTGCTGCTGTCGCCGAAACTGTCGGACTTCCCCGAACAGGACAATCCGACCGGGCTGGCGGGAGAGTGGGGGACCGCGGCGGCCGGGTTATCCGCCGTGATCGTGCTCATGGCGCCCCTGTCCACAGCTGCGGCCTGGTCGATGCACCGCAGGAAGGCCCGTACCACCGATCCGCGCCAGCAGGCCGCGCTGAACCTGGTGCAGCCCGCCGCCTGGCTGCTGGCGGCGTCCTGGTGGGGATGCATCGCGCTCATCGCGGTCGGGGGAGAGTCGATCGACGCCACCCCCGCTGAGGTCTCGGGCATGCTGGCGCTCGCCGGCACGGCGTGGGTCGCGATCCGCCGGTACGGGCTGTTCGACGGCCGCCGGGTGCTCAGCGCGACGATGGCCTACGGACTGCTCACCGTGCTCGTGTTCACGGTGTATCTGGGCGTCGCAGCCACCGTGCGGCTGCTGACGTCCGAGGCCGTCAGCGAGGCCCTGGCCGTCGTTGCCGCGACGCTGGTGGCGCTTCCCCTGCGCGATGTCCTGCAACGCGCCGTCAACCGGATCGTCTACGGCTACCGGGACGACCCGACCGGCGCGCTCGTCCGGCTCAGCCGCCGCCTGGAGGCCGCCGCACTCCCCGAAGAGGTGCTGCCCAGCGTCGCCCGCACGCTGCAGGCCGCGCTACGCGTCCCGTACGTGGAAGTCCGCCTCGGCCAGAACGTCAGGGCATGCGCGGGAGGCCCGTCCGGCGATCCGCCGGAGGAGTTCCCGCTGGTGTTCGCGGGTGAGACGGTCGGTACGCTCGCCGTGGCCGGGCGTGACCCCGGCGAGGCGTTCACACCTGCGGAGCGGCGGCTGCTGTCAGGCCTGGCCGGCCAGATCGCCGCCGCCGGCCACGCCGTCTCGCTCACCGCCGATCTGCTGCGCTCACGCGAGCGGCTGGTGTCCGCGCTGGAGGAGGAACGGCGGCGGCTGCGCCGGGACCTGCACGACGGGCTCGGGCCGGCGCTGGCCGGAACGGTGCTCGGGCTGCAGCGGGCGCGTTCCCGGCTGGCCACTGACGCCGACGCCAACACCGACGCCGTGGCCGGGCAGCTGGACGAGCTCACCGCCCAGCTCCAGGAGGCCGTCGCCGAGATCCGCAGGCTCGTGTACGGCCTGCGCCCGCCCGCCCTTGACGAGCTGGGCCTGATCAGCGCCCTACGTGAGCAGGCCAGGACGCTCGGGCCGTTCGTGGTCGAGGGACCCACGGAGGAACCCGTCCTGCCCGCCGCCGTCGAGGTCGCCGCCTACCGGATCGCCCTGGAGGCCATGACCAACGCCGTCCGCCACGCGCACGCCGGCCGCGGCACCGTACGGATCAGCGCCGGCACCGCCCTGCACCTGGAGATCACCGACGACGGCATCGGCCTGCCGGATGGCTACCGCGCCGGCGTGGGCATCACCTCGATGCGCGAACGCGCCGCAGAACTGGGCGGCACCTGCACCATCGAACGCGCCACCCCGAACGGCACCACAATCCGCGCGACGCTCCCCCTCAGCCCGGCACGAACCCCCGCGGAGACGCCATGACCGACACCCGCCCGATCAGCGTCGTAGTGGCCGACGACCACCCGATCTTCCGCTCAGGCCTGCGCCAACTGGTCGAGGACAGCCCACTGCTCGAGTTCGCCGGCGAGGCCGCCGACGGCGAGCAGGCCGTCGAACTCTGCCTGCAACGGCAACCGGACGTCGTCCTCATGGACATCCACATGCCGGGCACGAACGGCATCACCGCCACCCGCCGCATCCTCGCCGATCTGCCCTCGACCGGCATCCTCATGCTCACCATGCTCGAGGACGACACCTCGATCTTCGCGGCCTTGCGCGCCGGAGCCCGCGGCTACGTCGTCAAGGGCTCAGGACCCGACGACATCATCCGGGCCATCACCGCGGTGGCCGCGGGCCAGGCCCTGTTCGGCGCCACCGCCGCCGCCCGCATCGCCTCCTTCCTCCAGCCCGACGCGCGCAACCCCGGCCACCCGTTCCCGTCGCTGTCAGCACGCGAACGCGACATCCTCAACCTCATGGCCGCCGGCAGCTCCAACACCGCCATCGCCCACGCCCTGGCTCTCAGCGAGAAAACCGTCCGCAACAACGTCTCCAACATCTTCACCAAACTCCAGGTGACCAGCAGATCAGACGCCATCGTCAAAGCCCGCCGCGCCGGACTGGGCGAACCCCCCACTCCCAGCCGACCCGACAGACATCCCGGCCACCGCCAACCCGATTCCTCTCAGACCTCCAAACACGCGTGAAACCACTCATCTGGTCAGTCCCCGGCCGGAATCGTCTCGGGCTAGCGTTCGCGGCGCGCGGCCCTCTTGGTGCCTGGCATCGCCCACGCCATGCGACCGGCCGGCTGCTCCTGGCCGACAGCCCCGGGCACGCCACCACCACAGGTGCCGCCGCGCTGATCCTGCAAGGCGCGGACGTCTGCCCTGTACCGAGTCCCGCCACTAGCCAGCGGAGAGACCTCATGGACGAGGCACCCAGGCGATGCAATCGTCCCGCGGTGAGCACGACCACAACCTTCCCCATACCCATCTCATCGGCCGACGGCCCCGTCGGCGGCCATCTGCTCCCCGACGGCGGTCAAGACCGCTCTGCTGGCTGACGAGTGGGTCTACCCGATCGGCGGCGCGGGAGGCCCTGGAGGACCACACGGCTACTTTGCGGCTCGCCGTAGCTTCGGGAGTTCCAGGCCGAGAAATCCCAGGGTTCAGGCGAACTGAAGGGTTCTCAGAACGAACCCGAGGGCTTTCTGCTTGCAGAGACCGCTTGGATCCCTTGGGTTCGTCTCGACTTGAAGGTCTTGTCGCTTGACGATGGCGGCGAGGAGGAGGCGGACGTCCTGGGCGTAGCGGGTGGGCGATCTCTGAGGAGTTGGGCGAGGACGTGATTCCCGGGAGGTTGCGCTTTGCCCATCCGGCCGTTCGAAGAGACCTTGACGCCGGTGGGTTAATATCATTAGCTTATCAGCTATGACCATTAGCAGCAGGACGGCATTCCTGGAGATCGACGGCGGCCAACTCGCCTACGACGTGACAGGGCAGGGCCCGCTCATCGTGCTGGCGCACGGCATGGGGGACAACAGAGCGGCCTATCGCGAGATGACTGTCCAGCTCGCCCCGGCCGGTTTCCGGGTCGCCCGGATGGACCTGCGCGGCCACGGCGAGTCCAGCACCGGCTGGGCGTCCTACACCCGTACTGACACCGCGGGCGACATCCTCGCCTTGATCAGGCATCTGGGCGGCCCCGCCGTGATCGTGGGCCACTCCTTCAGCGGCGGCGCCGCCACCATCGCCGCGGCTCAGGAGCCCGACATGGTCAGCGCCATCGTCGAGATCAGCCCGTTCACCCGCGCCCAGCAGATCGACCTGGGCGCGCTCATGACCCACTCCCGCTACCGCAGGGGCATGACACTGCTCATGGGTGCCAACTTGCTACGCAGCCCGCGGCTGTGGAAGCGATACCTCGATCACGCCTACCCGGGTGTCAAACCGGCCCAGTTCGGCGAGCACGTCGCCGAACTGGAGGCAGACTTGCGCAGGCCGGGCCGGATGGCTGTCGTCAGCAAACTCGGCAGGTCCGCGCCAACCGACGCCGGCGCCAGGCTTGCCGACGTCCGATGCCCGGCTCTGATCATCATGGGCGCGCTCGATCCCGACTGGGCCGACCCCAGAGCAGAGGGCGAAGGCATCGTCGCAGGCATGCCGGCCGGGCTCGGCCGACTGCACGTGATCGAGAAAGCAGGCCACTACGCGCACGTTCAGTTTCCCACCGACGTCGCCACGGCCACACTGGCATTCCTCAAGGACGGCATCCTTGGCTAGGGCGGCTCTGTCCGCAGAGGCGATCGTCGACATAGCGCTGCGGATCGTCGATGAGGGCGGACCCGCGGCGTTGACCCTGTCGGCAGTGGCCGGCCGAGCGGGCGTCGCCTCCCCGTCCCTGTACAAGCACGTGCGCAACCTCGCCGAACTCCGTGCGCTCGTGTCCGCGCGCATCATGAACGAGATCGCCGACCAAGCCGGCGAGGCCGTGCTCGGCCGCTCCGCGGACGAGGCGGTCCGCGCATTGATGACCGCCTGGCGGCAGTATGTGCGACGACGTCCGAACCGCTACGCGGCGCTCATCCAAAGCCCCGAGCCACACACGGTCGAGGCCGGGACACGACTGATCACCATCATGTCCGCCACACTCCGGGCCTACGGCATACAAGACTCCGCGGCGATCCACGCAGCCCGCTGCCTTCGCGCGGCTGTCCACGGCTTCGCGGTCCTGGAAGCCGAAGGCGCGTTCGGCCTCCCCGAAAACCTGGACGAAAGCTACGAGCTGCTGATCCACATGATGATCACAGGGCTGCACGCACCACCGGAAGATCCTGCACCATCACTGGCTGCGGCCGCCTCGCCTTCACCAACCCAGCAAGACGAACGATCAGGACGATAGACCTTCAGAATTTCCGAAGTCCCATCAACACCTTAAGAAGCCGGAGCGCTAGCAGATAAGCCCAGGTCCTTCGGCTAAAGAGGCCGAAGAAGCCCAGAGGAACTCAAGGGCTATTTGTTATTCGGCTCGTGGCCGACGCGATCGTCGCGGTCGCCGGCTTGGCGGAGCTGCCGCTGCGCCTGGCCTCGGGGCCCGACGCGATCGACGGCATCCGGGCCGCGCGTGAGTCCCGGCTGGCCGAGCTGGAGAGGTCAGCCCAGCGCGGCGGCCTTGCGTAGCAGCACTGAGCGTTCGTGCTGGTTGGCGCACAGCCGGGCCGCCAGCTCCAGCTCGGCGCGCGCTTCCGGTCGCCGTCCGAGCCGGGCCAGCAGCTCACCGCGTACGGTCGGAACCAAATGCGAACCGGGGAGCCGGTCCAAGGCGATCAGCTCGTCCACCATGGCCAGGGCTTGCGCCGGGCCCGAGGCCATGGCAACGGCGACGGCCCGGTTGAGCTCGACCACCGGCGAGGGTGCGACCCGGCCGAGTGCCTCGTAGAGCACCACGATCCGGTCCCAGTCGGTCGCCTCGACCGAGGGCGCCGACGCGTGGGTGGCGGCGATCGCGGCCTGCAGGCCGTAGGGGCCGAGGCCGCGAGTCGATGCCTTGGCCAGCGCGTCCAGCCCACGGCGGATCGCCGAGAAATCCCACCGCCGCCGGTCCTGGTCCTCGAGCAGGACCGGCGAACCGTCCGGGCCGGTCCGGGCCGGGAAGCGTGCGGCCGTCAGCTCGCACAACGCCAGCAGGCCGTGCACCTCCGGCTCGTCCGGCTGCAGCGCGGCCAGCGTGCGGGCCAGCCGGATCGCCTCGTACGCGACGTCGGGGCGCAGCAGCCGGTCGCCCGACGTGGCCGTCGACCCCTCGGTGAAGATCACGTAGAGGACGCTGAGCACGCCGCCCAGCCGCTCCCGGCGCTCGGCGGCCGGCGGCAGCTCGAACGGCACCCCGGCCGCCGCGATCGTCTTCTTGCCCCGGGTGATGCGGGCCTGGACGGTCGGCACGGGTACGAGGAACGCGCGGGCGATCTCCTCGCCGGACAGGCCGCCGACCACGCGCAGGGTCAGCGCCACCCGGGCCTCCGGGGAGAGCACCGGGTGACAGCTGACGAACATCAGCGCCAGGACGTCGTCATCGATGCCGTCGAGGGTCCGGAAGCGGCGGCCCTGGGCGTGCAGGTGGTCTTCGACGATCGCGAGGAGTTCGCGGGTGTCGCGGCCCAGCCGGGTCACGTCTAGCACGACGAGGGTGTCGCCGCGGCGCATGTGATCGAGGGCTGTGGTCAGGCCGGGACGGGTGGTGCCTTGCTTGCCGGACGCCTTGTCGAGGTAGATCCGGGCGCAGCCGGCGGTCTTGAGGGCGTCGATCTGGCGCGCGAGTTCCTGGACGTCGGTGGACACCTGGGCGAGCCCGATGAGGTTCTCGCGGGCGGTCGGGTCGTCGTTGAGGATGACGTGATCTTTGATGGTGGCCTCCCAGGTTGCGGGCGAGGCCGTCACAGAGATGATCTTGCCTAACGGGACTTCTCCGAGCATTAGTCCTCAAGGGCCGGCCCCTGCACGACCCGGCCACCGTCCACCTTGACGGGGACGAGGACAACGGCCGCGAGAGCTGACCTCACCGGGATGACTGGATCCCCTCAGCCCCAATACAGGGGTTCTCCAGCGGGTCCGCTCGGTCTCCATGCAGGGAGAGCAATACTCGCTGAGTTGAGGTAGTGGATCTTTCCCTTGCAGCCGGGGCTTGTGGCCGGGGACCGGAAAGCCGTCAGTGTTGAGGCGTTCCTGGCGGTGGGTGGGGGCGTTGAGTTACTCGCGGACCTGAGCGTTCACTGTGGGATGCGCATCACCGCTGTCCGCGCCCAGGCCCGCGAGCAGGCGCAGCCCGTCCTCGGCGGGGCTGCCGGGGGCCGCGGACAGCACCAGCAGCTCCATGCCCAATTCGTCCGGTAGTGCGAAGTTCTCTTGGTGCAGTTCCAGCAGTCCGACCAGCGGGTGCCGGTACGCCTTGCGTCCATGGGTGCGGGCGCGCACGTCCGCGCGGGCCCAGAGGCGGCGGAAGCGCTCGCTGCCCATCGCCAGCTCGCCGATGAGCGAGGCCAGGCGGGGGTCCTCGGGGTATTTGCCGGCGGCCAGGCGCAGGTGCCCGACCACGTCGAGGGTGCATTGCTCCCAGTCCGCGTAAAGGCCGCGCTCGGCCTCCTCAAGGAAGATGTGCCGGGCGGTGTTCAGGCCCGGCATCGGCCGGCCGAAGAGGAGCCCGGCGAGGCGGTTCCCGGCCAGCACGTCCAGGCGGTGGTCCATGATCAGCGCGGGTGCGTCGGCGACCAGGTCGAGGACGCGCAGCAGCTCCGGCCGGATCCGCCCGCCCGGTGCCTTCGCGTGGCGGCGGCGCTGCCGGGCGAGCCGGTAGAGGTGCCCGCGTTCGGTCTCGTCGAGGCCGAGGACGCGGGCGAGCGCGTCGAGGACCTGCTCGGAGGGCTGGGTCGCGCGGCCCTGCTCCAGGCGTACGTAGTAGTCGACGCTGACTCCCGACAGGTGCGCGACCTCTTCGCGGCGCAGCCCTTCGACCCGGCGGCGGCTGTCGGTGGGGATGCCAGCGGCCTCCGGGTCGACCCGGGAACGCCGGGTCCGCAGGAAGCCCGCGAGATCGTCCATGCGCCCAGTATGACCTCGGTGGTGCCCGTGAAGGTGGTCCTGCCGTTACCAGGAAGTCCCGTCCGATGGAAGAGGCGCCCCTGAACGCCGGGCGCCGCGGCTCCCAGAATCGAAGGCATCCGATCCGAAGGAGTTCCCATGAAGACGCTGATCGTCTACGCCCACCCGGAGCCGAAGTCGCTCAACAGCTCGCTGAAGGACCTCGCGGTGTCCACATTGGAGACCGCCGGGCACGAGGTGCGGGTGAGCGATCTGTACGCGATGAACTGGAAGGCGGTCGTGGACGCCGCGGACTACGGCCCCGACGCCTCAAGCCCGCTGAAGGTCGCTCTGGACTCGGGCCGGGCTTTCGACGCCGGGACGCTCACCCCGGACGTCCTCGCCGAGCAGGAGAAGCTGCTGTGGGCCGACACGATCATCTTCCAGTTCCCGCTGTGGTGGTACGCGATGCCCGCGATCCTCAAAGGCTGGGTGGACCGGGTGTTCACCTACCACTTCGCGTATGGCGTCGGCGAGCACAGCGACACCAGGTACGGCGAGCGCTTCGGCGAAGGCACCCTCGCGGGCAGGAAGGCTCTGCTGTCGGTGACCGCCGGCGGCCCGGAGTCGCATTACGCCGCTCGCGGGATCAACGGCCCCATCGACGATCTGCTGTTCCCGATCCACCACGGCATCCTCTACTACCCGGGCATCGAGGTACTGCCGCCGTTCGTGCTGTACGGCACCGACCGGATGACCGGCGAGGACTACCCGGACGTCGCCAAGGCCTGGGAGCAGCGCCTGCTCACCCTGGAGTCGACCGAGCCGATCGCGTTCCGGCGGCAGAACTTCGGTGACTACGAGATCCCCTCGCTGCACCTGAAGGAGGGACTGGAGCCCGCGGGCCGCACGGGTTTCAGGCTGCACGTGCGCGGCTAACGCCGGCGATGGACAGGACGCGGATGCTGGAGTGGGAGATGGGTTGCCGCTCACCGGCTGGAGCACGATCGGCGGGGACCTGCGCATCCCGCACTTCGCCGGCCTGCACGGGCTGCAGGTCATGCTGGCGGTCGCGCTGGTGCTGAGGATTCTGGCGGCCCGCGTCATCCGGCTGCACGACGAGCGGACCCGGGTGGCTCTGGTGATCGTGGCGGCCGCATTACCGCCGGTAACTCTTCAGAGGCCCCATGTACTCGGCGATGAACGCCGACTTCACCGCCCGCCCGGGTTCCCCGATGGCCCGGTAGGTTGCGGCCCAAGCCCCGGGACCAACCGGTGACGAGCCAGACCCTTGCTCATGATGCCTTTCCGTTCTTTCGATGGTGGGGCTACAGCGGTGAGGGAATAGGGGCCGCCCTGGTGCCTCGGGCGGCTTTGCTTGTCTGCAAGGCCTACTGAGGCCGGATGTTGTGGTTGCGGGCGAACAGGTTGCCGGGGTCGTAGTGGCGCTTGACCGCCGCGAGCCGCTGATAGGTCTGCGTGGGATAGATCGCGGCGACGTCCTCCTCTGTGGCGGAGGCGAGGAAGTTCGCGTAGGCGCCGTTGATGTGAGGTGCGAGTCTCGCCCAGATCGCTTCCAGAGCTGGACGAGCGGCCTCGACGACCGGCTGCGGACCCGCGGTGGTGGTCACGAACATCAACTCCGCTTGGCGATGCGCGTAGGCGGTGGCGTCGTCGGGGACTCGGGATACCGCACCGCCGACGCTGCGAACGGCGATGAACGGCGACCGCTCCGATGCCCCAACCTCAGCAAGGATCTGAAGGACGTCGGGCACCGATCCCTTGTCGACAAATGCGCTTCGGGTGACAAGCTGGATGCCAGGCGGCGGGGTCGCGCCATCCACGAGCGTGTCCGCATAGGGTTTGAGCGCGATATCGTCGTCGATCACCGTGCCGAGCCGGCGGATCGGGTCGATGGCCTGGGCCGCGAGCTCCGGGTCATCGCCGTCAAACGCGACGTGGATCTCGACCGGCGCTTCGGGTCCGCCGGCGAAGGGATTGGCGAAGTTCACGATGGATGTGAGCTCTTCGGGGGCGGTGCGGAGGTAGTCCGCCCAACCCTGGAGCACGCTGGCCGCCTCCGACGCCGGGAAGGCGATCTTGCCGTAGAAGACGTCTGTCGTCGGGTGAGCCACGAACTCGAAGGCGGTCACGATCCCGAAATTGCCTCCGCCCCCGCGAATCGCCCAGAACAGCTCCGGGCTCTCCTCCGCGTTCGCATGCACGATCTCTCCGTTGGCGGTGACCACCTCTGCGGCGACCACGTTGTCCAGAGCCAGGCCGTACTTCCTGACCTTCCAGCCGATACCGCCGGTCAACGTCAGCCCACCGACACCGACGCTCTTGGTGTCGCCAGAGGAGATCGCCAGGCCATGCGGGGCCAGGGCGGCCGCGACCTGACCCCAAGTGGCGCCGCCGCCGATCCGCACGAGGTGACGTTCGTTGTCGATGATCTCCACGTTGGCGAGGTTGCTGAGGTCGATCACGACGCCGTCGTCGTTGGTGCCGAAGCCCGCAAAGCCATGGCCGCCGCCTCGCACGGACAGCAAAAGCCCTGCGCCGGCGGCGAATCTCACACCTGCTTGCACGTCCCCGACGCTCTTGGGCCGCAGAACATAGGCCGGACTACCCGAAGCCAATATCGAGCGGCTGGCCGATTCGTACCCCGCTCCCCCCGGTTCGATGATGTCGCCGCCGAAGTCACGGCGAAGGGTTTCAAGCGCTGAGCTCATGACGTTCCTTTCGTTATGCGAATTGGCCGGGCTGGTAGTCGCCGACGGGCTGCTGGACGATGACGTTCAGGCGGTTGGCGGCGTTGATGAGGGCGATGAGCGACACCAGGGCGGCGAGCTGCTCCTCGTCGTAGTGCTTGGCGGCAGTCGCCCAGGCCTCGTCCGTGACACCACCGGCGGCATCAGCGATGCGGGTGCCCTGCTCCGTCAGCTCCAGGGCGGCGCGCTCGGCGTCGGTGAACACCGTGGCCTCCCGCCACGCCGCGACCAGGTTGATGCGCACCGAGGTCTCCCCTGAGTGCGCGAGGTCCTTGGTGTGCATGTCGGTGCAGAAGCCGCAACCGTTGATCTGACTCGCGCGGAGCATCACCAGGTCCTGGGTCGCGGACGGCAGCGTCGAGCCATTGATGATCGCTCTGCTCGCCGAGCCGATGTGCCTCATGGACTTGGCTGCGAGTGGGCTGCCGGAGAGGTTCAAGCGGGGTTCCATGATGCATTCCCTTGTGTTGTCGCGTGTTGCGCTGAACGAACACAAGATGCCGACGACCCGATCCTTGTGACAGCGCGGTTACGTGACCTGCGCCACAAACTGCATCGCAGGGTCGGTGATGTGATCGGCCAGTTCGGTGGCGACGCGACCCGGCCCGAGATCGAGGAGACCTGCACGACAGATCTCTTCCTTCCAGCAAGGGCTCACAGGTTCCCCGCCCGTTTTGGCCATCGGGGGCACATGGCCACAGCGGACCGCTCGGCGATGAGACGATGGACGTCGCCGGCGCCGGCCTCCGTAGACTCGCGCTCGAGTAGGCGCGGTTACCATGTTTGGTCGCCGGCACGAACCAGCATCTCGTTGACGGCGACCCGCCGCTCTCGCGTGACGATGTAGCTGATTGCGTCCGCGATGTCCTCCGGCCGCAGCACTTCGATTCCGTCGACCTGTCGGCGGGCCGCGTCCCGGGTGGTGTCGCTGATGTGGTTCGCCAGGTCGGTGTCCACGGTGCCGGGCTCCACCACGCTGACCCGGACGCGTTCGCTGAGCAGTTCCTGGCGAAGCGATTCGGTGAACGCGTTCAGGCCGGACTTGGTCAGGCCGGAGACGCTGCTCCCCGGCCGGGCGACTCGCCCGGCCGGGGAGCCGACGTTCACCAGATGTCGGCCTCGAACGCGACCGTCTCTCCGCCCAGCTTCGCGATGTCCCGCTGGCCTTGGGCGCCACGCCTGCCCAACCGCGGCATCAGCGGCGGCATCGACGCGCCTCACGCCGCGGCGGCGACCTGATGGCCCAGCGCCCGGGCGCACTGGATACCGAGTGGCCGAGCCCGCCGATGCCCCGCACCGCGACGAGCGCACCGGGACGCGCGGACGCCGACAGCAGCGCGTTGTACACGCACAGAAGCGGTTGATCCAAGCAGTGACGAAGGTTCCGAGCCGGGACGACTCGCCGTACGACCAGCTCGAACTGCCGCCGACCGGTGACGGCACGGTGGGCGGACACGCTCACGACGGCAGTTCGGTTCCGGCCTGTTCGCGCACCATATAGTCGGCGTACCAGTCCGGCCAGTTCGGGTCCTCCGCACCGATGCGCGCCTCGTGCTCGCCGTGCGCGGCCGCGGCGCGGCGCAGCGCGGCCGCGAGGTCCGACGTCGAGGCGAACGTGGTGACCGACGGATCCAGCCGTTCCGGGCGCCGGGTGGTCACCTCCTGCAGCACCCAGCCGTTGCCGTCCGGGTCGCTGAACGACAGGAACGAGCCATAGCTTCTGCGCTGCGGAGCCGGACCGGGCACCCGGGCGTCGGTCCCCGCGTGATGGAAGACGCCGCCGGCGTCGTGGAACACCTCGCTCGGGTCGGCGCCGAGCCGCTTGAGCTCTTCGTACGCGGCGTGTATGTCGTTGACGACCAGGTGCAGGCCCTGAGCCGTGCCCGGCCTCTGAGACGTGACCGACGTGCCGAAGGTGACCGACGCCGCCGAGCCGGGCGGGGTCACCTGGACCACCCGGAAGTCCTCGCCGGTGGTGATGTCGACGTCGAGCCGCCAGCCCAGCGCCGTGTAGAAGTTCTTGGCCCGGTCGACGTCCGAGACCGGCACCACGACGACTTCAAGCTTCATGTCCATGACCGCTCCTCCTGTGCCCGGACGAATGCCGGCACGACGAGACTCGCGTAGTTGGCCGCCGGGTCGCACCACGGAGTCTCCCTGGTCTACCGGGACTAGGGATGGCCACGGATTAGGAGTGGCCGCTCGTCGGCCCGATCCTGGACGGGCTGACAGGTCCACAGTTCCCCGCCCTATGTCCCAGTTGTGCGACTCTCCAGGCTTTTGTCCCAGTCGCAGGACTCTGAATACCCCACGAGACACGCCAGGCCAATTTTCCAGGCCACCGCGGCGCTGTTCGATCAGCGCCCGATCACCGTCGTAGAGAAAGGAGACCCGTTCCAGGTCCGCCCGCGGCGGCGCCCCGGCGTGCCGCCCGTATGCCGCAGCCTCATCGGTGGTCAGGAACTCCCCCGGCATATGCCGCAAGTAGGATCCGCTTCGGATCGCTGGATGGCGGTAAGTCCGCCCATCCTGGCCCCCTAACGCCGGTGGCCGTTCGGTTGCTGCTCACAAGCCCCGTGTCACAAAACGGCGGGACCCGGAGTCTGGTGGGTGACACAGTCGAGAGTGAACAGGAGCCACCCATGGCCGGCACGTCGCAGACCGCGCCCGAAGATCGCGGCGAGGGCATGGGCCCGGACGACCGCCCGGACCGCGCCACCGAGGCGTTCCTCGGCCACCGCAACCTGCTCTTCACCGTCGCCTACGAGCTGCTCGGCTCGGCCGCCGACGCCGAGGACGTCCTCCAGGAGACCTGGCTGCGGTGGACGAACGTCGATCTCGACACCGTGCGGGATCAGCGTGCATACCTGGTCAGGATCACCACCCGGCAGGCGCTGAGCCGGCTGCGCACGCTCGGCCGGCGCAAGGAGTCCTACGTCGGCCCGTGGCTGCCCGAGCCGCTGCTCACCACGCCCGACGTGGCCGAGGATGTCGAGCTGGCCGACAGCGTCTCGATGGCGATGCTGCTGGTGCTGGAGACGCTCACGCCGACCGAGCGGGCGGTGTTCGTGCTGCGCGAGGTGTTCGCTCTGGACTACGACGAGATCGCGGAAGCCGTCGACAAGAGCCCGGCCGCGGTCCGCCAGATCGCCCACCGGGCACGGGCACACGTCGCGGCGCGCCGGCCGCGCGGGGTCGTTTCTCCGGCCGAGGCCCGCGGCGCGCTCGAGGCGTTCCAGCGGGCGGTTGAAACGGGCGATCTGCAACGCCTGGTCGACATCCTCGCGCCCGATGTCGTCCTCCTGTCTGACGGTGGCGGAGTCGTCCAGGCCGCGCTGGCGCCCGTCGTGGGGGCCGGCAGGGTGGCTGACGTGCTGGGCAGGATCGCCGGCACGGCGTCGCTGCGGACGGCGCAGGTCAATGGGTACCCGGCGCTGATCATCCGGCTCAACGGCGAGGTCGACACCGTCGTGGCGGTCCGCATCGACGACGGCCTCATCACCGGGCTCTACGCCGTGCGCAATCCCGAGAAGCTGTCGCATATGGAGCGGGAGACCACTGTGAGCCGCTGAGCCCGGCGACGCACCCGACCGCACTCCCTGCTCGAAACTCATGGCCAAGTCCCCGCCGACCACGGCCGGCGGCGATGCCCCTCCCCCGCGGCCATAGGCTCGCTCAGGCGCCGCCAGCCCAGGTGTCCGTGTTCAGGCGGCGCGCATCGGGCGCAACGCGCCGGTCAGCCTGGCCAGCTCGGTCAGCATGGTGCCGGCGGCGGCGTCCATGATGTCGTTGGGGTGCAGTCTGCCGTCCTCGCCCAAGAACTGGGTGTGGAAGGGGATGTTCACCGCTTCGAGCACCGGGATCATCTTCAGCGTGCTGGTGACCTGGCGCAGGCCGTGCGTGGCGCGGGTGCCCCCGGAGACGCCGCCGTAGCTGACGAACCCGGCCGCCTTGTTATGCCACTCGTGATGCAGGTAGTCGAGCGCGTTCTTCAGCACGGCGTTAAAGCTGTGGTTGTACTCCGGGGTCACGAACACGTACGCGTCGCCCCGCTCAACGGTGGCGCTCCACTCCTTGGTGTGCGCGTTCACGTACTGCCTGAGCCTGGGGTGGTGGGGCTCGTCCAGGAACGGCAGCCCGACCTCCGCCAGGTCGATCAGCTCGACCTCGAAGAGACCCGACTCCACTGCCTTGCCGTGAAACCACTCGGCGATGGGACGCCCCGCGCGACCCGGGCGGGTGCTGGCGACGATGACCTGCAGGACGGGCTTGTTCATGACGTGCTCCTTACTCAGCGGCTAGCTGCTCAACATTATTGAGTAGCTAAACATTTCTGAGCAAATGCTAGAATCTATGGCGTGAGTCTCACTTCCGTCTGCGTGCGCTTCCACACCGCCTTAGAGCTGATCGGCGCCAGGTGGTCGGGCGCGCTGATCCATATGATCTTCAAGGGCGCCCATCGGTACGCCGACCTCAAGGCGGCCATCCCCGGCATCAACGACACGATGCTCGCCCGGCGGCTGCGCGAGCTGGAGGCGGCCGGTCTCATCGAGCGCCGCGTGCTGGCCACGTCGCCCGTGCGGGTCGAATACCACCTGACCGAGATGGGGCAGGAGCTGCGGCCCGTGCTGGACGAGCTGGTGACGTGGGCGCACAAGTGGATCCCGCTGCCGGAGGCCAAGTCCGCCTAGCCATCCCGGAACCGCTGGATCGTCAAGGTCCGCCAAGCGGGGCACGAGACCGGTAGCCGAGGTCTGGAGCGCAGTCAGCTCTTCCGTTCCATCAGTGGCCGGCGAGCCTGGCTCACCTCGCGCTTGAGCGCCCAGGCGTCCGCCACCGGACCCACGTGCCCGAGCTTGTCGGGGTTGATCACCCCGCGGATCGTCTGGATCCGCCCGTCGAGTATGTCGAGCGCCAAGGTGTTGAGCACCTTGTTGTCCCGGTCGCGGAAGATCGCGCCCGGCTGACCGTTCACCTCGTGCGGCTCCACTACGACGCCGATCCGGACGAGCGTCAGGACGAACGCGGCGAGCACCCGGGCCACGTTCTCGGCGCCGATGATGTGCTTGGCCAATTGCGGGGCCTTGCCGCCGCCGTCGCCGATCATGTGAACGTCTGCTGCCAGCAGCTCTCGCAGCCCGTCGACGTCGCCTTCCCTGAAGGCGTCGAAGAATCGCCCGGCGAGCTCCTCGCGCTCCCTTCGATCAGCCTCGAACCGGGGCCGGCCCGCGTCCATGTGGCGGCGCGCCCGCACTGCGAGCTGGCGGCACGCCGCCTCCGATCGCTCCACGGCCGACGCGATCTCCGGGAAGCCGAACCCGAACACCTCCCGCAGCACGAAGACCGCTCGCTCAGGCGGGGTCAGCCGCTCAAGCAGAAGCAGCGCCGCCATCGACAACGAGTCGGCCAGCTCAGCCGACCGCTCCGGGTCCTCGTAGGGGTCGCTCAGCAGCGGCTCGGGGAACCACGGTCCCACGTACTCCTCCCGCCGTCGGCGCGCCGACCGCAGAACGTCGATCGAGATCCGGGTGACCACGGCCGAGAGGAAGGCCTTGGTCGACGTGGGATTTGTCGGGGAGGCCTCGTAGCGCAGCCAGGTCTCCTGGACCGCGTCCTCGGCCTCGCCCACACTGCCGAGGATCCGGTAGGCGATCG
This sequence comes from Nonomuraea sp. 3N208, assembly GCF_052245935.1. Taxonomy (NCBI): domain Bacteria; kingdom Bacillati; phylum Actinomycetota; class Actinomycetes; order Streptosporangiales; family Streptosporangiaceae; genus Nonomuraea; species Nonomuraea sp. 3N208. Next base: position 52,595 of record NZ_JBQQBR010000043.1, on the reverse strand, counting down.
CGAACAGCAGCGACCGCAGCTCCTCGAACTCCTCGGTCCGGGTCACCGGAGGCCATCCCGGCAGTCCTGCCGCCACGACGGATGGCGCAGCTGCCAGCCGAGCTCCCGCTTGGTCTTGGCGTTGGAGAAGCCGCGCCCCTCGGTCATCATCGTCACCGCCACTTCCCCTGCCGGCAGTCGTGCGCGTGCAGGTCCAGCGGGTCCCCCTCGGTCTTCACCCGTCCGCTCTTGCGGGTTCCGTTCCAGCCGGCGTAGCTCTGCGCGGCAAAGTGGGATACGCCGGTCGCTGGTCCACGAGCGGCGGCACCAGCCGCCGCCCCCACGACCCCGGTCCCGCCTGCCACGAACACCCGCACGACCATCACCTTCCTGATTCCTGAGTCTGTCTCTGAGACCTGAGACGAGACAGCCCGACCGTCTGTGACATCGGGAGAGAAGACACACGCCTTCCACGACGGCGCCGCCGAAGTGGGCTGACCGGGTCATTGCCAGGCCGGCGGCCCTGCCGGGGGGCGGCGGCGGACTGCCGAGGGTGTCGGCGTCGACCTTGATCACGTAGACCCTCACATCGGCCAGGGAACGGCCGGGTCGTCGGGGTTGCTGGTTACGCCCACTGGCCGGGCTCGTAGTCGCCGGCGGGCTGCTGGATGATGACGTTCATGCGGTTGGCGGCGTTGATGAGGGCGATGAGGGACACCAGGGCGGCCAGCTGGTCCTCGTCGTAGTGCTTGGCGGCATTGGCCCAGGTCTCGTCGGTGACACCGCCGGCGGCGTCGGCGATGCGGGTGCCCTGTTCGGCCAGTTCCAGAGCGGCCCGCTCGGCCTCGGTGAAGACCTTGGCCTCCCGCCAGGCCGCGACCAGGTTGAGGCGCACCGAGGTTTCCCCGGCGTTCGCGGCGTTCTTGGTGTGCATGTCGACGCAGAAGCCGCAGCCGTTGATCTGGCTGGCGCGGAGCGCCACCAGTTCCTGCGTCGCGGCCGGCAACGGCGAGTCCGCCAGGACCTTGCCCGCCGAGGCGATGTGCTTCACGAGCTTGGCCGTGACCGGGTTGCCGAGGTAGTTGAAACGGGCGTCCATGGTGATCTCCTTGTCGCGTTGGCTGTTACACCCACTGACGAGACAGCCTCGGCAAGCTGTGACAGCAGACGAATGTGATGCGCGTCTCCCCGCCCGTGCGCGTGCACCTGGCAAACCCGTGCGCTATCCAGCTGGTCATCAACACCCCTGGAAAGCGCCTCAGAGCTCCTGACTACGCCACATCGCGTCGCGTGCGGCGGCTACCGGCGGCGCGCGGCCGCAAGGCAAGCCCTCGGACCACCCGGGAGATGTGATGAGCACCGTGGTGATGTGCACAACGTCGTGTCGGTGGACGGCTTCATCGCCGACGCGAAGGATCAGGCCCCCTGTTCGACGGATACTTCGACGGCGACGGCGACGGCGAGCTCGGCCGAAGGGCCGGGATCGCCGACCGCCCCTTGAGGCTCTCAGCAACGGTTACGAGAGACTGCTTGCCGTGCGCAGCTCATCATTGATCTCCCTCACGCCGTGGTTGCCCGTCGTCCTGGTCCTGCTGGTCGCGCTCGGCGCGCTGGTGGCCTGGGCCGGACGATTGGGCCATGGCAACGCCGTGGTGACCGCGTGTCTCCGAGCGGCGCTGCAACTCGGCGTGGTGTCGGTCGTGATCGCCTGGGTCGTCGCCTATGCCGCGGCGGTCGCGGCGTTCATCCTGCTGATGTACGGCGTCGCCGCCTTCACCGCGGGCAAGCGCATCACGGGCGGCAGGGAGCTGTGGTGGGCCGGTGTGCCGATCGCCGTCGGCACCGTGCCGGTCCTGGCCATCCTGCTGGCGACCGGGGCGATCTCCACGGAGGGGATCGTCGTCATCCCCATCGCCGGAATCCTGCTGGGCGGCTGCCTGACAGCGACGACCCTGGCCGGCAGACGGGCGATGGACGAGCTGGTCCAGCGCAAGGGGGAGGTGGAGGCGGCCCTGGCTCTGGGGTTCGCGCCCCGCGACGCCGCGCTGGAGATCTGCCGTCCCGCGGCTGCTCAAGCGCTAGTGCCGGCCCTCGATCAGACCAGGACGGTGGGGCTGGTCACCCTGCCCGGGGCGTTCGTGGGCATGCTGATCGGCGGGGCGAGCCCGATCGAGGCGGGGATCGTCCAGCTCGTGGTTCTGGTGGCGCTGCTGGCGGCCGAGGCGACGGCCATCCTGGTGACGGTGGAACTGGCCGCCCGCGGGCTTTTCGCCCGCTAACGACGACGGCGGCGAGTCAGCTGCCGACCCGATGGGCACGCAGCAGCCAGCCGGTCATCGGTGTTCTTCCTCGCTCGTCCCGCGGCCATTCGCTCATGTCGCCGAGCCCATCGGGCACAATGCCCAGGATGTTCGCAACGTCGAGCGTCTCGATCTCCCAGCCGTCCGCGAAAAGCCCACGCAGCCGGCCCTCGGTAAGCCCTCTGCCGCCGGGTGTACGCGCGCCGGGAATGTCGGCGAAGCAGAGAACCGCGACTCGGCCGCCCGGTTTGCAGACTCGGCGAAGCACATCCAGATAGCGTGCTTGGGCCTCGGGTTGGAGGGAGTGCAGCAGTCCGCTGTCGAGCACGGTGTCGAATGACGAGCCCTGATCGTCGAATTCGGTGGCGTCGGCGACGTGCAGGTCCACGTCGAGCCCGTGCTCCGCGGCCTTGCGCCGGGCGAGTTCGATCGCGTGCGGTTCGAGATCGACGCCCATGACCGTGTACCCGTGCGCTGCGAGGGCCAGGGCCAGCTCGCCGGTCCCGCAGCCGATATCCAGGACATGGCCCGTGCACCAGCCCTTGGCCACCAGCTCCGCCAGGGCAGGTTGCGGTTCCCCGATATCCCATGGAATGCGCCCGGCACGGTAGACCTCGTCGAATTCCATGTCCGGTTGTCGTGGAGCCTCCGACATCTCGTCCCCCAGTGGCCGGTCGCGGCGCGTCTGAATCGTGGTAGCGGATGGTGCCGAGAGAGCGACGGCTGTAATCCCGCATTGAACGGCATTGCCCCAGCTGCCGCAAGGGCCGGCCGGCCAATCCGGGTCGTCAGTGCCGCTGCCCGCGGTGACGCCGGTTGCCAGGCAGGAGTCCGTTGTCGCGGTCGTTGTGAGCGCCGCCGCGACACTAGCCACCGAGCAGTTCGAGCACGGCGTTGACGGCCGGAGTCATGGTGCGGGCCAGCGCATGGGTGGTCCGGGTGATCTCGATCGTGGAGATCGGGCGGAGTACGACGCCGTCGGGGGCGCCGACCACCGTGGCGACCAGTTCGGGGACCAGGCTGACGCCTAGACCTTCGCCGACCATGCGCAGGACGAGCGCGTAGTCGTCGGCCGTGTGGATGACGTTCGGGTGGAAGCCCGCAAGGGTGCAGGCGCGGTCGAGCATCTCGTGGTCGGTGGTGCCCTGGGAGCCCGCTATCCAGTGCTCCTCGCGCAGGAGGCGCATGTCCACCTCGCCGGTGGCGGCCGGGTGACCTGCGGGAAGGGCGATCATGATGGGCTCGACGCCCAGGAGGTGCCGGGAGACTCCGGGCGGAGGGTCTTCGGGGATCAGGTTGTAGGTGAAGGTGATCCCGAGGTCGCAGCTGCCGTCGCGGAGCGCCTCGACCGCCTCGCGGGGTTCGAGTTCGTGGACGATCACGTGGAGGAACGGATGTTGGGTTCTGGCGGTGGCTATCGCGGGCAACAGTCGGTGGGCCGCGGCCGTGGCGAAGCAGGCCACCCGGAGGGGCCCTCTGGGGGTCGAGGCGGAGCGGAGGTCTTCTTCCGCGGCCTCCAGCGCGTTCAGGACGATGTGCGCGTGCTGGACGAGGCGCCGCCCTTCGGCAGTGAGGCGGACACGGCGCCCGGCTCGATCGAACAGCGGGACGTCGGCCTCACGTTCCAGGGTGGCGAGCTGTTGCGAGACGGCGGACGAGGTCATGCCGCAGACCTCGCCCACGGCGGTCATCGTGCCGTGCTCGGCGAAGTCGCGCAGCAGGCGGAGCCTCATGGGATCCAACATCAAGGAAGCCTTATAGATCATCGTAGAAACGCTAAGTGGACGTTGCCGATTGGACCACGCGACACTGTTGCCCGGCCACAAGAAATGGGCGCAAGGAGGGCAGGATGCTGACTGTCGTAGAGATCCCCCAATGGCAGGGCTCGACGTCGCCCACAGCGCCGCGACTGATCGAAGGCGCCTCCCGGCTGGCCGCCATGGTTCCGGACGCCCGGCACATACGGGTGGACACCAGTGGCACCCTTGCCGAGATCGCCGATCGGGTCCGGCGGGCGCTGCCTCAGGACGGCTTCGTCGTCACGGCCGGCGGGGACTGCGGCGTCGAGCTCGAACCGGTCGCGGCCGCGCTGCGCCGTTACGGCGACCGTCTGAACCTCGTCTGGTTCGACGCCCACGGCGACATGAACACCCCCGCCACGTCCCCGTCGGGCGCCTTTCACGGCATGGTTCTGCGCACACTCCAGGGTGAAGGCCCGTCCGACCTGGTGCGCTCCCCCAGGCTGCGCCCGGATCAGATCGCCCTGGCCGGAACGCGCTCACTGGATCCCGCCGAGGCCGACTACATCCGGCGGGCCGGCATCGGCGGCCTGTCCACCGTCGACGAAGACGCGGTCCTATACATCCATGTAGATCTTGACGTCCTGGACGGCATCACGTCAGTCGGTTACCCGGAACCGGACGGCCTGTCCGAGGCGGAGCTGACCGAGGCGATCGCCGCCCTGGCCTCCCGGCACGAGATCGTCGGCCTGGGCATCACGGAATACGCGCCCGCAGCCCCGAAGGACGAGGAGATGCTTCAGCATCTTGTCCCCGAACTCGTCCGGCTGTGCAGCGCGTCCCGCCCGTGGCAGATCGAACGGCGCGCCGCCGACACCTGACCCGCCCGGCACGCCAGGGCATCGTCTGCCCGCTGTGCCGGACGGACAAAGACGAGGACGACCGGGACAGGCCTCACCTGAGCGGAGTTGTGCCGGCTAAGAGTGGTCCAGGAAAGGGCGGTGGCGCGATGACCTCGCCGTCGGACCGCGAGCTGCTCAGCTGGAGTCCGGCCAGCGAGGCCGAGGAGCGCGCCGACATGAAGCAACTCCAAGCTCAGCGCGACGCTGTGACCGCGCCACCGCCGGTCTGAACCGTCGGTTAGGCGTCCTGTCCGACCTCGGCGAGGCCGCGCGGGTGACTGACCTCGCCGAGGCGGCGTCTGGTTTGGCATCGCGGTCGGAGGCGCGCCGATGCGGCCCCTAAGTAGCAGGCGCCGAAACCAACGCTTAGCCGTGCTGGCCCCACCTCGACATCGAGGGTGTGCCCGACCCGGAGCACGTACCCTGGATCGACCCCGACCCATCCGGTCTGGCGAACGGCCCGGTGTCAGCGGCTTCACCGATCAGAAATCCTCCGCCACGCCGTCAGTTCTGTTAGCCCTCTCGCACCGGTGGAAGGATTGATGACCATGACCGACGCCAGACTGCTGGGCGCCGACGAGGCCACGTTCATCGCGGCGGTCCGCTCAGGCGACACGGCGCGGTTCGCACTCATCACGGAGCGCCACCGGCGTGAGCTGCAGGTGCACTGCTACCGGATGCTCGCCAACTACGAGGACGCCCAGGACATGACGCAGGAGACGTTCCTGCGAGCGTGGAACAAGCGGGAGTCGTTCAAGGGTCACGCTGCGCTGCGGACCTGGCTGTACCGGATCGCGACGAACGCCTGCCTTGACTTCCTGGAGAAGCGCAACGACCGCACACCCGTGCCTGCCGAGCTGCCGGGCGGGGGCTCGGAAGTGCACTACCTGCAGCCCTACCCGGACCGGATGCTCCCGGAGGACCCGCAGGAATCGGTGGTGGCGCGGGAGACGATCGAGCTGGCGTTCATCGTCGCCGTGCAGCATCTGCCGCCGCGACAGCGGGGGGTGTTCATCTTGCGCGACGTCCTCGGCTGGCCGGCGTCGAAGGCCGCCAACGCCCTCGAACTGACCGTCGCATCGGTGACCAGCGCGCTGCAGCGGGCGCGCGTGACGATGCGCGAGCAGCTGCCCGACCGCCGCCTCGACTGGCGGAGCCCTGCCACGCACGAGCTGTCGGATGACGAGCGCAGCGTGGTGAAGTCGTATATGGACGCCCATGAGCGCAACGACCTCGACGGGCTGATGGCCCTGCTGCGCGACGACCTGCGTTTCACGATGCTGCCCGATCCGGGCACCTTGGTCGTCACGGCCAAGGACGCGGTGGACGGCTGGGTCTCCAATGGGCTCTTCCAGCGCGGCTACGACGACTGGCGCTGCATCGCCACGACGGTCAACCGCATGCCTGCCGCCGTGCTGTACCTCCGCAGCCCCGGCGACCCGGAATACCGTTTGTTCACCATCGCGGTCCTGCACATCGTCGACGGGAAGATCGCCGAGCTCACCGGATTCGACGCCACCGACAAACCATGGCTGAGCCTGCCCGCGACGCTGTGATCAGACAAGTCCGCATCGTCGACGAGTCCAGCGCACGGGCCGGCGTCACCGTTTGTTTTCATCTTCAGCGAGTCGGTCAACAGCTCACTCGAAACGCTCGCCGAGGGTCACGGTGAGCACGACAGGAAGGATTTCGACCTGGCCTGACGAGCCGAGCATGTGGCCCGTGCTCATCGCCTCCTCTCGTATCGGGTCATCACCACGCCGCCGGGAAATGTCCGCGTCTCGACCAGGTTCAGGTTCACCCAGCTGTCCAGCGCGGTGAAGAACGGCGTGCCGCCGCCCACCAGGACCGGATGGGTGACGATCGCGTACTCGTCGATCAGCCCGGCCCGCATGGCCGCCCCGGCGAGCGTCGCGCCGCCGATGTCCATCGGGCCGCCGTCCTCGGCCTTGAGCCGGGTGATCTCGGCGACCGCGTCGCCGGTGATCAGGCGGGTGTTCCAGTCGACCTTGTCGATCGTCGATGAGAACACCACCTTCGGCATGTCCCGCCACAGGCGCGCGAACTCGATCTCCGCCTGGGTAGCGTTGGGCTGCTGGTCGCCGGTCGGCCAGTGGGAACTCATCGCTTCCCACAGCTTGCGCCCGTACAGCGACAGCTCGCTCGCCCCCATCTGTTCGTACCACCACTGGAACAGCTCGGCGCTCGGCGATGAGTCCGGTCCGTCCCCTCCGCTCCAGCCGAGGTCGTCGCCGGGCGCGGCGATGTAGCCGTCCAGGGTCACGTTCATGCCGAAGATCAGTTTCCGCATCGTGCCAGCCTCCCGTGAGTCGATCTCACACGTACAGACGGGCGCGGCGCGGAAACCTAATCGGTGCGCGATCTGCGTCCGCAGGTAGTCCTCGCGTTCCGGACTCAGCACGGCGTACTCGGCGGGCTCGAGCACCACCGACCGGATCTCGATTTCACTCTCGCAAACGCCAGGTCACACAGCTCACAGCGCCGGGCCCTCTCACCGCGCTGGAGATCGCCAACCAGTTCCCGACGCTGGGCATCTCGCTCGGCGACCAGCGGACGCACGTGCCCGGCAAGATCCGCCAGTACCTACCTCTCCCAGCGCCGACGCAGCCAAGCGTTGTTTTTCGGCGCCTACTACTGAAAGGGCCCCTGAGGGGGCAATGCCCCCGACGCCGAGTGCGCCCCGTGAGGGAAGCCCGTCAGAACAGCGTGTCGCGGACGCGCAGCGGCCGATAGCCGGTGGGACCGAGCTGGGCGAGTTCACCTTCGATGTCGACCTCGATTGCGCCGAAGAAGTTGATGTTCTCGCTATGCGCCGGGGAGATGTGGGCCAGGACCTCGTCGTCGATGCGGCGTCCCGCCCTGCGCATCGACTCGACCGCGAGGCCGTTGTACTCGGTGGTCCAGGCGACCACGGCGTTGGTGGCCAGCGTCAGGCACCACGCCTGCTCGGTCTGAGCTTCGAGGTGCCGCGCTCGGATGGCGCCCTCGTGGGCGTAGAGCAGGTCTCGCTTGAGCGCGTGCAGCGACTCGCCCTTGTTCAGCTGCCGGGAGATCTTGCGCCGGTAGGCCGGGTCGGCGAGGTATCGGGCGGCGTAGATGGTGCGCCGCAGTGCCCCGTACTCCTTGAGCGCTGCGGCGAGCGCGTTCTGCCTGCCGGCCGCGGACAGCTTGCCGACCAGTAGCGAGGCGGTGGCGTGACCGAACTTTAGCGAACCGGCCAGCCGGAGCAGGTCGTCGTAGTGCTCGGCGATCAGGTCAGTGTTGAGCTTGCGGGTCAGCAGCGGCCCGGTGTGTGGGAAGTCGGCCTCGACCTGCGCACGCGATCCGGCCCGGTAGAGCGTGATCTTGCCCAGATCCCGGATCCGCGGGGAGAGCTGCAAGCCGAGCAGGTCGAACAAGCCGAAGTTGACCAGCGTGATTATGTGGACACTGTCAAGCAGCAATCTGCTTGTGGGGTAACAAGCAATCCAGAGACGATCTCTGTCCTCGTGACGGCTTGATCGATAAGGTGTTCGACCATGGGCGTCTTGGTCGACTACTTCACGGCGGACTCCGATGAGTCGGCCGTGCGGGCTCTGTCCGGCGGGCCGGCGTATGTGAAGCTGCCGTATGTCGACTGCAAAGGCTGGATCGACGAACTCGGCGACCTGGTGGCCGAGCTCAGCGGGCGCGACGTCAGCGAGTTCGGCGATAGCGAGGTCGTCGTGGATGACGGTGAGGTGTCGGGCGTGGACCGGGTGATGCCGGAGACGGTCGCCGTACTCGCCGCCGTAGAAGATGCGCGGTTGCGTGAGTATGCCGAGGACGAGCTGCTCAACGACTACGAGATCGAACGCATCACCGCCTTGCGGGACCTAGCCCGCGAGGCGGTGCGGCTCAGCCACGAGATGTATCGCTGGATGTGCGTCTGAACGCCTCGAACAGCTCTTCACGGAGGGCGGGCGGCAGCTTGGGGCCCAGCCTTGCAGGGCTCACCAGAGCTTGATCGTCGGTCCATGCGCGTGCCGTGCCGACGAGGAACTCCAGTGCGGAACGGGCCTCCTGGCAGTGCTTGTCGTCCGGCCAGCTGTCGACCAGCGGAAGCACCGAACTCGCCCGCTCGGCGATCCGGTCGAGGAACGCATATCCGGGCAGGCCGGGGAAGCGCTGAGCCCGCAGGTCAATGTGGCGGAAGGAAACGTCGTCGAGCTCGGCGGCCGTGAAGTCGTTGCCGCTGAAGTCATTGTGGTCTCTGCCCAGTACGGCCTGGTCGCGATCGGCCGGGCGGCCCCAGAAGTTGATGCTGCGCACCGGACCGAGGAAGACACAGTCGACGAACTCGGCCTCGGATGTGGCCGTCTGCTGCCGCAGGCGAGACCGATCGAAGGTGCACCTCTCAAACCGGACGTTGCCGAAGTGAGTGAACTCCGCGAAACGAGTGCGGCGGAACACGCAATCTCGAAAGACAGTCTGCGGCCACGCGGCGCCGTCCCACTCTTCTCCGCCGACGCCGGTGCCAGTGCTGCCCATCAACAGCTGCTCGAAGGCGGCGCCGGAGAAGTCGCAGTCGTCGAACTCGCTGCCATAGGCGATGAAGCAGGGGAACCGCGTCTCGGTGAAGTCCACGTTCACCAACCGCGCCCGGTCGAAGATCAGATCGGTCACGCCGGTGGGCAGCTGGAAGCGCTGGTCACACAGCTCCCCGCGAGCGATCCTCGCGCTTCGCCACCCTTCATTGGTCGGTTCGAAGGTGAACTGCTCAAACGCGTTCACGTCGGCCGCCTGGAAGTAGGAGATTCATGCGCGGAGTCTCGCATTCGGCCCCGACAACCCCTTTGATCACCCGTGTCGGCAGGTGGAGGAATCGTCAGGATGGGGCTTTGTCCGAGCTCAGCAAGGAGCGCTTCGAGCCGCCGAACCACGGCCTGGTGCCGTTCGACTTCGCGGGTCCAGCCGCGCTCGTCGGCGTCCTGGATGAGCTGCTGTTCGACCTCGAGGCGGGCGCGCAGGCGTGGGGCGTACTCGGGAGTCGTCACGAACTTCGCGCAGGTCAGATAGAGGTCGCACTCGCACGGGCCTTCGGCGGGCAGGCGGAGGCAGTGGCCGAGTTCGAGTTCGGTTTTGAAGAAGTTGGTCTTCAGCCAATGCACCGCCTCGTCGGGCAGGACGCCCGACTTCAGGTCGAGCGCAGCCGGGCCGCCGATGACCGCGCCGGGGCCCAGGACGGACTTGTAGTCACGCAGGACCTCTTGATCGCTGATCTGGGCGTAGATGAGGGCCATGGAGACCGAGGAGTGGCCCAGGACTTTCATGATGGTGTGCAGCTTGGCGCCGCGTTCGGCGAGCTGGGTCCCGACCGTGTGCCGGAAGCGATGGGCGGAGATGGTGGCCCCTGACGCCGGGGCCGTTCTTCTTGCCGCCCGGGACAACCAGGCCGACCTCCATGCTGGCCTGTTGGATGGGGGTGTTGAACAGGTAGTGGAGCGACAGCAGCTTGCCGTGGTCCATGAACAGGTAGCGGATCTGCTCGCCGGTGCGGGAATCGATGAAGGGCCGCTCGGGCACGTTCTTGCGCAGGTCGATGACCTTCTGCAAGGCGTCGGCGAGTCGTGTTCCATCGCCCTGGCGAGCAGGAACTCGTCTAGTTCCTTGAGCTCCAGCGTGGTCGGCAGCCGCCACCCCGGATACTTCGCCACCAGCCGCAAATGCTCGGTCCGCGTCATCGCCCGCCGCCCGTACGAGCGCAGCCCGGCCGGGTCGACGCCGAGCTGCTCGGCCAGCCTGGCCACCGCCACCGGCGGGGCCGAAAGCACCTTGTCCGGCACGAACCCCAGCCACGGCAACGTGCATAACGCCACGGCCAAGCCGAGCCGGTCCGCCGGACCACGGCCCCGACCGGGATCGACGAACGCGACATCCGCCGGAGTCAGGGTGAAGAACCTCGCTAGCTCGTCCCTGCCAATCTCCGGGAACCCCCGCAGGCGCTCCAGCTCCTCGTCCGCGAACACCTGCGTCGCCAAGAAAGACCTCCCGCCAGGCCCACAGATTCCCAGATCAGAAGCCTACCCAGCCATATCCGCCCGATTTTCGGCGAGTACTACGGGGACCCCGACACGGCAGGCGCCGCAGGCGGGGCGGCGGGACCGGCGACCGCGCTGGACGCGGCGGCCACCGTCCTGTTCTGCTACCCCGCGACGGGCATGCCCGCCCCCTACTGCCCGACTGGGATCAGGTGCCCGGCGCGATGGGCTGCACGCTGGAGAATCGCCTCTTCAGGGACCGGGCGTCCGAGTTTTGAAAATTTCTTCATTGCTACCGGGGACCCCTACGAGGCGGAGCGGGCTCGCCTTGGAACGCAGCGCTACCAGCTGCGGAGGCACCTTCTAAGATCCCGGGTCCCTGGTCGCCGCGATGGCGTAGCGCTGGGCATCTTCGCGGTAGGAGGAGCCGACGACGGCGAACCCGGCTTCGACCAGCCGTCCCTCCAGGTCGGACGGGGTAAACGGCCGGAAATCGATGGGATGGCGCTGGTGGGTGACGCTGCCGTCCGCGTGCTCCTGCAGGAACAGGAGCTCCGCCAGACACGGCTCGCTGAGGCTCTCAGGTCGTGTGCCCAGCCTCACCCGCCCGCCCGAACCCTGTCGTGACGCCTGCGTGCCCACCGATTGCCCAACCACGCACCCCCTGCAGGGCCTCGCCCGCAGGTAGGAGCGGAGAACCCGATGCCGATCTCCGTGGCCGTGCGCGCCCGGCGCTGTGACACAGAACTCCGATTCGCCGGCCCCTCCGCCGAAGGCGGGGGCTCTACGTTGAGCCCGATCCGGGTCGGACAGGTCATCGTGAGGGCGCTTCGCTGGCCGACCTCCGACCAGAAAGGTGTTTCATAAGCGGACATATGAAACACGGCGGGCGGTGGCGCTACGGCTGCCTACCTTCCGGGCCCGGGCAGGCGCTGCGTCTCAAGCGGGCCATCCTGGTGATCGACCGGCTCCGCGTGGTACGCCACGTCGCCTTCCCCGTCCTCGACATTCCCCAGGCGGTCGAGGACTCGCCAAAAGCCGTGCGGTCCCTCACTCGCTGAGCGAGCGGGCCGGTTCCTGCGTCCGGGCCCGGGACGTCTCGCCTGCTCTCACCCTTCCTGGTCGGCGGGTTCAGGGCAGGGTGACGTACTTGCCGAGGAATGTCCGGGCCGAGGCGGTGTCCAGGCGGTAGTCGTAGTTGGTCCCCTTGCACGCGTCGTCGGCTCCGCTGATCGACGTGGCGATGAGGAGGTGGGAGGTCGGGCCGCCCAGGAAGTTAGGGCCGCCCGAGTCGCCGAAGCAGGTGCTGCCGTCGGTCTTGGAGCTCAGCGACAGGTCGAGCCATCTGCGGGAGAGGCCTTCGAAGGAGATGGACGTCTGGTTGCGCGTGTCCGTGTACTGGTAACGCCTTCCGTGACCCTTTTTGTTCTTGATGGGGTCCAGGGAGCCGTACCCGACCGGAGTGAAGCGCGTGGTCTTCAGGCGCTTGTCGGCTTTGAGCTTGTCGAGCAGGCCGGCGGACGGCAACTGGGCAGGCTTGATGCCCGCGATGGGCGTGTCGAAGACGACCACGGCCATGTCATGAAGGTCCGACTTGTCCTTGTAGCGCGGGTCCGGCACGTAGCGGCCGGCGTAGAGCTTGGACCCGGGCTCGTAGCGGCTGGAGAAGGAGACCCGGGCGGTCTTCTGCTTGCGCTCGCCACAGTGGGCGGCGGTGAGGAAGACGGTGGGCGAGATGAGGGTGCCCGTGCAGTAGGACCATGTTCCGTCAGGATTGGCCTTGTCGCCGATGAGAGCTCCCACCTCTGGGTGGGCGTCTCCGTCAGCCGAGCCGTTGGTGATGGCCGACGCAGGCGTGGCGGCACCGATGGTCACCGCGGCAACAATCACGACAAAAGGGACGAAACGCATTCGGGAAGTGTATGCGTTTGTGGCCCTACTGTGACAAATCGGACAAAAGATCTACCCACCAGGCGCGTGTTTTTCGCGGGCGGGCGCGTCCGAGGCGCGCCGGCGGTCGGCGCGGCGGGGACCCCTGTGCTCTTGCGGGCCCGGATGGCATCGGCAGCCGATATCGGTTTCGTCATATGCTGGCGGGTGCCAGGGCGAGGCCGGTTCAGGGAGGCGAGGCCAATGCGGGAGTTCCAGCGCGGGGCTGTGCGGCTGCACATCTTGCACCATGCGGCCGAGCAGGAGATCCACGGGGCGTGGATGACCGAGGAGCTCAAGCGGCATGGGTACGCGATCAGCCCGGGCACGCTCTATCCGACGCTGCACCGGCTGGAGGCCGACGGGCTGCTGATTTCGGAGCAGCAGGTGGTCGAGGGCCGGGTGCGGCGGGTGTATCGGGCCACCGAAGCCGGCCGGGCGGCCCTGAAGCAAGATCGCGCTGCGCTCGCCGAGTTGGCGCGCGAGGTCCTCACTGACGACGATCGGCCGCATTGAGTGCTGTGGTCTGGTGCTGGGGTGAAGGTGGTGCCGCCTGGCGAAGGCGAATCGGGTGCCATGCCGGGATTCGGCGCGGTCTTCAAGCTCTACAGCCGCGACCTGAGCGAACCGCTCACCTCCGCTATCCCGGCCGCCGGCCGGAGCCTGCACGAGACCCCCGAATTCACCGCCCTCGCCGCAAGATACGGGCTGACCCACGGCAAACCGGACTGGCTCGAGGATGTCGTGGCACGGTACGGGCTGACGTCACTGTCTCACTAAGACCGAACTCGATCTCGTACTCGTTGAGCAGGGGGTGGTACAGCACACCTAGATCAGTGCTCGTGATCGAGGTGCGGGGCGGTCAGGGGCAGGTGGCGCGGCGGCGGGTGGGGAAGCTTTCGCCCCGTGGAGGTGGTGAGGCCGTCGAGGGCCAGCTCAAGGTAGCGGCGCCACGCCTGAGGCTCGGCGCTGAGCAGCGGCGCCGCCGTATGCTGGATGCCGCTCAGCAGCAGGACGACATCGGTGCCGGTGACGTCTGGGCGGACGATGCCCTGTTGGCGTGCGCGGGCGGTGAGCGCTTCGGCGACATCGCAGAGGCGATCGATCGCGTCACGCACCTGCGGGTGCTGCACGGACGGGCGTCCGATGACCTCGCAGAACGCTCGATCCCTGACGAAGATCTCCACCCCGGCGGTCATGAACTCCCGCAGCGCCAGGCCGGGATCGTCGGCCGTGAGCAGCACGGTGGCAGTGTCCACGAGCTCGTCGAGCATGCCGAGCATGATCGACGCCAGCAACTCCTCCTTGGAGGAGAAGTGGCGGAAGACCGTGCCCTTCCCCACACCGGCACACTGAGCGATCTCCGCGATGGACACCTCGACTCCGCGCTCGGCGAACGTTTTGGCCGCGGCGTCCAGCAGCAGTCGACGGTTGCGCACCGCGTCACTGCGTGACGGGGCAGCAGGTGTCGTTCCAGTCATGTGCCTCCTTCCACCTATCAGCCTACCCCAAGGTGACCGAGCGGTCCGCTTTTACGCTAGGCTAAAGGTGACCGATCGGTCCGCTTAGCCATGCGCCCCCTAATGGTCACGCGGGCTGTGGATTCTGCGAGCCCTTGCGGAAGGAAAGCACATGAGCAACAACACGTTGGCTGGAAAGGTCGTCCTGGTCACTGGAGCGTCGTCGGGCATCGGCGAGGCCACCGCGCTGGCCCTCTCAGCGGAGGGGGCCAGGGTGGCGGTCGGGGCCCGGCGCGTCGATCGGTTGGAGTCCCTGGTGGGCAAGGCGCCCGGCGAGGTGCTGGCCCTCGAACTGGATGTGACCGATCAGGAGTCGGTGCGGGCCGCGGTCGCGGCGACCGTCGAGCGCTTCGGCGTCTTGGACATCCTGGTGAACAACGCCGGGGTGATGCTCGCCGGCCCGATCGCGGGTGCGGACACCGCGGAATGGACGCGCATGGTCGAGACCAACCTGCTCGGGTCGATGTACACGGTGCACGCGGCGTTGCCGCATCTGCTGGAGCGCAAGGGCGCCGTCGTGCAGGTCTCCTCGACCTCGGGCCGGTTCGCGTCGGCCGGCAACGGCGTCTACGCCGCGACGAAGTTCGGCATCACCGCCTTCTCCGAGGCGCTGCGGCAGGAGGTCACCGCCCAGGGCGTGCGGGTCGTGGTCGTCGAGCCCGGCTTCGTCGCCACCGAACTGGCCGACCACATCACCGACCCTGCGATGCAGGCCGCCGCGCAGAACATAGCCGCCTCCATGCGCACCCTGCAGCCCGAGGACATCGCCAATGCCGTCGTGTACGCGGTCACCCAGCCAGCGCACGTCGCGGTCAACGAGATCCTCATCCGCCCCACCGACCAGACCCGGTAGGCCGTGATGGACCTCGCCGGCAGATCACGGCGAGTCAGGCCGTAGCGGCCGCGCCTTCCAGCACAGTGCGGATCTGTTTGCGGGAGGCGATGCCGAGCTTGGTGAAGACCTTGCGCAGGTGCCATTCGACGGTGTGCGGGCTGATGAAGAGCTGAGCGCCGATCTCGGGGTTCGTCAGCCCGTCACGGGCCAAGCGCGCTATCTGGGCCTCCTGGGCGGTGAGCGTGGCGGTCGGCGCTTCCGCGGGGCGCTTGCGGATCGTCTCGCCGGTGGCCTGCAGCTCGCGCCGGGCGCGTTCCGCGAACGCCTCGACCCCGATCCGGCTGAGTATCTCGTACGCGAGACTCAGTTGCTCGCGCGCCTCGACGCGGCGGTTCTCGCGGCGCAGCCATTCGCCGTAGAGCAGCCGGGAGCGGGCGTACGTTATCTGGACCTGGGTGCGGCCGAGCCGCTCGATCGCCTCACGGTAGAGGGTCTCGGCGGCCGGTCCGTCGTTCACCTGGGCACGCACCATCGCCGAGGTGCCGAGGGCCCAGTCGGTGCCGCTGGCCTGTGCCATCGCGCCGAGTTGCTGGGCGGCTTCGGCGGCGCGGGCCGGCCTTCCGGTTCGGGATGCGGCCTCGACGAGCTCGACCAGGGACCTGATGGCCAGTCCGAGCTCCTGTGGGTTCTCGGCGCCTCGCTCGGCCGCGGCGTACGCCTCCTCGTAGCGAGCGTGGCCGTTGTTGAGCACCGCGCTCGCCCATTGGCTGGAGCTCAACAGCTTGCCTTCCCCCTGGTGGAGGTCCGCGTCTCGCGTGATCGCTTCGATCGCCTGGAGTGTCTCGGCTCTCCTGCCTCTCCACGGCTCGATCACCATGGTTACGTAGTGGGCGAGGAAGCGGCTGCCCGTCGCCTCACCGATCGTCTGCGCCTCGGCGATCAGCGTGTCCGCGAAGGCGAGCTCACCGGCCAGGATCCGATTCGACACGAGCTGCAGGAGAGCCGACGGCAGCACCGACAGCGCCCCCCTCTCGCGGGCCAGGTCGACCAGCCTCGTCGAGAGCACCGTACTACTGTCGAAATCCCAGACGTTGAAGGCCATGCGGGAGGCGAGCGGGAGCCAGCCGAGGCCTTCTTCCCTGGAGACTCCCTCGGTGCAGAAGGCGTCCAGGGCCTGGCGCACCATGGGCATGCCCGCCGCGTAACCCTGCGTGGTCATCACGGCCAGGCCATGCAGGAGCAGATTGTTGCGCTCCGGCGGCGGCCCCGGCGGCGCGGCGAGCGTCGCCCTGGCGATATCCAGCAATTGAGCGCCGCTCGGCAGCCGGTCGACGGTGAGAGCTGCGTTGAGCGCATCCCGGTAGGTCTCTTGGGCCAGTCCTGCGTCCAGCGGCTCCAGGCGTTTGGCTGCTCTGAGTAGCAGCGGCAAGGCGGTGCCGGCACTTGTGGAGGCGAACATGATCTGGCCGCGCAGCAGGATGGCCTGGGCGAGCTGGTGTTCGTCCAGGGGGCTGAGATCGGCCGCGTCCAGGAGTTCGAGCGCGGCGTCGTACCCGCCGGCCTGGTACTTGGCCCGGGCCGCCGCCAGCGCCCTGGTTCCGCGGCGTGCAGGGTCGGGGGTCAGCTCGGCTGCCCGTTCCAGGAACGCGGCCGCCGCCGCGACGCCGCCGCGGGCCTGTGCCCGATCGGCGGAGTGTTCCAGCTCGGCGGCCACCGTCTCGTCGGGGCTGGCCGTCGCGTTGGCCAGGTGCCACGCCCGACGGTCGGGATCCGACCGAGGATCGGTCGCGTCGGCCAGCGCGCGGTGCACGTTCTGCCGGTTCTCCGGGGTCGCCACGCGGTAGGCCGCCGAGCGTACGAGGGGATGGCGGAAGCGCACGCGGGTCCCGATGGTGATCAGTCCCGCCGCCTCGGCCGGCGCTGCGGCGGCCGCTGCGATGCCCAGCAGCTCTGCCGCCCGGGTCAGCAGGGTCACATCGCCCACTGGCTCGGCCGCCGCGATGAGCAGCAGCTGCTGCGTCTGGGGCGGGAGCGACTGGACCCGCCGCAGGAAGCTCTGCTCGATCTGGCTGGCCAGCGGCCGCGCGTCGGGCCGCCCGAACCCGCCGGCCAGCTCCGCCGGCGTCAATCCCCTGGGCAGCTCGAGCAGGGCCAGCGGGTTTCCCTGCGTCTCGGCGACGATCCGATCCCGGACTCGCTCGTCGAGCCGCCCAGGGGACACCGAGTCCAGCAGTGCGCGCGCGTCGCTGTCGCTCAGCCGCCCCACCGCGAGCTGCGGCAGCCCTCTCAGCTCTTGTTCGAGGTGGGACTCGCGCACCGCGAACACCAGCCCGATCCGCTCGGCGAGCAGGCGCCGCGCGACAAAGGCGAGAGTCTGCGCGGAGACGCGGTCGAGCCACTGGGCATCATCGATCAGGCAGACCAGCGGCTCCTTCTCGGCCACGTCGGCGAGCAGGCTGAGCACCGCGAGCCCGACCAGGAAACGGTCCGGCGGCGCTCCCGCGCTCAGCCCGAACGCCGTGCCGAGCGCCTCGCGCTGCGGAGCCGGCAGGTGACCGAGATGATCCAGAAATGGGGCGCACAGCTGATGCAGCCCGCCGAAGGCCAGCTCCATCTCGGACTCGACGCCCGCCGCCCGGGCGATCCGGCAGCCGGACGCGCTGGCGCGTGCGTACTCCACTAGCGCCGTCTTGCCGATGCCGACATCGCCGCGCACCACCAGCACCGCACTGTTGCCGGCTTGCACCGTCGCCACGAGCTGGTCCAGCGTCTCGCACTCGATCTGCCGCCCACGAAGCTGCAACCCGGGCCCCCTGCTTGCCATGGGCACCGCCCCCCGAGGGCCGTATACCCGCTGACCATTGACGCCGAAGGTAGGAGGCGAATGGCGCTACAGCGTACCTTTCTGGTGTGGAGCACGGCAATTTGCCGTCGACACCGTCTGCGGGAGCAGCCGATAGGCGGTCGTGGCGACAAGGGCGTCGGTCAGGCCGGCGTCGGCACGGGGGCCGGGCGCCACTGTTCGGAGCCGAAGACCTCGTAGCGGATCCGCTCGTCCGGCACGCCGCGGCGGTGCAGGCCGGCCCGGACGACCTGCATGAACGGGACTGGACCGCACAGGTAGACATCCGCGTCGGGGTGCAGTGGGATCGCGTCGGTGTCGATGAAGCCGGTGAAGGCATCCGGGGCGTCCGAGACAGTCTGCTCGTACCAGACGAGGTTGCGGAAGGAAAGCAGCCGGGAGCCATTGGTGATCATGTCGGCGCGTAGCGGGTGGCGCTCCATGTGCCAGGCCGGCGTCTTCTGCTCGTAGTGGTCCGCCGCCGTCACCAGGCCCTGGCACACCTCCGCGGTGGTCTCGAACAGCGCTTGGGCCCTCTGGCGCCTACCCGGCCCTCGTACCCCGATATCGGCCCCCGACTCCAGATCTCCCCTGTCTCCCAGCACGGCCAGGCGCCCAGGGTAGTATCGCTTACCGATATCGGACGCCGTTTGTACCGGGCGAAGGGACCATCTCGGTGAGCGAGCACGACCCCGCGGACGAGCCGCCCGCACCCGGCGACGGGCGCCCCGGCGATCCGGACTCCGCCGACCGGACCCCGGCCGAAGGATCGGCCGGTTCGGTGCGCGAGGTGGCGCTGCTGTTCCTGAAGCTCGGCACCATCGCGTTCGGCGGCCCGGCCGCGCACACCGCGATGATGCGCGACGAGCTGGTCCGCCGCCGCGGCTGGGTCAGCGACCAGCGCTTCGTGGACCTGATGGGCGCCACCAACCTCATCCCCGGCCCCAACTCCACCGAACTGGCCATCCATCTGGGCTACGACCGGGCCCGCTGGCGTGGCCTGCTCGCCGCCGGAATCTGCTTCATCCTCCCGGCCGCGCTCATCGTCACCGCCCTGGCCTGGGCCTACGTCACCTACGGCAACACCCCGGCCGTCGAGGGCATCCTGTACGGCATCGTCCCGGCCGTGATCGCGATCATCGCGCACGCCCTGTTCGGTCTGCTGCGCACCGTGATCAAGAACATCTGGTTCGCCGCGCTGGCCGTCGCCGCGCTGGCCGCCTACCTGCTCGGCGTCAACGAACTGCTCGTCCTCGCCGCCGGAGCGCTGCTCGCCGCGACCGTGCCGCTGGCGCGGCGGCTCCGCCACCACCAGGCGTACGGCCTGCTCACCCTGCCGCTGCTCGGCCTCGGCTCCCCGCTCTTCCCCGACCCCACCGGCGGCCAGCTCACCCAGCTCTTCCTCAGCATGCTGAAGATCGGCTCGGTGCTGTACGGCAGCGGGTACGTGCTGCTGGCCTTCCTGCGCGGTGACTTCGTCGACCGGCTCGGCTGGATCACCAACCAGCAGCTCAACGACGCCGTGTCCATCGGTCAGGTCACCCCCGGCCCGGTCTTCACCACCGCCACCTTCCTCGGCTACGTGATCGCCGGCCCCATCGGCGCGTTCCTGGCCACCGTGGCCATCTTCCTGCCCTCCTTCGTCTTCGTCGGCCTGCTCACCAAACTCACCGACAAACTCCGCTCAAGCGCCTGGACCTCCGCCCTGCTGGACGGCCTCAACGCGGCCGCACTCGCCCTCATGGCCGGCGTGTCCTACCAGCTCGGCCGGACCGCGATCCTCGACCCGCTCACCGCGGCCATCGCCGTGATCACGCTGGTGCTGCTGTGGAAGACCCGCCTCAACAACGCCTGGTTCATCGCCGCCGGCGCGGCCATCGGGCTCGCGCACACGGTCGTGGCCTGACCTGCGCCCGCGTCCTCACGAGACAGAACCGCTGACGCAGCGCAGCATCGGCGGCGCGGCCTCGGCGCCCGTCACCTACCCGGAAGGGCGGCGGCGCGCAGGAACGCGTCGGTGAACACCTCGCACGTCTCCTTCACCGAGGGCATCTCCGGCCCCATCGCGGCCTCCAGGGTGGGGCGGAGCAGCAGGTGCGCCGCCATCGGGCCGAGCATGAGCTGCAGGAGGAGCGGGAACGGCAGCGGCCGCAGCCGGCCCGCCCGCACCTGATCCATCAGCAGGGTGCGCAGGGTGACCACCATCCGGGGAAGGGACGCCTGCAGCATCCGGCTCGCCGGGCCGTCGGGGCGGCCGAACACGTCGGCGAACACGGCGGGCAACACGCGAGGCTCCTGCCCGAACACGACGATCATCGTGCTGTAGATCTCGCGGACCAGCTTGGCGATGTTGTCGGGGGGATCGGCGGCCAGCGCCTCCAGGTCGGGCACCGGGCCGTAGCGGTCGAAGACGGCGGTCAGCAGGCCATCGCGACCCTCGAAGATCGCGTGCAGGCTCGGCAGCGAGCAGCCGGCCGCGGCGGCGACGGCGTCGAGGGTGACCGAGCCGAGCCCGCGCTCGGCGATGAGCTCGGCCGCCGCGGCGACGGCCCGTTCGCGTACGGGGGGCCGCCCGCCGGGGTCGATGCCCGCCTGCCGCACGGCCTCGTTGAGTGCCGCCCGTGTGCCGCCCAGCCTGCGCAGCAGCGTGCTCCGCGAGATGCCCGCCGCCGCGGCGATCGCGCCGATGGGCACCTCCGCCACGTCCTGGCCCCGCTCGCGGGCCGCCGCCAGCGCTGCCGCCACCAGGTCTTCCATGCGCTGTATGGTACCGACACACATACGGCATCGTGCTGGATGTTACCTATATGAAGGTTTCAGTTGGGCGTGAACGGGATGTTGCGCCACGGACTGCCGGGATCCTGCGTGAGGATCCGGTGGGGAGTGAGCGCGGAGTCGTACATGTGGCCGAACGCCTCCTCGTCGAACCGCAGCACCCGCCCCAGGATGTATCCCGCCGAATAGTCCTCCCACGTCCGATACACCCGCCGGGCCAACTCCCCGGCCTGGATCACCAGCTGCTCGGTCTCGTACGGCTCGGCGAACCGGGCGCTCAGCCCCCACCGCGCGAAGTTCACCGCCCGCCCGAAGTCGTAGCCGAGCGCCGAGGTGACGAAGGCGTCCGGCGGGAGGATGCCGTCGGCGCGGAAGCGCTCCTCGTACCGCATGATCTTCCCGATCAGCGGCATCACCCCGTCGATGCCGGGCCCGCTCACGCCCCGCTGGGCGAGCGCCCCGGCCGTCGCCCGCTGCCACACGGACGCGTCGCGGTGCGAGCCCGGGTACTGGCGGGCGAGATCGTTGCGCACCTGGAGCACGAACTCCGGCTCGGCCGGGCTGTTGCGCCCCTCCAGCAGCGCCGTCAGCTGCACCTGCCAGCTGTGCCGATCCGTGACGCCCCACGACCCGCGCAGGGTCTCGACGTCCTCCTCATAGCTGTTGTAGACGTCGCCGATCTCGTTCCAGATCACCCCGTTGTGCACGGCGAGATGCCCGCCGCAGGCCAGCCCGTGCGCAAGGGGCCCGTGCAGCGGCCCGGTGTATTTGGTGAGCATCTGGTCGGCGTCGTGGCCGTTCTTCGGGACGCTCTTCTTCAGTGACTTCCAATGCCGGCGGGTGCGCTTGGCGTCGGGGAAGTACGTCCCTGACGGGCTCCCGGGATTGACCAGCATCCCCTGCAGCTCCGACCCCCACCACTCCTCGGGCGGGAAGGGCAACGAGACCGCGCAGGCGACGACGTCGGGCCGCGTTCCGGGCAACTCCCCCCGGGTGTACACGACCAGGCACTGCTTGCCCTCGGGTCCCTGCTCCGTCCGCCAGTCCACGACCAGCTTGCGGCCGTCGACCTGGTCCTTCGGCTTGTACGAGAACGTGTCGGCGTCCAGCAGGACGCGCACGTAGGCGTCCCAGTCGCCCCGGGACTTGGCTTCGGCCAGCGACCGCTCGACATCGGTGGGCGGCACCCATGCCGGCTGGAGTTGCAGTTCGTGTCCCGAACTAATATGGTTCGGGACACGAACTGTAGTTCATCCTTTGAGGAGCAGACATGACGAGGCATACGGTCGCGATCATCGGCGGCGGGTACGGCGGCGCCACTGCCGCCAAAGCGCTCGATCAGGACACGGACGTCGTCCTGATCGAGCCCAAGGACGCTTTCGTCCAGAACGCGGTCTCCCTGCGCGCGCTGGTGCAGCCGGATTGGGCGGACAATCTGTTCTTCCCGTACGACAGGCTGCTCCGGCACGGCAGGGTGGTCCGTGACCGCGCGGTCTCGGTCGACCCCGGCGGCGTGGTCCTGTCCTCCGGCGAGCGGGTGGATGCGGACTATCTGGTGCTGGCCACCGGTTCCGGTTATCCCTTCCCGTTCAAGTTCGACGCCGATGCGTCCAGCGCGGCGCGCGAGCGGCTGCTGGCCGCCCACGCCCAGCTCGCGGGTGTCTCCCGCGTGCTGATCGTGGGCGCGGGGCCGGTCGGCCTGGAGCTTGCCGGGGAGATCAAGACGGTCTGGCCGGACAAGCACGTCACCCTCGTCGATCCGACGTCGCAGCTGCTCCCCGGCTTCCAGCCGGAGATGCGGGAGGACCTGCGGCGCCAACTCGACGCGCTCGGGGTGGACCTGCGGCTGGGGACCACGCTGAGCGCGGAGCCGCCGGCCGAGCCCGGCCGGGCCGGGTCGTTCACGGTGCCGTCCACCGGCGGGGACATCTCCGCCGATCTCTGGTTCCGTGCCTACGGCGTCCGCGTGAACACCGGCTATCTCGGCGACGACCTGGGTCCCGTACGCACGCCGCAGGGGCTCATCCGGGTGACCGAGACGCTCAACGTGGAGGGTCACGGCAACATCTATGCGATCGGTGACATCACCGACATCGCCGAGGCCAAGATGGCCGGGAACGCGATGCGGCATGCCGAGGTCGTGGCGGACAACATCATCGCCCACGTGCGCGGTGACCGGCCCGCCGCCGTCTACCGGCCGTCCGCCACACCGTTCGTGCTGCTGCCCCTCGGGCCCGAGGGCGGTGTCGGCCAGCTGCCCTCCCCCGACGGGCCGATCGTGCTGGCCGCGCAGGCAGTCGCCGACTACAAGGGCGCGGACCTGTTCACCGGCCGGTTCGCCGAGCTGTTCGGGATCGCCCGCAGCGTGCCCGCGGCTGCGTGATGTCTCCTGCCGGCGGGTCAGCCGTGCGCGGCCGGCGGCGCTTCGTCTCGCTCCTGGAAGACCATCGGCACGTTGTTGTCCCGCACCACCCGGCTGAGCAGCTCGGCGAGCCTGTCGCGCTCGTCGCCGCCGAGGGTTGCGGGAAGCTCCTCGATCCGCCGGCACGTGGCGGTGTAGAACACCTCGACCAGCTCGCTGCCGCGCTTGGTGAGCGCCACCCGGACCGCGCGCCGGTCCGCCGGGTCCGCCTCGCGCCGCACCAGGCCGCGCTGGGCGGTCCTGTCCACCAGCTCGGTGAGACTGGACTTGGCCAGCCGCAACACCGCGCCCAGGGCGCTCATCCCGTACGGCTGCGCCATCAACACGCACAAGAGCTGCCCCTGCTGAGGGGTCAGCCCGTATTCGCGGGCCGATTCGGCGTAGACGGCATTGACCAGAAAGGATGACCGCACCAACGCGGACACCACCCCCGGTTTGTCCTCGTCCTCACGCATCTGATCAGATTACCACTGAATGATTCGCTACACGAACTACTCACGTCATGGAGGACTCGCATGACCATGCCGGCGCGACACGTGTTGTTCGGAGTCGGGATCTCGACCGCGGTCGGCGAAGCGCGGCAGACCCTCCACCATGCGGTCCAGGCCGACCGGGAAGGGCTGGACCTGTTCACGGTCTCGGATCATCCCTATTTCGGTGGCCGGTTGGACGCCTACTCCCTCGTGGGCGTGGCGCTGGGCCGGACCACGAACATCGCGGGCCTGGTGAGCGTCACCAACCTGCCCAGCCGTCCCGCGCCGATGCTGGCGCGCACCATCACCTCCTTGTCCGCCCTGTCCGAGGGCCGGATCGTGCTGGGCATGGGCGCAGGCGGCTTGTGGGACGACATCGCCAAGCTGGGCCTGCCGCGGCTGGGGCCGGGCGCCGCGGTCCGGGCGCTCGAAGAAGCCATCACCCTGGTCAGGGCGCTGTGCGGCGGCGGCGACCTGGTGACGTTCGACGGCGAGTTCTACCACGTCACCGACCTGGAGCCGGCGCCGGTCCCGGCCCCGCCCGTGTGGACCGGCTCGGTCGGGCCGAAGTCGCTGGCCGCCACCGGACGCGTGGCCGACGGGTGGATCCCCGGACACGCCGCGGACTGGCTCAGCCCGCGCTACCGTGACTCGCGGCCGATCATCGACCAGGCGGCCGTCGACGTCGGCCGCGATCCCCGCGACATCGCCACGATCTACAACATCCCCGGCGTCATCGTGCCGCGCCCGCTCGCCGCCACCCGCGATCGCGAAGGCCGCTGGATCGGCGGCTCGGCGGAGCAGTGGGCCGAGGAGCTCACCGGCGCGGTGCTCGAGCACGACGCCTCCGGCTTCGTGTACTTCCCGACGGGTGACACACCCGCGGACGTCGCGCTCGGACGCTGGGCGCAGGAGATCGTCCCGGCGATCCGCCAGGCCGTCGCCGCGTCGCCGAAAGGCGGTCAGGAGCGCTTCGGCTCGTAGTGCAGCGCGGTGATCCCGCACTCGAACGGCCGGGCGGTGACCAGGCGCAGCCGCTGGGGTGCGCCGAGGTCGGGGAACACCGGCATTCCGGTGCCGATCGCGGCCGGGTTGACGAACAGGTGGAGTTCGTCGAGCAGTCCCTTGGCGATCAGGTCCCGCACGAGCGTGCCACCCCCGTAGGTGATGATGTCCCCGCCCGGCTGGGCCTTGAGCTTGTTGACGGTCTCGGCGAGGTCCCCGCCGGCGACGGTGGCGTTGTCCCAGGGCGACTCGGTGAGGGTGTTGGAGATCACGACTTTGGGCGTGTTGTTCATCCAGTCGATCGTCTCCTGGGTCTCGCCTTGGGGCCCGGACGCCCAGGCCGGGATGAAACCCTCGGCGAGGTTGCGGCCGAGCACAATGCAGTCGACCGGGTCGGTGATCGCGTCGATGTAGGTGTTGATGTCATCGGTCCATGGGAACGTCATCCAGTCCATCTCGCCGTTCGGGCCGGCCATGTAGCCGTCGACGGTGGTCTGGACCTGGAGCTTGAACGTACGCATGAGACGTCTTCCCTTCGGAGTTCCTTGTTCGCTTGAGATGGCTCCACGCTGCCAGCAGGACCTTACGGTCTTCTTCAGACGGGATTACGGCAGCTGCATCTATAACCTGACGGCATGGATGTCGACACCCGGCTGCTGCGCTACTTCATCGCCGTGGCGGAGGAGGGCAGCCTCACCCGCGCCGCCGAACGGCTGTTCGTGTCGCAGCCCGCGCTGACCAAGCAGATCAGGCAGCTCGAGGCGCAGCTCGGAGTGCGGCTGTTCACGCGGTCCAAAGCCGGCATGGCCCTGACCGAGGCGGGCCGGGCCCTGGCGCAACAGGCGCCTGCCCTGCTGGCCGGCTGGGATCAGGCGCTGCGGGAGACCAGGAGCACGGCCAGCCGGGCGGCACGCGTCTTGCGGGTCGGTTTCCTGGCCAGCGCCGCCAACGAGGCCACCCAGCACATCGTCGCCGAGTTCGCCCGCCGCCGGCCGGGATGGCGGGCCGACATGCGGCAGGCCGCCTGGTCGAACCCGGCGGCCGGCCTCGACCGCGGCGACGTCGACGCCGCCCTGCTGCGACTGCCCTTCCCCGGCCAGGAGAGCTTGCGTGTGGAGGTGCTGTTCACGGAACCGCGCTGGGCCCCCGAGTCCGCCGCCCGCTACTACGCCCGGCCCGGTGTCACATACCGTCCCGTCAGCGGGGTGAGCCCCAGCCAGGTGGCCGTCGCCTGGGCTCCCGCCGACGACGCCAATCCCGTCGTACAGGACTTCGTCCGCTGCTGCCTGGACGTGGCAGGCGGGTGAGCCGGCCACGGCCCCGGGTCAGCCCGCGACCGGGGATGCGATGACGACGGTGACGTCGGCGGGCGCCTCGCCGGTGCGGTAGCAGTGCGGGGCGTCTCCGGCGAAGGCCAGCATGTCGCCGGGCTCCAGCCGGCGCAGATCGTCGGCCGGGCCGGCGACGAGGCCGCCGGAGGCGAGCAGGAGATGCTCGGTCGTGCCGGGCGCGTGCGGCACACCGTCGACGGCGGTGTCCGGCGGCAGGCGCAGCCGCCAGATCTCCAGACTGTGGCCGCCGCTGATGCGGCGCAGCAGCTCACGCGTGGGGCCATCGCCGGCGGCGGCGGTGGCCGGCAGGTGCACCACGCCGGGGTCGTCGGCCCGGGTCAGCAGGTCGGTGAGGGGGACGGCCAGGGCGACGGCGATGGCGTCCAGGGTGTCGATGGTGGGGTTGCCCATGCCGGCTTCCAGCTGCGACAACGTCGCCTTGCTGAGGCCGGTACGCCGGGCCAGCTCGGCCTGGCTCATGCCGCGTTGCCGCCGGCGGCGCTGAATCTGGGCACCGGCCGCGGCAGCCGCGCTGCTGGCGGGACGGCGGTCCCGGTCGCCGGTGCTCACCGCGGCGGCCGGTGGGAGGCGGTGTAGGAGACGCGGACGCGGCCCCTCTTCAGCTTGACAGCGGTGATCGTCACCTGGGCCAGGTCGGCGAGGCTGCGGACGTGCGTCCCTCCGCAGGGGGCGGCGTGCAGGTCACCGAGCCGGACGATCCGCCGGCCCTCGGCGTCGTGCTCGGCGATGACCGGCAAATCGTCGGCCACGGCCGCGGCCACGAACGCGCGCAGCCGATCGGCGGCCTTCTCCCGGTCCTCGGCGTCGGCCGGCCGCGTGCCCGTCTCGGACGGGGTGAGCTCGATGCGGGCCTGGCCGGGGAAGTGGTTGCTGCCGGCCAGCGTCCATCCCTCGGCCCGGCTCGCCGCTTCGACGAGGTGGCCGGCGGTGTGCAGGGCGGCGTGCAGCAGCCGCAGCCCGGCGTCGACGCGCGTGTGGACGACGTCGCCCTCGGACGGTCCGGCTTCGCCGCCCGCGAGCACCACCAGGCCGGTCGCGGCATGGCGTACCGGAACGACCTCCCACTCCCCCGCCCAGCCGCGATCGGCGGGCTGGCCACCGCCTTGGGGGTGGAAGAGGTTGTCCCGCACGGCCACCCACGCGCCGCCGGCGTCGTCCCGACCGGCCGCGATCACGCTCGTGGTGATCTCGGTGAGATAGGTGTCGTCGAGATAGAGCACACTTTGATGAACCATACGTTCATCATACCGAACGCACCTTGGTAGCATCGACGCATGCCGACACCCGTCCACCTCACCTTCCACCCCGCTTCCCCCGCCGATACGGCAGAGGTGCTGAGCGTGCTCAACGAGGCGGCGGAGTGGCTCAGGCGGCGCGCCGTCATCCAGTGGCCGGACCGTTTCGAGCGCTCCTGGATCGAAGAGGCGGTCACGCGGGGAGAGACGTGGCTGGTCCGCGACGGCGGCACGGCCGTCGGCACACTCACGCTGGACTGGTCGGACCCCCTGTGGGCGGATGCGGCCGGGTCCGCCGGGTACGTGCATCGGATGGCCGTCCGCCGCCGGGTGGCCGGCCTGGGCGCGGTCATCCTCGACTGGGCGGCCGGCACCGTGCGCGGCAACGGGCGGGATGTCCTGCGGCTGGATTGCGTGGCCTCCAACGGCAGGCTGCGGGCCTACTACGAGGCGCGCGGCTTCGTCCATCGCGGCGACGTGCCCGTGGGCGGCGCTCCCGGCCAGCGCCGTGACGACGGCCCGCGCACCTGGGTCAGCCGCTACGAACGGCCGCTTCCCTGCTGACGCGAAGCTCCGCCCGTGCGGTCGGCGGAACCCGAACGTACCGGACCGGCGCCGCACGAGCACGCGGCCGAGCAGTCGCACGAGCAGCCGGCCGAGCATGCCCCGGTCGTCAGCGGGAGAGCAGGTCGCGCAGCGCCTTGGTGACGTCGGCGGGCGCCTCCTCGGCCATGAAGTGGCCGCAGGTGACGGTCTCGTGCCGCAGATCGGGCGCCCAGGCGCGCCACAGCGCCGCCGCGTCGTAGCCGAGCGCGGCGCCCCAGTCCTGCTGCAGCACGGTGACCGGCATCCGCAGGTGGTTGCCCGCCTCCCGGTCGGCGTGGTCGTGCTCGGCGTCGATCCCGGCGGAGGCCCGGTAGTCGGCGACGATGGAGGGGATCGCCTCGCGGCAGGCCTGCAGGTACGCGGCACGCACGCCGTCCGGGATGGCCCGCGTGTCACTGGTCCACACGTCGAGGAAGTGGCCGAAGAACGCGTCCGCGCTGGCGGCGATCATCTGCTCGGGCAGCCCGGGAGGCTGGGCCATGAGGTACAGGTGGAAGCCGACGGCCGCGCCCGCGCCGCGCATCACCTGCCACATGTCCAGGGTCGGCAACACGTCCAGGCAGGCCAGGTGGGTGACCGCCGCCGGGTGGTCGAGGCCGGCGCGGAAGGCGACCAGGGCGCCCCGGTCGTGCCCGGCCAGCGCGAACCGCTCGTGGCCCAGCGCTCGAGCCAGCGCCACGACGTCGGCGGCCATGGTGCGCTTGGCGTAGGTGCCGGCGCCGGACTCGGCGGGCTTGTCGCTGGCGCCGTACCCGCGCAGGTCGGGGCAGATCACGGTGTGGTCGGCGGCCAGATCGGCGGCCACGTGCCGCCACATCAGGTGGGTCTGGGGGAAGCCGTGCAGCAGCACGATGGGGCTGCCGGCGCCCGCGACGGCCACGTTGAGCAACACGCCGTCGGCGACGGGGACGCGCTGGTAGTCGAAGCCGGGGATGGTGCCAGTGAGAGTGCTCGTCATGGTGGTGCTCTCCTTGCGGTGAAGGGTGACGGCGGAAGGTGACGCACTTCAGCGTGCCGGGCGCGAATGAGCATCCGGTCAGCGCGCTACGGTGGCTGGCTGAGGAGGGGTGTCGAACGGTGCGGTTCGGGGTGCTGGGGCCGGTGACGGTCTGGGACGAGGCCGGCGGTGTGGTGGACGTCAAGGGGCCGCGGCACCGCGCGGTGCTGGCCCGGCTGATCGTCGCCCGCCGCCGCGTCGTGCCGGTGGCGCGCCTGGCCGGGGACCTGTGGGAGGAAGAGCCGCCGCCGGGCGCGGTGGGGGCGTTGCGCACGTTCGTGGCGGCGCTGCGCCGCGCGCTGGAGCCGGAGCGGCCGCCGCGTGCCGCGCCGCGGCTGCTGGTGACCGAAGGTCCGGGGTACGCCTTGCGTGCCGCGCCGGACGCGGTGGACGCGTGGCGGTTCGAGCAGGCGGTCGCCGCCGCCGCGGGGCTGCCGCCCCGGGAGGCTCTCGAGCGGGTGGAGGAGGCTCTGGGCTGGTGGCGCGGGCCGGCCTACGCCGATTTCGCCGGTCAGGATTGGGTACGCGTGGAGCGTTCGCGGCTGGCCGAGCTGCGCCTGCATGCGATCGAGCGGCTGGCCGAGGCGCGGCTGGCCCTGGGGCTGGCCGGCGAGGCGGTCCCGGACCTGGACGCGCACGTGGCCGAGCATCCGTGGCGGGAGGACGGCTGGCGGCTGCTGGCGCTGGCGCTGTACCGTACCGGCCGTCAGGGCGACGCTCTGGCGGTGCTAAGCCGGGCGCGCGACCTGCTGGCCGAGCACCTGGGGGTGGATCCGGGGCCGCGGCTGCGGCGGCTGGAGTCCGACATCCTGCATCATGCCCCGCATCTCGATCCGATGTCCGGTACGGCGGACTCGGTGTGGGCGCAGGCGGCGGCCGCCTACGACCGCAGCGTGCCTGCGGGCGCCAGGGCGCGGCTGGAGTCGACGGTGACGTTGATGCGCGACCTGGCCGTGACCGGCGGTGCGGGCCTGGAGGCGGCGCGCCGGCACCGGGTGGCGGCGATCGCGGCGGCCGAAGAGCTGGGCGAGGCGGAGCTGACGGCGCGGGTGATCGGATCCTACGACGTGCCGGCGATCTGGACCCGTTCGGACGATGCGGGGCAGGCGGCGCAGGTCGTGTCGGCGGCCGAACGCGCCCTGGCTGCGCTCCCGCCGGCCGCGCCGGACGCGGTGCGGGCGCGGCTGCTGGCCACGATCGCGCTGGAGTCGCGCGGCAGGCACGCCGTGCGTGCAGGTGCGGCGGCCCGGCAGGCGGAGGAGATCGCGCGTCGGCTGGACGACCCCGCGTTGCTGGCCTTCGCGCTCAACGGCGTGTTCATGCAGAGTTTCTCGCGTGCGGGGCTGGCCGGTCGCCGGGACGGGGTCGGCGCGGAGCTGGTGGCGTTGTCGGCCCGGCACGGGCTGGTCACCTTCGAGGTGCTCGGGCATCTCATCCGCCTGCAGGCACGTTGCGCGCTGGCCGACTTCGCGGGCGCCGACGAGCACGCGGCCGCCGCGGAACGGCTGGCCGAGCGGCATGAGCGGCCGCTGGTGAGCGTGTTCACCGCCTGGTACCGGGCACTGCGCCTGGACGTGACCGGACGGCGGCCCCCCGCAGAGGCACAGGCAACGCAGCGTGAATCGGCCGGTGTGGCCGGACGGCAGCCCGCCGCTGAGGCCGAGCCGGCACCGGCGGTCGAGGAGGTGGAGGCGGCCTACCGCCGGGCGGCCGCGCGGCTGGAGGGCGCCGGCATGCCGGGCCTGGAGCGCGGGTTGCTGCCGCTGGCGTCGCTGTGCGCGCGCGTGCGCCGCGGCCTGCCGCCCCAGACCGGCGAGGCGGACTGGGGGCCGTACGAGCCGTGGGTCCGCCCGCTGCTGATCCTGGCCGACGGCCGCCGCGACGAGGCCGCGGCGGCACTGGCCGGCGTGCCGGAACCACCGCGGGACCTGCTGATGGAGGCGATGTGGTGCCTGGTGGCGCGGGCTGCGGTGGCCGTCGGCGACCGGGAGGCGATGCGACGCGCCCGCGCCGCGCTGGAGCCGGCGGCCGGGGAACTGGCGGGCGCGGGCAGCGGCCTGCTCACCCTGGGCCCGGTCTCAGGACACCTCGCCGCCGTCGCCACCGCCCTCGGCGACGCCCCGTCCACATGACGGCGGCGCGCCGAGGTCGGCGAAGTCCGTCACGTGCAGGTTGTCGTGTTCGGCGGCAAGGTCGCGGATCATCGCGGTGAGGTCGAGGTCTGGGCCGTCAGGTGGGGTGCCCGAATCAGGACCGCATCGGTCGCGAACCCCAGCGCCACGCACAACGGTGTGTAGAGCAGCAGGTTGAGCCAGTAGAACGGGGTGCCGGTGTCCGTGCCCAGCCCGAAGGCCCAGGCGAGGCCGAGTTCGGCACGCACGAGCAGCCCGCCGCCGAGCGCGAGCGTGGCGGTCTTGGCGAGCCGGCCGCCCCGGCCGAGGGAGACGGCGATCACCGACAGGGCGGCGACGGTGAGCATCACGATCAGGGGCACGAGGACGCGGGCCGTGAACGGCGCCTCGAAGTTGAGCACCGCCAGGGAGAGCGCTCGCGGGTCCGCGGCCGGTCGTACCAGCCAGAACAGGTGAAGGAACGCGTCGAGCAGCAGGACGGCGGCGACGAAGGCCGCGGGGAGCGAGATTCTCATGCCTGGCAGGAGGCGTGGAAATCGCCCGTGGTTCCATGGAACCTTCGCCGCGATCGACGCCTCTGGATGGCTATGACTTGGCCTGTTGCTGAATTGGATCCGGTACGGAGGCTGCGGGTGCTCGCCTCCGCCATCCCCGGGGCGTACGTGGCTGAACGCGTCATCCCCGCCCCGTTCGAGGACGTCTGGTCCGTGGTGAATGCCCTGGAAGAGGAGTTCGGCACCTTCGAGCCGGACATGCGCCGTCTGACCGTCGTGTCCGGGCACGGGAGCGACCGCCTGGTGGCCACGGCGCGAAGCAGGTACGGGATGCGTGCCAGATTCGACGTCGAGCTGCGGCCCGGCTGGTGCTGGATGCAGAGCAGGTTCCTGATCGTCGGCGTCGCGGCGGTGGCCGTACCGGAAGGAACCCTGGTCGCCCAGACCGGAGGAGTCCGCGTGCCCGGCCGAGCGGCACTGGTTCCCCTGGGCGTGCGGGCCGCCGGTGAGAAGGCTCTGGCCAGGCTCGAGGCCCGGGTCACGCGGCGATGAGCGCCGAGCTGGTACGCGCCGCGCAAAGCGGCGACACGATGGCCATGAACGACCTGCTGAGCGAGCTGACGCCGTATCTCGGCCGGATCTGCGGGCCCATCGCGCTCGACGACGGGCGCGACGCCGTCCAGGAGACGCTGATCGCGATCTTCCGGAACTTGCGGAGCCTGCGGTTGTCACCGGAGCATCGGGCGGTGCTGGTCCTGCGTGACCTGGAGGGGTTGCCGGAGGACGAAGCGGCGCGGCTGCTCCAGGTGCCGGAGGGCACGGTCAAGTCCCGCCTGCACCGCGCCCGCCGGAGCTTCCGCAAAGCGTGGCAGTCGTGAGGAACCTCCCGCGACTCGTTCGCCTCCTTCTGGTGGAATCCCACAGAACGGAGAGCATCCATGAGGCCTCGCACGCTCGTGGTCCTGAGCCTGATCCTCACCTTGCCTATCAGCGCCGCCCTTTGTGGCGCGTACGGCTACCGCCCCGCGGTGGCGAGCTACCGGCCGCCGGCGAACGCGCTGTTCCTCGACACGCCGCTCGCTCGCTTCCACTACGTCAAGGAGGGTTCCGGCACACCGGTCGTGCTGCTGTCGCCGGATGACCACACGAACCAGTCCCCGCCATGATCTGTACCCGAGACAGGCGTGTTCGCATTCATTTTCGGTTGCTCAGGCGAAATCAGTTGGCGGGCTTGCCGAACCAGCGGGAGAGGTGGTCGTCCAGGTCCTGCTGATCGTCGCCGATCCAGGCCACGTGGCCGTCGGGGCGTAGCAGGACGCACGGAACATCCAGTACCGCAGTGGGATCCGCGAGGTAATCGACCCGGTCTGACCAGCCGCCGACGGTCAGGCGTTCGGTGCGGTCCAGCAGCAGGCCCCGGCCGCGATGCAGCAGACCGTAGAGGTGGCCCTGTTTCACGTCGATGTCGCGCAGGCGGCGGCCGAGCAGGTCGGGGCCTTCGCCGAAGTCGTAGCGGATGCCGATCGCGGTGATCTTCTCGATCAGATAGCGGTTCACCTCGTCGAAGTCCATCAGTTCGGTGAGCAGCCTGCGCACGGCCTGCGGGCCCGGTTCGGTGGACAGCAGTTCCATCTGGGCGCGGGTGTTGTCCAGCACGTCCTCGGCGACCGGATGACGTTCGGCCTGGTAGGTGTCCAGCAGTGTTTCCGGCGCCCAGCCGCGGATCTGTGCGGCCAGTTTCCAGCCGAGGTTGAAAGCGTCCTGAACGCCCAGGTTCAGGCCCTGTCCGCCGATGGGTGGATGGATGTGGGCCGCATCGCCGGCCAGTAGCACCCGCCCGACCCGATAACGTTCGGCCAGCCGGGTGGCATCCCCGAAGCGGGACAACCAGCGCGGGGAGTGCACGCCGAAATCGGTTCCGGCGATGGTGCGCAGCTGTTGTTTGAAATCCTCGAGGGTGGGCGGTTCCGCGCGGTCGCTGACTCCCGCGGCGGGGACTACGACGCTGTAGACCGCTTCGCCGAAGGGCCGGAGCCAGAATGGCTGATGGGTCTCGCGGATTTCGGTCACCTTGGCGGTGATCTCCTCCTGCGGCACGCCCACTTCCATCTCGCCCATCAGCGTCTCGGTCCGCGAGGGCTCGCCGGGGAAGCCGACACCGAGCAGTTTACGCACCGTACTGCGCCCGCCGTCACAGCCGACGAGGTAGCGCGAACGCAGCTGTTCCCCGTCGGCCAGCTCGACGGTCACACCCTCGTCGTCCTGCTCGAAACCGGCGACCGCGCAACCGCGCCGGACCTGCGCACCCCGTTCGATCGCATGTTCTTCAAGCAGATGTTCGATGACCGGCTGCGGGATGCCCAGCAGATAGGCGTGCGCGGAATCCAGGCCCTTGGGCGCGGGTTTGGGGATGGCGGCGAAGAAACCGCCGGCCGGACGCTGTCTTCCATGCTGGAGAATGCGCTCCAGCAGTCCGCGCATTGCCATCAGCTCGAGACTGCGGATATGCAGACCGACTATGCGGACGAACGACTTGGGCTCGGTTTCCTTCTCCAGAACGAGTACCCGCACGTCGTGCAGCCGCAGTTCGGCGGCCAGCATCGGTCGGCCCGCAACCGGCAATGATCACATCGAAGATGAGGGGCGCGCGATCGGCGCCGGAGGCCGGCGACCAGAGAACTCCGGGGACGTCGCCCACCGTGGAGTCACGCTCGACCCTGTCGTTCGACGGCGGCTCGGCGGTGACCTGCTGAGAGTGCATAGGTGTTGCCTTTCGGGAGTGCCTTGTTGGCGAGGCGCTCCCGGCGACACCTACGTCAATCGCCCGACCGTGACGGGAAGGGGGAGCACCCACATCGATACAGCGTTCATGGGTCTCACCTCCTCGGGCGGTGTCACGATCAACTGCAAGCTACAAGCCCGAGCATCATCCCGTCCAATCCTTTTCCGGCCACGTGATCACGACTCCAAACGGGCCCGTGCGGCTGCAGGGCGCATCCGGCGTGGCGGCCCGTCTAGTACTGGGAGGCCAACAACACCGCCTTCCAGCCGGTGATGGACGCTCTGGCTCCGCTGGACCGCTACGCCGACTCCGAGGCCGCCTTCTGCGACCCAACCGAGACGGTCCCCTCGTGCACGCGGTACCCGAGGATTGGCAGGAGGCCATGGTCGATGAACGCGGCCGCATCGAACGCGACGGCGTCAGTCCGGGCGGGGAGCCGGGTCGGCGGTGACCGCTCGCAGGAGCGGGCGGCTGAGCGCACCCGCCCCGATCACGCCCGCGAACCCCACGACGACGCATCCGCCCAGGGTGGCCGCGCCCACCGAGCCGACGCCGCCGGACGTGACACCGGACATGAACGGCAGCGCGCAGAACACGCCCACGAGGATCGCGCCGCCGCCCATCACCGTCAGCGGGATCAGCGTCTCGGCCCTGCGGGCCCGGTCGAGCACCTCCAGCGGCGTGCCGGCCAGGCGCAGCAGTCCGTACGTCTGCCGCCGGTCCAGCACCGACGACATGGCGGTGATGCCCGAGCTGGTGATGGCCACCAGGAACGACACCGCCAGCACGACGTTCGTGCCCACCCGGATGTCGGCGAGGAACTGCAGGGCGGACTGATCGTCGGCAGCCTGCGTCGTGGGCGTGCGCCCGGGAACGAGCCCGGCCAGCGCAGTGCGGGCCCGGTCCACCGTGGCCGCGTCAGCGGAGCCGTCGAGGGCCGCGACCACGACGTTCTGCGCGGGTTTCACGGTCGCCGTCACACCGGCTTTGCGCAGGCGTTCGCGGGCCTGCTCGCTCACCTGCTCAACCTGCCCGGCGGGCGCGGTGACGCGGAGTTCCGGCGGCCCGGCGGTCCCGCCGTCGAGCACCGCAGGGCTGAGCAGTCCGAGGAAACCGGCCACGAACCCGGTCAGCGCCACCCCGCTCACCGTCCGCCAGGCGGAGCGGGGGTCGTCCACGAGCCTGCGGCCGGCGAGCAGCCGCACGGGGCCGCGGGCGAGCCCGGCCGTGATCCGGCCGATCATGCCGACTACCCAAGGCCCCACCAGGTTCACGCCCAGGAACGCCAGCGCCAGCGCCACCCCGATGATCGCGATGCCGGTGTTCATCGACAGCTGTGGGATGACGGCCAGCACCGCCAGCAGGGCGATCACCCTGACGAACCGCATGGCGGGCGGTGTCTCGCGTTTGGCCACTCCCAGCGGGCTGACCACCACCCGCCGCAGCCCGGCCACCGCCGACAGGCCCACCAGCAGCGGCACGGCGACCAGCACCGCCGCCATGACCAGCGGGTTCGGGAACACGTCGGCGGCGAACCAGGGGCCTCCCTGCATCTCGATCCTGGCCAGCAGCGGCGCGGCCAGGGCGTAGGCGACGGTCCCGGCCAGCGCGCCGGCCAGCGCCACGATCACCGCCTCGGCCACGGTCATCCCCACCACCTGGCCGGGCGTCGCGCCGACCAGGCGGAGCGTGGCCAGCCGCTGGTCGCGCCGGGCCACCGTGAGCCGGGCCGCCGCGCCCCCGAAGATGAGCAGCGGCACGACCATGAGCACGCTGGCGATGACCGCGAGCGTCTGGTACAGCTTCGCGTCCTGGCTCGCTTGTCCGTCGAGGGTGGCGACCTTGACCGGCCCCGTATCGACCATCGAGTCGCTGCCGCGGGACGCGGTCATTTCCGAGGCGTCCGGCTTGTGGCCGACGACCGCGACCAGCTCACCCGGATACACCAGCGCCTCGTCACCGAGCACACCTACCTGGCGCGGGAAACGCGCGGCGAGCTCGTCATCGGGAAGCCGGCCGGCCAGCTCGGCCAGAGCGGGCGAGAGCCACGCCTCGCCGGGGCGAGGGAAGCGGGGCAGGCCGGGCGGAGGATCGGGCGCCTCACCCAGCGCGGCCAGGTCGACGACGGTGATCGTCTGGTCGCGGACGACATCCGTGCGCGACGCTTCGATCGCCACCGCGCCCGAGGAGGCCGGGACGGGGTTGCGCCAGGCGCCGCGATCGGCCCTGGCCTGAAAGGCGAAGTTGGCGGCCACTGCGAACAGCAGCAGTGCCGTGGACACGGCGACCGCCCCGAGCGTGAGCCAGGTGCCGAGCATGCCGCGGCGCCCGCCGCCCCTGAGCAGGCGCCAGGTCAGTGCGAGGTTCACGCACGCACCCCGCTCACCAGCTGCCCGTCGCGGACCTCGACGGTGCGGTCGCACCAGCCGGCCACGTGCGGGTCGTGGGTCACCACGATCAGGCTGGCGCCGTTGTGCTTGGTCGCCTCCACCAGCAGCCGCATCGTGTCGTGACCGGTGCGCTGGTCGAGGGCGCCCGTGGGCTCGTCGGCGAACACCACGGCCGGCTTGCTCACCAGCGCCCTGGCGATGGCCACCCGCTGCGCCTGGCCGCCGGACAGCTCGCCCGGCCGCCTGGACTCCATCGCGTGCAGGCCGAGCGGCGCGAACCACTCGCGCGCCTGCCGTACCGCCTGCGCCCTGGGCACACCGCCGAGCATGAGCGGGAGCGCCACGTTCTCCTCGGCGGGCAGCTCGGGCAGGAGCTGGCCGAACTGGAAGACGAAACCGAAGCGGGTACGGCGCAGCGCGCTGCGCTTGCGCTCCCCCATCGCGTCGATGCGCTGCCCGAGCAGGTGCACCTCGCCCGCGTCCGGCTTCATGATCCCGGCCAGGCAGTGCAGCAGGGTCGACTTGCCGGACCCGCTCGGCCCCATGATCGCCACGGCCTCCCCGGCCCGTACCGCGATGTCCACGCCGCCGAGGGCGACCGTCTGCCCGAACCTCTTCACCAGGGCCCGTCCAACAAGCACGTCATTCATGCCGACCAGCCTCGCGCCCGGGACGGGGTACGGGAGATCGGCCGTTCGTCCATATCCTTCTCGATCGCCTCGGCCGAACGGCGGATCCCGGGTGAGCCAGGCGATCAAGACCCAGACCGCGGCCTCGGCGCCCAGCTGGCGGTCTTCTTCGGCCGCTGCCCCTCGCGCGCACAGGGGAGGTGGACGACCGTTGATGTTCATCTCCGAGCTCTCTGCACGTTATGTCACATTTGTCCTCGGTGCGGCAGGATCTGGCCGGGGGTATCGACTGTGGTAATCGATCAGGGGCGCCGCTACCTCGACCGTGGCCGGTTCTTGTGGGAGTTCGTCAAATCGCCGCTGCGTACGGCCTCAGTGGCGCCGAGCTCGGCGTGGCTGGCGGAGCGTATGGTGGTGGGCGTCCCGGAGCGCGGTGACCCGGTGGTGGTGGAGCTCGGCGCGGGGACGGGCGCCTTCACCTCGGCCATCCAGCGGCGGCTGGCCGGCCGCGGCAGGCACGTCGTGGTCGAGCTCAACGAGAGATTCGCCGCGGGGATCGCGCAGGCGTACCCGTCGGTGGAGGTGGTGTGCGACGACGTCACCCACCTGCCCGAACTGCTCGCCGGGCGTGGCATCGGGCCGGTGGACGTCATGGTCAGCGGCCTGCCGTGGGTCGCCTACGCCGGGGAGCCTCCCCTGATCCAGTCCATGGCCCGCGCGCTCGCCCCCGCCGGGGTCTGCACGCAGTTCGCCTACAACTGGACGCGCAGGGCGGGCCCGGCCCGGCGGCTGCTCGGTGACCTGCGGGCGGAGTTCGAAGAGGTCGTGACCAGCATGACGGTCTGGCGCAACCTGCCACCCGCGGTGGTCTACGTCGCCCGCCGCCCCCGCTGGAGGTGAAAGCACGTCACCGCAGGTGAACCGCGCCTAGCCTGTTGGAGGCGGGGATTGAGCAGCATCCGAACGATCCGCGGCCGGCGGACCGCCACCGCCTCGATCCGCGCCCTCTCGCCAGGTCATCGCGACACGACAGCGTCCGTGTCGGCGCTGCGGGCGAACGGGTCGTCGTAGCCGCGCCACACCCGCGAGCCGGCCAGCGCCTCCTCCGGCGTGAGCAGGCAGGAGTCCAGCAGGGTGTGGATGTGATCGCGGTCCAGGTCGGGGCCGGTGAAGACCAGGTGCTGGACGCGGTCGCCGGTGATCGGGTTCCAGTCGAGAGCGGCGCCGGCGCGGCGGGCCGGGCCGAGCATGTCCCAGGCCGTCTCGGGCAGCGCGGCCAGCCACAGACCTGCGTCGCGTACCGTCACCTGGCCGGCCACGGCGTCCCAGGCCAGCATCCGCTCATGCCGGCTGGCCAGCCAGAAACGGCCCCGGCCGCGTACCGTGCAGGCGGCCAGCTCCCCGGCGGCGGCGTACAAGCGTGCCGGATGCAGCGGGCGCAGCCGCCGCCAGACGACCGTGACGACCGCGCCGGTCTGGGCGTCGCACGGCAGCAGGGCCGTGCCGGGATCGACCCGGGCGGCCAGCTCGCGCGGGCACAGAGCCGGCCCGGCCAGGCCGGGGAGAGCGTCGCGCAGATGGTGCACCGCAGTACAGGGGGCCAGGTGGGCCAGGACCGCCGCGGCCAGCTCGACGTCCTCGGCGTCGCCGCCCACCAGGGCCAGGCAGGTGGCGTACTCGATCTGCCGCGCCAGCACGCCGGCCACGTGAGGCCCGGGCCCCTGCCCGGGTTCCGTCGCCTCGAGGCGGTCGCCGCGGATGATGTCGATGGGCATGTGCCGGGCATCCAGAGCCGCGAGCACCCCGGTCAGCCGCAGCCCGCCCCCGGCGATCGCCTCGGCGACCGCGCGCGGCTCACCCGCATCCCACACGTCCACCACCAGGAGCGCCGCGGCCGGGGCCAGACGGCACAGCTCGGCCGTCAGGTCCTCGCGACCGGCCCCCGGCCCGTGACGAACCGCCGCCGCTCCGGGGTGATCGGCCAGCAGCCGGTCGACGACGGCCGCGCGGGCGGCACCGTGCAGGCCGACGACCAGAACGACAGGAGTGGACACGGGCTCTCCCCTTCCGCAAAAACAGAATGAAAACCGTTATCGATATCTTGACATACCGGGACGGGCGACGGCCTTGGAGAAGGCGGCTGAGGCCATCGTTATCTTGGGTAGTCAAGCGAAATATCTGGTCAGCTGCTTGAAGGTCTGTCAGGCACGTCAGGCAAGTGAGTCCGCTGTTCCAAACGCCGGATCCGACGGCCGGCGTTCGTACCCTTCGACGCCGACCACCAGGTCCTCACCGACCACCTGGACGACCTGGGCGAGACCGTGATGGGGGAGTAGCGTGAGGCAATGGATCGTCGCATCTTCGGCCTGGAGAACGAGTACGGCGTCACGTGCACGTTCAGGGGCCAGCGCAGGCTGTCCCCCGACGAGGTGGCCCGGTACCTGTTCCGGCGGGTCGTGTCCTGGGGCCGGTCGAGCAACGTCTTCCTCCCCAACGGCGCCCGTCTGTACCTGGACGTCGGCAGCCATCCCGAGTACGCCACGCCCGAGTGCGACAGCGTGATCGAGCTGGTCACGCATGACAAGGCGGGCGAGCGCATCCTGGAGGGCCTGCTCGTCGACGCCGAGAAGCGGCTGCGCGAGGAGGGCATTGCCGGCGACATCTACCTGTTCAAGAACAACACCGACTCGGCCGGCAACTCCTACGGCTGCCACGAGAACTACTGTGTGGGCCGGCACGGCGAGTTCGGGCGGCTGGCCGACGTGCTGATCCCGTTCCTGGTCACCCGGCAGATCATCTGCGGGGCGGGCAAGGTGCTGCAGACCCCGCGCGGCGCCGTCTACTGCGTCTCGCAGCGGGCCGAGCACATCTGGGAGGGCGTGTCGTCGGCCACCACCCGGTCCCGGCCGATCATCAACACCCGTGACGAGCCGCACGGTGATGCCGAGCGGTTCCGCCGCCTGCACGTGATCGTGGGCGACTCGAACATGAGTGAGACCACGATGCTGCTCAAGGTCGGCGCGACCGATCTGGTGCTGCGCATGTTCGAGGCGGGCACGGTGATGCGTGACCTGTCGCTGGAGAACCCGATCAGGGCGATCCGCGAGGTCTCCCACGACATGACCGGCCGGCGGCGGGTGCGCCTGGCCAACGGCCGGGAGGCGTCGAGCCTGGAGATCCAGCAGGAGTACCTGTCGAAGGCGAAGGACTTCGTCGACCGGCGCGGCGGCGACGCGATCGCGCACCGGGTGCTGGAGCTGTGGGAGCGCACGCTGCGCGCGGTCGACACCGGCGACCTCGACCTGGTGGCGCGGGAGATCGACTGGGTGACGAAATACCAGCTCATCGAGCGTTACCGGAAGAAGTACGACCTGCCGCTGTCGTCGCCCAGGGTGGCGCAGCTCGACCTCGCCTACCACGACGTGCACCGCAAGCGGGGCCTGTTCTACCTGCTACAGCGCCGCGGCTCGGTGGAGCGGGTGGCCTCCGACATCAAGATCTTCGAGGCCAAGTCGGTGCCGCCGCAGACCACCCGGGCGCGGCTGCGCGGCGAGTTCATCCGCAAGGCGCAGGAGAAGCGCCGCGACTTCACCGTCGACTGGGTGCACCTCAAGCTGAACGACCAGGCCCAGCGCACCGTCCTGTGCAAGGACCCGTTCCGCAGCGTCGACGAGCGGGTGGACAAGCTCATCGCCGGCATGTGACCGAGCGGCCGGCTGGCATCGCGTCAATGGCCACGCCACTCTGCGTCTGTACGGGCACCAGATTGCGCGCGGGCCCACGGGGGCGGTCACGCCTTCACCTGGCTCGTCGACCGGGACGTCACTCCCCTGCTCGTCGGCCGCTACACCGCCGCGGTCGGCGGCGAACCATCGCACGGCGCGTAGCGCGCTGCTGGCGGGGGTGAAGTCCGGTACGGCCAGCGTGGCGGAGGTATTCGGCCGTAGCGGCGAGGAACTGGTGAAGAAGACTCGGATAGCGCAGGTTCTCCGAGCGGTTCCTGGTTACGGGCCGGCGAGGGTCGCGGCGCTGATGGCCGTGTCGGGGGTGGCTCAGAAGCGCCGGGTGGGCGGACTGACCAAGCAACAGCGGGAGCGTCTGCTGCAGGCGCTGGCCGGTTGATCGCCGAAGATCAGCCGAGCGCCCTTGAGGAAAGGGGCACCGCACCGTCCTCCCCCGCGGGCTGCGCGCCGCCACCCCGCGCGGATGCGCTCTATTTGCAGACCAGCGCGCAAGGCGGCTGCGGCCCGCCGGCTCGCATCGCTTCACCTGAGGCGGTGCGGCCGGCTTCGGGGCTGCGCCTCGGACGGCACGAGCATCCGCCGGACCTGTTCGTGGGAGACCCCGGCGTGCTTGCCGATCCGGCGCAGCCCCCACCCCTCGGCCTGCGCGTCCGCCATCGCCGCAGCCATCGCCTGCGAGGTGACTTCATCCAGCATCGCCCGCAACTCCGCCAGCCGCGCCAGCCGTATCGCAGGAGCCAGATCGGCGATCTCGCCGCAGAACCGGCCAACATCCGACCGCAGGAACGCCACACCTTCAGAATCCGCCACAACGCAAGATTGGCCTGGTCAGAGATGGTGTGTCAAATCATGTGACACTAACCCCGGTTCATCGTTCCACTAGTACTGGGAGGCCAATACCCCCTGCTACGGCGACCCCGCAGAGCGCCGATGACGAGGCGGGGGCACGGGATGACCGGCGCGTTGTCCGAGTCCGGCACATGGGCACGGGACATCCATCATGATCGTTGGCATCGTCAACGGCTGTCTGTTCGCTCGGTGTCCCCACCGGTGGCGGGGCGGGCGAGGCGGAGCATGGCCCGGTACAGCGCGGTGTGTGCAGGAGCCTGCTCCAGCGGTGGGAGGTCGGTGCCGGGGGTGGCGTAGGCGCGCAGCATCTGGCCGACCAGGCGGCGCCAGGCGTCGGGGGCGGCGTCTTGGGTGGCGGCGACGACGCCGGCGTTGGCCATCAGCAAGATGACGAGGTCTTGTGAGGTGAAGTCGGCGCGCAGGTGGCCGCCGGCCTGGGCGCGGGCGATGAGTTCGAGGAACCCGTCGTAGGCCTCGGCGCGGCGGCCTTCCAGCGCCTTGGCGGCCGGGAAGGTCATGGCCAGCACGTCGGCGAAGCCCCGGTCGGCGGCCTGCATGGCGCACACGGCCTGGATGAAGCCGATGAAGCCGTGCCAGGGGTCGGGGTCGGCGAGGGCTTCGGCGGTGGCGGCTGCGTAGGCGTCCATACGGTCGGCGAAGACGGCGTTGATGAGTTCTTCGCGGGTGGCGAAGCGGCGCGACAGGGTGGCCTTGCCGACGCCGGCTTCGCGGGCGATGCAGGCCATGGAGACGCCGAGCCCGTCGCTGGCGTACAGGCGGCGGGCGGCGGCCAGGATGCGCTCGCGGTTGCGTTCGGCGTCGGCGCGCAGCCCCGGTTCGGGCTGGCGGTCGGCGGGCGAGTCGGGCTCTGCGGTCGAGGTCATGACCCCCACTCTACCCAACTGGAACGACCTACCCACTTTGGTGCTAGGCTGCACCACGGAACTGGGCAGGCCGTTCCGTTTTCGAA
This sequence comes from Nonomuraea sp. 3N208, assembly GCF_052245935.1. Classification (NCBI taxonomy): domain Bacteria; kingdom Bacillati; phylum Actinomycetota; class Actinomycetes; order Streptosporangiales; family Streptosporangiaceae; genus Nonomuraea; species Nonomuraea sp. 3N208. The sequence continues at coordinate 9,675 of NZ_JBQQBR010000043.1, read as the reverse complement.
AGGTGCAGCTCATGCGTGCCATAACGCTCGAATCCGTCCCCTCGACCCCGGCTGTGGCCGAGGTGGACACTCCCCGCCCGGAGGCCGGGGAAGTGTTGGTGAAGGTGGCCGCCGCCTCGTTGAACGGGATCGACGTCTCCACCGCCGCCGGCTATCTGCAGGGGTTGATGGAGCATCGGTTCCCGCTGGTGCTCGGCAAGGATTTCGCGGGCACCGTCGAGGGGCTCGGTGAGGGCGTGGAGGGCTTCGCGGTCGGCGACGCGGTGTTCGGTGTGGTGATGAGGTCGTACCTGGGCGCCGGGTCGCTGGCCGAGTACGTCACGGCGCCCGCCGGACACGGCGTCGCCCCGATCCCCGCGGGCCTTGAGGTGGCGGACGCGGCCGCGCTGGGCGTGGCCGGCGCGACCGCCGTGGACAGCCTGAACGCGGTGGCCCTGGCCGAGGGCGAGACGGTGCTGATCTCAGGGGCCGCCGGTGGGGTGGGTTCGCTGGCCGTGCAGCTCGCCGCCGCCCGCGGCGCGAAGGTGATCGCAACCGCCCGCCCCGGTACGCAGACCGACTTCGTCACCGGCCTGACCGGAGCAGAGGTCCACGTGGTCGACTTCACCGGTGACCTTCACGCCCAGGTCCGCCGAATCGCCCCGGACGGCGTGGACGCGGTGCTGCACCTGGCGGGCGACGGCGCCCAGCTCGCCGAACTGGTGCGGCCCGGCGGCCGGATCGCTTCCACCACCGGCCTGACCCAGGATGCCGTCAAGGGCCCGGACGTCACCGTCCACACGATCATGGCCGACCCGACCGCTCCGACTCTGACCGCCCTGGCTGAGCAGGTCGTCTCCGGTGCGCTGCGGGTGCCGGTCACCGCCAGCTACCCGCTGGAGAAGGCCACGGAGGCGTTCGCCGCCTTCGGCGCGAGCACCCCGGGCAAGATCGCCATCGCCTGCTCCTGACATCCATCGCTTCACGGAAAGAGATCTCACGTGCCCACTCTCGCCATCGTCGGCGCCGGCCCCGGCATGGGCCTGGCCATCGCCCGCACCTTCGGCAGCCGCGGCTTCGACGTCGCCCTGATCGCCCGTACCAAGGAGAAGCTGGAAACGCTGGTCGCCCAGCTCGGCCAGGAAGGCATCACGGCCGCCGCGTTCCCCGCCGACATCCTCGACCGCCCCTCATTGACCGATGCCCTGGACGCGGCCAAGGCCCGCTTCGGCGGCATCGACGTACTGGAGTACTCTCCGGCCCCGCACTCCCCCGTGCCCGGCCTCACCCTGGCCGCTCCCTCGGAGGTCACGGTGGACAATCTGCAGCCGCAGATCGAGTACAACTTCTACGGCGCCGTCACGGCGGCCCAGGCGGTACTGCCCGCCATGCGGGAGGCCGGTGCCGGGACCCTGCTGTTCACCACCGGCGGCGGATCCGTGGACCCGGTGCCGATGTTCGGCAACGTCAACGCGGCCGCAGCAGCTCTGCGCAACTGGGTGATCAACCTGAACAAGGAACTGGCCGGCAGCGGCGTGCACGCCGCCCACGTGGCGATCAACGTCTGGATCGGCGGGAACGGCCCGGCGGGATTTCCGGCGGCCACGCCCGAGCAGATCGCCCCCTGTACTGGGACCTGCACGAAAACCGCGACCGATCCGAGGCCATCTTCAACGCCTGACCGGCCGGCCCACCCCGCTCCCGGGAGGGGCATCCGCTCCCTCCCGCCCCCGTCCCCCTCTGCCAAGGAATCCGTACGTGAACGTCTTCTTGTGGATCCTGCAGGCCGTGCTGGCCGCCATGCTCGCCATGGCCGGCGTCATGAAGTCCACCCAGCCCAAGGAGAAGCTGGTCGGCCAGCTGCCCTGGACGGCCGACTTCTCGCAGGCCACCGTCCGCTTCATCGGCATCGTGGAGTTCGCCGCCGCTCTCGGGCTGATCCTGCCCGCGGCCACCGGCATCGCCCCCGTGCTGACCCCGCTGGCCGCGTCCGGCCTGGTCGTGGTGATGGTGCTGGCCGCGATCACCCATGCCCGCCGCAAGGAACCCGGCGCGATCGCCTTCAACGCCGTCCTGCTGATCCTGGCTGCCCTGGTGGCCTGGGGACGCTTCGGCCCCTACAGCTTCTGACCCTCACCGCAAGGAACCCCCTGATGCGTGTCACCGTCCTCGGCGCGACCGGCGGCATCGGCCGCCTTGTCACCCAGCAGCTCCTGTGACCGACGGGACCCGCACCATCGTGCAGGTCATGGAGGCGCAGAAGGTGGCCCGCTTCATCGGCCTGGCCACGGCGTCGCTGGCCGACCTGCGCGACAAGCCGCACTGGAAGCACAAGGTCCTGCCCGTCATGGCCCAGCTGATGTTCCCCAACGCGCTGGCCGAACTGACGGGCATGACCAAGGCCGTCAGACTGATGCCTTCCACCAGCGATCCCCACTTTTCGAGGAGCACACCGCCATGACCACCATCACCGATCCGTCCTTCGTTGACCGGCTCGGCTCAATCCCCGCGTGCCCAGGGAACCCCAACTGACGGTCCACACGGCGGAGCACCGCCCAACGGCAGGCGCTTCCCGCCGTCGTGCGTACCACCGGTTCGGCCGGGACTCCGAAGGGACACCATCATGAAGAAGCGGCGAGGGTGCCGGGGAGGTGCTTCTTGACGACGATGCGCAGGCGGCGCTCATTCATGCCGGACCAGCTCACGACCTCGCGCACCAGTGGCTCGATGTCCGCCAGGTCAGGGGGGACTACCTGGCCCATGTGGGCGGGTTCGACTTGACGTCTTCCGCCCCGCTGATCGGGTCCCTGGGTCAGCGCTGCGTGTAGATCACGCCTACCTTGTCCAGCTCGGCGCCGGAGCGGCCGTGGAACCCCGCGATCTGCCGGCCCGCCGGAGCGGTGAACGTGGTGCAGTCGGAGGTGGTGGAGCCACCCGCGAGCGTCCGGCCGAGATTGGTGGTGAAACGCGCGGAGAAGATGCGCGTCTGCCCGTTCCTGACGCCGCGGCACACCTGGAGGGAGGAGGCGTACTCGTCGGGGCCCAGCGTCAGCGTTGTGGCCGTGCCGCCGGTGCCGCCGTGCGCCAGGATGGTGCCGTCCTGCAGGGTGAGCCCGATCCGGTCGACGCGCGAGCCGGCGTTGAGTGAGATCGCGCTCGCGCGGGCGCGGACGGGGACGATGTCGGTGAAGTACGTCCCGTGTGGGCCGCCGAACTGGTCGCTGAGCTGGAACGCAGGGTTGAGCGCCCAGGAGAACGACGCGGTGATCGGGTAGTGGTCGGACAGCGGCGCGCCTGCCGCATCACGGAAGGAGGCATTGTCGTTGTCGTAGCCGGTGGCGGTCAGCGTGACATAGGGGCCGCCGCGGTAAAGGATCTTGTCGACCACCTCGCACTCGTTGGTCACCGCCGCGTCGTCACAGGTCAGCGCGGGCGAACCCGCCGCCGGTGGGGTGCCGCCGCGTACGCGCTGGACCCACACGTCGGTGAGGCCGTTCTGCGCGAGCAGGTCGCGGATGTTGTCACCCGTCCGGGTGTAGCGGGTATTGGTGTCGCCGTAGACGATCACCGGGTGTCCGGCCGAGTGCGTCTGGATGAACGCCGACAGTTGCAGCAAGTTGGCGCGCCGCGCGGCCAGGTCGCCGCTCTCGGTCCCGGCGTCGGTGTGCAGGTTGTACAGGTGCGCGTAGACGCCCGTGGCCAGCCGTACGCGCATGAACGTGAATCCCTTGGGGGTCAGGCAGTCGCCCGAGCCGATGGAGCAGGTGTCCCAGGTGACGCGCTCGAAGTCGTCGGCGTCGTAGGGCAGGTCGGACAGCGTGTTGAGGCCGCTGCCGAAGGGGACGCCGCCGCTGGTCGGGGTCCGGTGCGGGTGGTCGTCGGCGGCGTAGAGCGCGGCGTGGTAGTTGAAGTCCTCCTGGATGTGCACGATGTCATACGGCGCCAGCCGCGCCCCGATGAGGGGCGTGTTGGTGGCCGGGTCTCCGCCGGAGATCGGTTCGGGCAGCCCGGCGATGTTGTAGGCCAGCACGGAGAACGTGCCGGAGAAGGTGCCGGAGGCGGCGTGCGCGGGGAGCGGCAGGCCCACTCCGATCAGCAGGATGATGAGCGGCGGAAGTAAGCGGGCGATCCTCATGGTCGCGACGATAGATACCGGAGGTTAAACGTGCATGTTCCGCTGTTCATGAGGGGTTCTCGCTTCTGAGGTTGTCCCCTTCCCCTCTGATCCTGGAAAAGGGATCCGTGAACGTGAACAAGGATCGACGAGCGCTCCTCGCGGGCGTGGGCCTGGTCGGTGCGGGTACGGTGCTGGCCGGGCCGGCAACAGCCGCCCACGGTTCGGCCAGGCGCGCCGAGCGGCGCCGCGGCTACCTCTGGCTGGCCGGCGACCACCACCTGCACTCCCAGTACAGCAACGACGCCATGTACCCGGTCGCCGCGCAGGCCGAGCGGGCGGTGGCGGGCGGGCTGGACTGGATCGCCATCACCGACCACGGCAACGTGCCCTTCGCCACCCACAGCGTCAACCCGCTGGTGGCCGACATCAGGACGGCCAGGGAGCGCCACGGCGACCACCTACTGATCTTCACCGGGCTGGAGTGGAACATTCCGGCAGGCGAGCACACCACGCTGATGCTCGCCCCCGGCCGCAACGAAGCCGCCTTCCTGCAGGAGTTCGTCACCAAGCACGACGCCAGGGTCAACGGCACCAGGGACGGCACCCCCGCCAACGAGGAGCTGGCCGTCAAGGCCGTCCAGTTCCTGCGCGAGGCCGTACGGCGCGGCCGGATCGACGATGCGCTCGTGATCCCCAACCACCCCGCCCGGCTGGGCATCAACTCCCCGTCCGAGACGCGGGCCTGGCGGGACGCCGCGCCCGAGATCGTGATCGGCATGGAGGGCGCGCCGGGTCACCAGGCGGCCGGCCTGCCCGCCCCCGGCATGGCCAGGGGCCGCGGCCTGTACGACTCCAGCCCCGGCAACTGGTCCTTCCGCGGCTACCCCGCCGAGGCCTACCGGACCTGGGGCGGCTTCGACTGGATGGCCGCCGCCGTCGGCGGGCTGTGGGACAGCATGCTGGCCGAGGGCCGGCCGTGGTGGATCACCACCACCTCTGACGGCCACCAGGGCTGCGGCGACTGGGTAAAGAACCCGGTCGATCCGCTCAACCAGACCGGCTACGACTCGATCCCCTACAACGACCGGGGCGACACCTTCAACAGCACCGGCCGCTTCCCCGACCCGGTCAACGCCGGCCGGCCGATCAGCGAATACAGCTCCCTGCCGCCCGGCGCGTACAACAAGACCTGGGTCGGCGCCACCAGCTTCGGCTACCGGCAGGTGATGGACGCCATGCGGGCGGGCCGCATGTGGGTTTGCTTCGGCGACCTCATCGCCGGGCTCGACCTGCGGCTCGGCCGTAGCCCGATGGGCGGGACCGAGCGGGTGCGGCGAGGCGGGAAGGTCAAGGTGACGGTCACCGTCGACCTGGCCGACCGGCCCAACGCCACTGGCCTGGTGCCGCGCGCGGCCCGCGTGGATCTGATCCTCGGCACGGTCACCGGCCCGGCCGCCGACCGGGCCGCCTTCCGCGCCCCCGACAGCCGCGTGGTCAAGTCCTGGGACGTCTCCGGCCTCAGCGGCACGATCACGCTGGAGCACGAGGTCACCGCCGAGAACTCGTTCTACGTCCGGGTGCGCGGCACCGACGGCAAGCGCAGCGCGCCCGGCTACTTCGGCGCCGACGTCGACCCGGCCGGGCCCGCCATCGACGTGCCGGGCCAGGCCAACCCGTGGGAAGACCTCTGGTTCTACTCCAACCCGGTCTTCGCCATAGTCCGCTAGGGCGCAGGCGCGGCTGAGCCGGATCAGCTCCTCCTGTGCCCCGACGGGACCTTCAGGAGCCGAGCCAGCTCAGCAAGTGAGGTGATGCGGGGAAAACCGGCGGGCGGCGGCCCGGCACCGAGCCGGTCCAGCCAGACCGAGCGCATGCCGGTCACCGCCGACCCCGTCACGTCCTTGATCCTGCCTATGGATTGATCGTCATCGCGGAGCCCCCTAGGCCGACCGTGTCATGGCCGGCGGTGAAGGCCCTCCCGAGGAGCTCAGCGAGGATGTTCGGGAAGCCCTGCAACGCATGGGCATCTTGGGCGGCGAAAGGACGCCTGAGCCATGGACGCGGCCGTCGAGCGCGTCGCGCTCGCGCTGCAAGCCCCGCGGCTGGACCCGCACGGCCCCACGGCCAGCCCCGGCGACGTCGACGACGCGCTCACCCTGCTTGGTCACGCCCGGGCCGTGCTCGACTCCTACGAGCTGCATCTGCTGGACGCCGCCCGCGCCGCCGGTCGCGACCCTCGATGTCGTCTCGATCCGGATCTGGCTCCGAGACCTCGTCGCATGATCACGTGACACGACCCAGCCACGTTCTCCTGCGCGGCAGAGCGAACGTGCACGTCAGAGCGGTAGGTGCCGGTTTCAAGGGGCGAGCCGCGGGTGGGCGATTTCTGAAAGATTCATCGATCCTTGACACCAACAAGGTCACCGTTGACGATGCGTCTGCCGGAATCCCATCGTGCGGTGTCTCGGCCTGGGTCGGCGCCGTCTCGCTTGCGCTGAGAGGTGCATAGCCGTGGCTTGGACAAGACGGATGACCTTGGGCCTGAGCACGATCGTCGGCCTGCTGACCATGCTCGCCACACCGGCGATCGCCGGAGGCACCGTGGTGGCGGCCGCCCAATCGGCCGGGTGCGCCGCCACCGCGCGCGTCGACGGAGAGTACGCCGGGGGAAGCATCGTGACCGTCACGATCACCAACACCGCCGCCACCGCCGCGACCAGGTGGACGGCGAACGTGACCCTTGCCAGCGGCCAGTCGGTGGTGTCCGCATGGAACGCCATCGTCGCCACGGCCGGCACCACTTCCGCCACCTACGTCACCGCGGTGAACGCGGCTTACAACGGACAACTGGCCCCGGGGGCCTCGATCACCTTCGGGATGCTGGTCACCGGCACTGGACCGACCCCGACGGCGAGCTGCATCAACAACGCCATCACCGGTGAGCCGAGCGTCACGCTCACCGAGGCCGACAACGGCAAGACGATCACTCTCCGCATCGGACAGACCCTCGGCATCTCCCTCCCCGCGGCGTACCGCCCGACCGCCGTCAGTGGACCGGCCCTCGTGAAAGCCTTGACCCGCGGCGGATACCCGACCGATCAGCCGCTGTTCGAGGTGTACCGCACCGGCACCGCCGGTTCCGCCGACGTCAGCACTGCGACCGACTACGCCTGCCTGCACACCCCGCCCTGGTGTGCGCTTCCGCAAAAGTTGTGGCAGGTACACGTCGACGTCGTCGGCAGCGGCGACTGAACACCCGTCCACCAGGCCGCGGTGACAGGTGACGCGTGAGCTCACCAGGAACCTGGCCGCCAGGCTTGGGCTGACGTTGACGGTCGAGGAGACCCTCCAGCCCGGCACCTCACCGCGCAAGGCATGGGAGAACGTGGCCGCCCCATCGACCCAGGCCGGGTGGCGTACGTCCGACGGGTTCGGGTTTCAGGGGTGGGCTGCGTGAGCACGCGCCCGAATGGCTGCGGCTGGAGCGTATCCGCTGGATTGCTCGGGAGGACTACGCCGCTCTGAAAGCCGCTGGCCGTCACCGCGCCTCGCCCCTGACCCCCATTCGCCACGACAAGGAGCCGCTTCCATGGTCAACCTTCAGACACCGCATCCGGGGCAGCTGCCGCCGCTCCACCCGAGCGCCGCCGCCTACTCGGCGGTCCGCGCGGTCACCCGCGATGCCCGGTAGCTCCCGCCAGCGCGTCCGTGCCGGACGGGGCGCCGGGTCGCGCCGAGCCGTGCCCGCAGTGGTCACTTGACGGTCAGGGTGGTCTCCATGCCTTGGGCGCGGTGGTTTCCCACCGGGCACCACACCTCGTAGGTGCCGGGCTGGAGGGTGACCGTCCAGGCGGTCTTCTTGCCGCCGTCGACCACGTCAGACTGTTGGGTGCCCACGCCGGGTCCCTCGAGGGCCATCGCGTGGGGCACGCTTCCGACGTTGTCGATCATGAACGTGTACGTGCCGGCGGCGAGGTCTCGCTTGGCCATCACGAAAGAGAACTCGTTCACCGTCACGTTGATCATGCTTCCCTGCTCGGCAGGCGACGTGGTCGCCTGGCGGGCGGGAGGAGCCTCAGGTGCGCTCGCACCGCCCCCGCAACCGGAGACGGCCAGCAGTGTGACGGCAGCCGCCCCAATGGCGCGGGCCAGTCGCCGTCGATTGGTGATCCTGTGCATGGAAGACCTCCTCTTGGCCTCGCTGCCCTGTCTTCCGCGGGCGCGGTGGCTCGGCCATGGCCACGCCCGGTGGTCCAGACTGCTGCGGTCAGCCGTATGTGGTGGTCTCTCTCCAGTCTGCCGTCATCACCCCCAACGGGGAACACGTAGAGGTCCAGCGTGTGTCCCATGTTCTGCTATGGCTCGCCTCAGGCCGGCGGCGTGTCCTCCAGAACGACCGGCAACGAGCCCGCGCCCGGTAGGCCGCTCAACGAGGGCTACCCAAGAGTGAGATCTCCTCGGGCGGCCCCGGGCGCCGCCGCGAGAAGGGGGAGCATGAGCCGGCCGTTGCGCCCGGCCACCAAGCGGCAAACGCCCGCTCACATGTCGTAGCCGGCGGTAAGGGTGATCAGATCGAGCAGCTCGGCGACCTCGTTGACGATCGCCGGTAGTCGCGCTGCGGTGTCGTGCCATCGGGGGATATCGCCGCGCCGCCGCCCTCGGCCTCGCGAGCGCCGGGTCGACGCTTTATCGGCCGTGCGGGCACGCGATCGCACGGACGTGGGCTGCCCTTGATGAGCGAGGGTCAGGTGTGCGGTCTCCTCGCGACACGATTATGAACGATGTCTCAGCGCTTATGCCGGGACGCTGGTGGAATGGGCTCGCCGCTTCCTGCGCCTCACTTTGAAGATCGTGACTAAACGGCCTGGTCAGACGGGGTTCAAAGTACTCGCGAGACGTTGGATCGTCGAGAGGACGATTTCGTGGCTGATAAACGCTCGTCGCAACGTGGTCGACTTCGAACGCAAGCCGTCGCATAGCGAGGCACACCTGACCGTCGTCGCGATTACGCTCATGACCGGGCGGCTGACCAGGAAAAATCACAGGCGTGGACTCGGAGATCAGCCTCTACGCGGCGTGCCGCCTGAGCTTAGAATCCGCGGGCTCGAATTCTGTTGATCACTATAGATCCGATCACAGGTGATCTTATGCAACGAGTCATGGCCAACTTCGGTCAAGCGGCCGGCCGCCGGGTACGACCGGGTGGTCGTCATCGCCCCCGTCGTCCGCGGCGGCGGCGTGATGAAGGGCGTCCACGAGCAGGTCGCCGAGCTGGGCGACGAGGCCCGGGTGGCGCTGGTGGAGCCGGACGCGGAGCAGTTCCGCGCGGTGATAGGCCGCCGCGCGGTCAGCTCCCTCCTGGACCCCGCCCGCCGCGCTCCGGCCGCCCGAGCGGGCCGCCGGCACGGCCTGGAGGTGGCGTCCCAGGTCGCCGCCGTGTGGAACGACTGATCGTACGTGGCTGGGTCAGCGGGTGGCGCTGAGCTGGTCGAGCAGCAGCGTCAGGCGGGCCTCGCGGCCTGAGGCGGGGAGTCGGCCGCCGCGGGACAGGACGATCAGCCCGTGCAGGGCGCTCCAGG